>DASWTI010000436.1:0-2212 GCA_036402215.1 Pseudonocardiaceae bacterium
GCCCGGACGGTCGACGGCGCGGCGTTCGACTCCGCGGAGCTCGCCGGGCGGCCGGCCGTGCTCTGGTTCTGGACGCCCTGGTGCCCGACCTGCCGCGGCGAGGCGCCCGAGGTGGCCCGGGCCGCGCGGGAGCACGCCGGCGCGGTGACCTTCGTCGGCGTGGCCGGGCACGACCGCGCCGAGGCGATGCGCGCGTTCGTGGCGGACCACGAGCTGGAGTTCACCAACCTGGACGACGCCGACGGCGCGGTCTGGCGGCTGTTCGGCGTGACGCACCAGCCGGCGTACGCCTTCGTCGCGGCGGACGGCGCGGTCGAAGTGGTGCGCGGCACCCTCGGCCACCAGCAGCTCACCGAGCGGCTGGGCGCGCTGACGGCGGCCGCCACCGCGCCGGGGACGGCGGGCGGGTGACCGAGACGCTGGCGTTCGCGTTCGCCGCCGGGCTGGTGGCGGCGGTGAACCCGTGCGGCTTCGCGCTGCTGCCGGCGTACCTGACGCTCGTGGTGCTCGGCGAGGACCGGGCCGCGCTCGCCGACCGCCGGGTCGCCGTGGTCCGCGCGCTGGGCGCGACGGCCGCGATGACCATCGGCTTCCTGGCCGTGTTCGGCGCGTTCGGCCTGCTGGTCTCGCCGCTGACCGCCTCGGCCGGCCGCTACCTGCCGGCGTTCACCGTGGTGGTCGGCGTGCTGCTGCTGGCGCTCGGCGGCTGGCTGCTGTCCGGCCGGGAGCTGGGGCTGCTGCTGCCCCGGCCACGCGGCGCGGCGCCCACCGGGCTGCGCTCGATGGTGCTGTACGGGGCGGCGTACGCCGTGGCCTCGCTGTCCTGCACGGTGGCGCCGTTCCTCGCGGTGACGGCCGGCACCTTCCGGGCGGGGGAGCCGTTCGCCGGGCTCGCCGCGTACGGCGCCTACGCGGCCGGCATGGGCCTGCTCGTCGGGGTGCTCGCCGTGGCCCTGGCGCTGGCCGGCACCGGCGTGCTGCGCGTGCTGCGCCGGGCGCTGCCGTACGTGCCGCGGATCGGCGGCGCGCTCGTCCTGCTGGCCGGCGCCTACGTCACCTACTACGGGCTGTACGAGCTGCGGCTGTTCGTGTTCGACGGCCCGGCCAGGGACCCGGTGGTGACGACCGTGCTGCGCGGCCAGCAGTGGCTGGCCGCCCTGGTGGACGTGATCGGCTGGCTGCCGCTCACCGTGGCCCTGGTCCTGCTGGTGGGCGGCGCGTTCATGGCGAGCGGACGGCGCCGCGCGCTGCGATAGTGGGCCGGTGCCCGACGTCGTACGCGAGACCGAACTCAAGTACGAGGCCCCACGGGGCTTCACGCTGCCCGACCTGGCCGGGGCCGGGATCGCCCACGTCGGCGAGCCGGCCGAGCACGTGCTCGACGCCACCTACTTCGACACCGAGGACCTGCGGCTCGCCGCCGCCGGTATCACGCTGCGCCGCCGCACCGGCGGCACCGACGCCGGCTGGCACGCCAAGCTGCCGGTCTCGCCCGGCGTCCGCGAGGAGGTGCGGATGCCGCTCGGCCGCGGCAAGGCCCGCCCGCCCGCGACGCTCGTCGCCCTGCTGCGCGCGCACACCGGCGGCGCCGAGCTGACCCCGGTGGCCCGGATCGGCACCCGCCGCGCGGAACGCGAGCTGTGTGACCCCGAGGGCCGCCCGGTCGTGCTGATCTCCGACGACGAGGTGACCGCCGAGGTCATCGGCTCCGGCGAGGCCCCCGACGGCTGGCGTGAGCTGGAGGCCGAGCTGGCCCCGGACGCCGACCCGGACGCGCTGCACCGGGTGGACGCCGCGCTGCACGAGGCCGGCGCGCGCCCCGCCGGTGGGCCGTCCAAGCTCGCCCGGCTGCTCGGCGACCGGGTGCGCCGCCCGGATCCGCCGCCGGCCCCGCACCGCGGGTCGAGCGCGGGCGACGTGGTGCTCGCCTACGTCCGCGCCCAGGCCGACGCCATCCGGGCGCACGACACCGGCGTCCGGCTGGACCGGCCGGACGCCGTGCACCAGCTGCGGGTGGCGTGCCGGCGGCTGCGCACCGCGCTGGGGGTGTACAAGCGCGTCCTCGACCGCGACGCCACCCGTGCGCTGTCCGCCGAGCTGAGGTGGCTCGGCCGGGTCCTCGCCGCGGCGCGCGACGCCGAGGTGCAGCACGCCCGGCTGGCCCGGGAGCTGGCCGCGCTGCCCGAGGAGCTGGTGCTCGGCCCGGTCGCCG
>DASWTI010000437.1:0-6410 GCA_036402215.1 Pseudonocardiaceae bacterium
ACGGGGGCGGTGCGGACGGCGCGCACCACGGCCCGGGCCGAGCGCCGTGCCGTGCCGGCCGCCCGCGCCGCCCGTGCCGACGGCGCCGACGGCGCCGTGCCTGCCGGGCTCGTCATGCCACGCGCTCGACCGGGGGCTGCACCTCGGCGAACACCTCGCCCAGCACCTGCTCCACGGTGACGCCGGCGAACTCGGCCTCGGGGTCGAGCAGGATGCGGTGCGCCAGGACCGGCAGCGCCAGCTCCTTGATGTCGTCCGGGGTGATGTACGCGCGGCCCTGGGAGAGCGCCCAGGTCTTGGCGGCCCGCACGTGGGCGAGCGCCCCGCGCACCGACACCCCGAGCCGCACCTGCCGGTGCGCCCGGGTGGCCTCGGCCAGGTGGCTCACGTAGCCGATCACCGAGACGTCGGTGTGTACCCGGTCGGCGACGGCGCCGAGCTGGGAGACGGCCTGGTGGGCGATCACCGGCTGCACGGCGGTGGCCCGGTCGCGGCGGGAGGCGTCCATCAGCACGGCCACCGCGGCGTTGTGGTCCGGGTAGCCGACGCTGGTGCGCATCAGGAACCGGTCGAGCTGCGCCTCGGGCAGCTTGTAGGTGCCGGCCTGCTCGATGGGGTTCTGGGTGGCGATCACCATGAACGGCCGCTCCACCGGGTGCGGCACGCCGTCCACCGTGACCCGGCCCTCCTCCATGACCTCCAGCAGCGCCGACTGGGTCTTGGGCGAGGCGCGGTTGATCTCGTCGGCCAGCACGATCGACCGGAAGATCGGCCCGGGGCGGAACTCGAAGCGCCGGTTCTCCTGGTTGTACACCTCGACGCCGGTGACGTCGGAGGGCAGCAGGTCCGGGGTGAACTGGATGCGGGAGTGCGTGCCCTGCACGGTGTTCGCGAGCGCCCGCGCCAGCATGGTCTTGCCGGTGCCCGGGTTGTCCTCGAGCAGCAGGTGGCCCTCGGAGAGCATGCAGGTGACGGCCAGGCGCACCACGTGCTCCTTGCCGATGATCGCCTGGCACACGTTGCGCACCATGCGGTCGAAGGTCTGCGCGAACAGCGCCGCGTCCTGCTGGGTGATCGTCATGTCCGGTTCCTCTGGTGCTGGTTGCGGTAGGTCGCCTCGGCGGTCACGGTGCGGGTCACCACGGGGGGCTCGTCCCGGTCACGCCGCCGCACGTCACGTACACCCTGGTTCCCGGGTAGCCGTACCAGTTCCCGGACTGCCGTGACTCGTTCGGTCCGTAGGTCTCGCTCACGAAGCCGCCGGGGCCGTGGTCGCTGTCGAAGGTGCACGTGACGCTGCCGCCGAAGTTGGCCGTGGTCACCACGATCCAGGAGCAGCTCGGGTCGGTGCAGGTGGACGCGCACGCCGTGCCGCACGGCCCGCCGCGGGCCACCGACACCGACGGCGGCGGAGGTGGCGGCGGTCCGGTGTTCTGGGTCCGGCTGGCGGTCAGCGGCGCGCGGCCGGGGTCGCTCACGGTCACCCGGATGGTGTCGCTGCTGTTGTAGCCGACCTGGTCACGGCCGCTCCAGCTCCACGCGCACACGCACGTGGTGAAGGTCTGGGTCTGCCGGCTGGTCTCGATGGTCACCGTGGCGGCCTTGCCGTTGGGGTTGACCGACACCGTGAAGTCGACGTACTCGCCGTCGGCCGAGGTGGTGATCTGCAGGTCGCGCAGCGGCCCGTACGTGGTGACCGGCGCGCTCACCGCCGTGTTGCACGGGTTGCCGGCGTAGGAGTCGCTGCCGCTGCCGCCGTTGCAGGCCTGCAGGCCGATCGCCACCTCGGTGCCGTTCGGCAGGCCGTTCACCAGGCGGCTGACGCCGTCCTCGCCCCCGGGGTCGTGCGTCCACTCGCCGCAGGAGCCACCGCTCCAGGTGCAGCTGACGATCGACGTGCTGCCGTGCGAGGCGCCCACGTCGTAGCGGATGCGGGCCTGGCCGTCGACGCCGGTGGGCTGCGCGGTGAACCCGGTGATCGGGTCCGGCGTGGCGGTGGCCTCCATGCGCGCGCCGGGGCTCGGCGCCGAGCGGTGGCCGATCGCGTTGGACGCGGTCACCGTGTACGTGTAGATGGTGCCGTCGTTGACGATGCCGTCGTCGGAGCACGTGGTGGCGGTGACGTCGGCGCACACCGTGGCGCCGTTGCGGGTCAGCGTGTACGTGGTCGGGCCGGGGCCGTTGGGGCCGACCGCCGTCCAGGACACCACGGCCACGCGGGTCGAGGAGCCGGCCCGGTTGGTGGCGGTGAACGTCGGCGCGGCGGGCGCCGCGGGCGGCCCGGCCGACTGGCCCTCCACGGTGGCCGCCGGGCCGGGGCCCTGCGCGTTCACCGCGATCACCGTGAACGTATAGCGGTTGTCGTTGTCCAGGCCGGTCGCCGTGACGCTCGTGCCGGTGACGGTCTGCCGGCCGCCGCCGGTCCAGGTCACCTCGTAGCGCTGCACCGGGGTGCCGTCGTTGGGCGGCTCGTTCCAGCTCAGCCGCAGCGAGCCGTCCCGCGGGTCCGAGGTGACCAGGCCGGTGACCGCGCCGGGCACCGTGTTCGGCCGGGCCGGCGCGGACGGCGCGGAGGGCTCGCCCCAGCCGACCAGGTTGTGCGCGCGCACCCGGAACACGTACTCGGTGCCGTTGTCCAGCCCGGTGATCGTGCACGGCGAGGCCGGGCACACCTGGCTGCCGCCGTCGTACTGCACCTCGTACTGGTCGATCGGCGCGCCGTTGTTGGCCGGCGCCGCCCAGGACAGCTCGACCACGCGGCTCAGCACGGTGCGGCCGGGCGCGGGCGCGCCCGGGGCGTCCGGCACGCCGAGCACGCGCAGCGTCACCAGGCCGGTGGCGTGCCGGTCGGAGCGGCTCTGGTCGGCCACATCCGTGACGATGACCCCAAATGTCATAGCGCCGTGGGAGCCGCCGGAAGGGCTGATCCGCACCCGCGAGCCGGCCGTGGACGCGCTCGCCGGCATGCCCTCCAGCTGGGTCACCCGCACCACGGAGATGTCCGGGTCGCGCAGCCGGGAGCGCACGTACGGCGCGATGTCGATGTCCGCGGTGGCCCCCGCGCGCACGCCGTCCACCGTCACCGGGTTCACCGACGGCACCGGCGCGGCGCGGACCTGCACGGCGAGCCGCGCGGACACGCCCTCGAAGCCCTGCACGCCGACCTCGACGGCGCCCATGCTGCCCGGCACCGCTGCGCCGGTGGCCTCCAGCCGCAGCGTGCGCGAGCCGCCGCCGTCGAGCGCCACGCCGCCCGGGTCCTGCGCCCAGGAGCCGGTGTAGCGCAGGCCGTCCAGGGTGGCCCGGTCCAGCACCCACACCCGGCACAGCGACGTGACGTCCACGCTGATCGGCGCGCCGCCGGCGATCACCGACAGCGGCGTCTCCGGGCAGCGCAGGAAGGGCGTGTCCGGGCCGACCTGCACCGGCACCGTGATCACCGCGGTGCTCGCCTCCGGGTCGGTGAGCGAGGCGCCGTTGGTCACCTCGAAGGTGATCGCGGCCGGGCCGGAGTAGCCGGGTTTGCCGGTCAGCACCAGGGAACCCGTGCCCTCGGCGCGCACCTCCAGGCCCGCCGCGGGCGAGGCCCAGATGCGGTCGGCCGTGGTGAGCGAGAGCGGCTTGCCGGCCGGGTCCACCACGTGGTCGGTGACGGCCACCGTGGTCGAGCCGTCGGCCGGCACGGTGATCGTGGTGCCGGCCCGCGGGTACGGGGCGCCGGCGCCGGAGGCCGGCACGTGCACCAGGCCGACGGCGGTGGCACCGTCGCCGTCGCGCACCTCGAAGGCGATCACCCGCGGGAACTCGCCGACGGGCAGCGTCACGGTGGCGCCGCGCACCTGGGCCGCGGGGTCGTACACGCGGCTGATCTCCAGCTCGCCGGCGCGGCCGTCCTGGTCGCTCGCCCCGGCCAGCAGGTCGACGTCCACCGTGTCCGCGTCCGGCTCCGGCTCGGCGGAGGCGTCGCCCGCGGTCGGCGGGATGTTGTGGCCCTCCTCGCTGCGCACGGTGAGGGTGGCGACCGCGGGGTCGCCGAAGCCGTTCGTCACCGAGTAGAGCACCACGAGCGGCACGCCGGTGGCGTCCGGCGCGGTGACCCGCACGAACCGGTCGTCCAGCTCGGCCTCGTCGGTGCCCAGCAGCTCGACGGTCGCCGGGGCGTCCGGGTCGAGCAGGTCGTTGCCGAGCACGCCGACGCTCAGCCGGGCGCCGGGCGCGGCGGTCACCACGTCGTCCACGGCGACCGGCGGCTGCGGCTCACCGGGCGGCACCACGGCGATCCGGATGGTGGCCTCGCCGGTGCGGCCGTAGCGGTCGGTCACCCGGTAGACCACCGAGTCGGTGCCGGCGCTCGCCGGATACGCCTGGTACGTCAGGGATCCGGCGCCCAGCTCCAGGACGCGGCCGAGCTGCGCGGCGGAGCCGATGCCGGTGACGGTCACCGAGTCGCCGTCCGGGTCGGCGCCGGTCACCGGCACCCGGATCACCACCGTGCTGCCGGCCACCACGCGGGCGTCCACCTGGCTCGGCGCGGGCGCCTTGTTCGGCGCGGCCTCGCTGGGCGCCGGGTTGATCGTCACGTGCGCCTGCCCGACGGCCTGGTCGCCGCCCGGGTTCTGCGCCACGTACTCGACGACCACGGTGCGCGGGGTGTCCACGGCCTCCGGCGCGACGAACCGCACGACCTGGCCGGACACGTAGGCGGTGCCGGCGTCCTGCTGGTCGCCGGACTGCGCGGTGACGTTCAGCCGGCCGACGCCCGGCGCGCCGGACACGTTGGCGCGCAACGTGATCGGGCTGCCGCTGGGGGTGGTGTCGTTGTCCAGCACGGGAATCGCCACGGTGTCGCCGGCGCGCACGGTGGCCCGGTCGTCCTTGGGCACCGGGGTGTCGTCGGCCGGGGGCCCGAGCTGGGTGACGGTGACCTCGCCGGTGACCGGGCCGGTCACGCCGTCGGTGATCGTGTAGCGCACCACCTGCGGGTTCGGCGCGATCTGCGGCACCAGCGCGTTGATCCGCAGCCAGCGGCCGCGCACGATCGCCACCTGCACCTGGGCGTTGTCCGCCACCGGCGTCGCGGTCTGCACCGCGAGCAGCGCGCCGGACGGGCTGAAGTCGTTGGCCAGCACGTCGACCGTGGCCGGCACCTGGGCGTGCAGCACGGCGCTGTCCGGCACCGCGACCGGCGGCTGCGGGGACGCCGGGGCGGCCGCCACGTCCACCCGGATCGCGCCGGTGGCGTACGGGGCGTTGCCGAACGCCACCCCGTACTCCAGCAGGAACGGGCCGGGCCGCGACGGCGTGAGGGTCACGGTGCCCGCGCCGACGTCGGTGACCAGCGTGGCGTCCTGCGGGATGGCCAGCTCCCCGGCGAGCGCCACCACGGCGTCCGGGTCGGTGGGGTCGGAGCCGGGCAGGTCGTTGTCCAGCGGGCGGATCGTCACCGGGCGGCCGACCTGGCCGCGCGCCACGTCGGGCTGCGCCACGGCGGCCACCGGGGTGGCGTCCAGCGGCTGCACGGTGACGTCCACGGCGGCCTCGACCGGGTCACCCCGGCCCTCGGACACGCGGTAGGTGAGGCTCTGCCGGCCGGGCTCCAGGGGCGCCGTGAAGCCGACGAAGCCGGTGGCCGTGGTGGTCACCGAGCCGGCCGGGGCGCTCGCCTCGACCAGCACCACGGGGTCACCGTCGAAGTCGCGCCACTCGGTGAGCACCGGCAGCGACACGCTGCCGCCGGCCGGCACGGTGTGCGGCAGCGGCTGGTGGCCCTCGCGCAGCGCGGGCGGCTCGTTCTCCTGCTGGGAACGCACCCGCACGTTGACCGCGGCGGTGGCGGTGAGACCGCGGCCGTCGTCGATCGTGTAGCCGAACGCCAGGTCCGGCACCGCGTCGCCGGGCGGCAGCGTGACCTGCACGGTCTGCGCGTCGGGCGCGATGGCGAGGGTGGCGGGGCTGCCCTCCGGCACGCTGATCGCCGAGATGGACAGGATGTCGCCGGCCGGGTCGGAGTCGTTGTCCAGCACGTGCAGCACGGTGGTCCGGCCCGGCCGGGCGCCGAGGGTGTCGTCCACCGCCTTCGGCGGCTGGTCGCGCAGGTCGTCCTGCTGGTCGTCCTGCTCGCGGTCGCTGTCGTCGATCACCGGCGGCGGCTTCACCGACGACCAGTCGTCCACCTTGCGCTGCGTGGACAGGTCCCAGACGGCGCCGTTGGCCAGGTCGTTGAGCACGATGGAGTTGCGGTTCAGCCGGAACACGGGCCGCACCAGGGCCTCCGCGTCGCGCAGGTTGCCGGGCACCGCCGGTCCGCCGTCGCAGGAGCGCAGGTAGCCGCCGCCGGCGCCGGCCCAGGCCCCGTGCAGGCACGGCCCGAGGCGGGCCGGGGCGGCCGGGCGGCCCTCCACGTCGTCGGC
>DASWTI010000438.1:0-6770 GCA_036402215.1 Pseudonocardiaceae bacterium
CGGCCCGGACGAGGTGCCGCCCGCGCTGGACGAGGTGCACCGGCGGCACGCGCTGGGCCTCGACGACGCCCGGCGGGAGGCGGTGGCGCGGCGGCACGCCACCGGACGCCGCACCGCCCGGGAGAACATCGCCGACCTGTGCGACGTGGGCACGTTCGTCGAGTACGGGCCGCTGGTGGTCGCCGCGCAGCGCACCCGGCGGCCGCTCGGCGAGCTGATCGAACGCACCCCGGCGGACGGGCTGGTGGCCGGCATCGGCGAGGTCGGCGGCGTGCGCTGCGTCGTGCTCGCCTACGACTACACGGTGCTCGCCGGCACCCAGGGCGCGTACAACCACCGCAAGAAGGACCGGTTGTTCGCGCTGGCCGAGCGGCTGCGGCTGCCGGTCGTGCTGTTCGCCGAGGGTGGCGGCGGGCGGCCCGGCGACACCGACGTGCCGGTGGTGGCGGCGCTCGACGTGCCGGCGTTCCACCTGTTCGCCCGGCTGAGCGGCGTGGTGCCGCTGATCGGCGTGGTGTCCGGGCGGTGCTTCGCGGGCAACGCGGCGCTGCTCGGCTGCTGCGACGTGGTGATCGCCACCGAGGACGCCTCGATCGGCATGGGCGGCCCGGCGATGATCTCCGGCGGCGGGCTCGGCGAGTACGGGCCGGACGAGATCGGGCCGCTGTCCGTGCAGGTGCCCAACGGCGTGGTGGACGTGGCGGTGCCGGACGAGGCGGCGGCCGTCGACGTGGCGCGCCGGTACCTGGGGTACCTGGGGCGCGCCACCCCCACCGCCGCGGCGGCTGCCACCCCCACCGCCGGGCCGGCGTGGGAGTGCGGCGACCAGCGGCCGCTGCGGCACGCGGTGCCGGCCGACCGGACGCGGCCGTACGACGTGCGCGCCGTGCTCGGCACGCTCGCCGACACCGGCTCCGTGCTGGAGCTGCGCGCGGGGTACGGGCGTGCGGCGGTGACCGCGCTGGCCCGCGTCGAGGGACGGCCGATCGGCGTGCTGGCCAGCGATCCCGCGCACCTCGGCGGCGCACTGGACGCCGACGCCGCGGACAAGGCGTCGCGGTTCCTGACGGTGTGCGACGCGCACGGGCTGCCGGTGCTCTCGCTGTGCGACACCCCGGGGTTCCTGGTCGGGCCGGACGCCGAACGCACCGCCACCGTGCGCCACTTCGGGCGGCTGTTCGTCACCGGGGCCCGGCTACGGGTGCCACTGTGCGTGGTGGTGCTGCGCAAGGCGTACGGGCTGGGCGCCATGGCGCTCGCCGGTGGGTCGCTGCGGGTGCCGCTGGCCACCGTGGCCTGGCCGACCGGGGAGTTCGGCGCGATGAACCTGGAGGGCGCCGTGCGGCTGGGTTTCCGCCGCGAGCTGGACGCCGTGGCCGACCCCGCCGAGCGGGCCGCGCGGCTGGACGAGCTGGTGCGCGCCGCGTACGAGCACGGCGCCGCGCTCAACGCCGCTTCCCTGTTCGAGATCGACGACGTGATCGACCCGGTGGACACGCGCCGCTGGATCACCGCGACACTGGGCGCGTGGTCCCCGTCTCCCTCGCCGGCCCGGCCCGTCTCCCCGTGGTGAGCCCGTGATCCCCGTGCTGCCGGTGGTGGTCGCCGTCGTCACCACGCTCGCCGGGGGGTGGGCGCTGGTGCTGTCCGTGCGCGACCGGCCCGCCGGCCGGCAGCTCCTGACGCTGCTCGGCGTGCTCGCCGTCGTGGAGGTCGCGCTGCTCGTGCAGACCGTCGCCGGCCTGGTCGCGCTGGCCGGCACCGACCGTCCGGTGCACGGCGTGACCTTCGCCGGCTACCTGTTCGGCGCCGTCCTGGTACTGCCCATCGGCGCCTGGTGGGCGGTCACCGAGCGCAGCCGCTGGGGCCCCGCCGTGCTCGCCGTCGCCTGCCTCACGGTGCCGGTGCTCGTGCTGCGCCTCGACCAGCTCTGGGCCGGCCATGCCTGACCCGGCCCTGCGATCGGGCCCCGGCCGGGTCCTCGTCGCCGTCTACGCCATCTTCGCCGTCGCCGCCACCGCGCGCTCCGCCGTCCAGCTCGGCACCCGCTTCGGCGACGCCCCCGTGGCCTACCTGCTGTCCGCGGTGGCCGCCGTCGTGTACGTGGTGGCCACCGCCGCCCTGGCCCGCGGCGGCCGCCGCCTCGCCCTGGCCGCGGTCCTCATCGAACTCACCGGCGTGCTGGTGGTGGGCACGGCGAGCATCGTGGTCCCGCAGGAGTTCCCCGACGCCACCGTGTGGTCGTTCTACGGCGCCGGCTACGGCTTCGTACCCCTCGTGCTCCCGCCGCTCGGCCTCCTCTGGCTCCGCCGCACCGCCCGCACCGCGTCGTCGCGGTAGCGGGTCCGGCGGGGGCCGCTCAGCAGTCGAACTCGGGGATGAGGTCGCCGATCAGGCGCATGCTCTTCATGACGGCCTCGTGGGGGAGGGCGCCGACCTGCTGGAAGGTCATCAGGCGGTCGATGCCGAGGTCGGCGTAGGCCTTGAGCTTGCGGCGGCAGGTCTCGGGGCTGCCGACGATGAGGGAGTCCTGGTCGTGGAGGGCATCGAACACCTCGTCGTCGGTGACCTGCTCGCCGGAGAGGATGCGGCCGATGACGATCTGGGCGCGGTTGGGGCCGGCGGCGCGGGCGGCCTCGGCGCGGAGGAACTCGCCGGTGAGGCCGCCGCCGTCGGGGGCGTCGAGCAGCGCCTGCTGGCGGGCGGCGACCTCGAGGAACATCTCGCGGGCCTCGAAGAACGTCATGGCCTGCACGGTGTACCAGGCGGCGGCCGCGGCGGCGCCGTTGCGCATGGCCTCCTCGTCGGTGTCGGCGCAGTGCACGAAGGTGAAGAACGCCACCTGGTCGTTGACGAACAGCCCGGCCGGGTCGGTGCACCCGGCCACCGCGCCGCGGTACAGCTCGATCATCGAGCGCACCCGCTCCAGTGGCTCCCACAGCGTGGTGCCCAGCACGCCGACGCCGCGGCGGCCGACGTCCTCGAAGGAGGCGGGGCTGCCGGCGGTCTGCCAGAGCGGCGGGTGCGGCTGCTGGAACGGCTGCGGCCGGATCGGCACGTCGGTGATGGTGTAGTTGGGGCCGGCGTAGGAGAACCGGTCCTCCGTCCACATCCGCGGGATCATCCGGAACGCCTCGGCGGTCTGCGCGGCTGCCTCGGACGGGTCGACGCCGAACAGCCGCCACTCCGGGATGGTGGAGCGGGTCAGGCCCAGCTCCAGCCGTCCCTCGCTCAGGTGGTCCAGCGTGGCGGCCCGCTCGGCGACACGGATCGGGTGGTTGAACCGGCCGGGGGCGAGCACCGCGGAGTGGCCGAGGCGGATGCGGCCGGTCTGCTGCGAGATGGCGGCCAGCAGCAGCTCCGGCGCCGACGACAGGCTGAACTCCTCGGCGCCGTGGTGCTCGACCTGCCACCAGCAGCCGTACCCCAGCTCGTCGGCGAGCCGCGCCTGCTCCAGGGTCTGCCGGAACCTCCGGTGCTCGTGGCCGTCGTCCCACGGCCGCGGGTCCTGGATCTCGGTGAACACGTCGATGCGCACCGCGCCGACGCTACTTGCCGTGATCATGCGCTGGCGATGCGTCAACCGGGTGCCAGCGCGTCACCGGATCGGGTGCGGTGTACTCAGAGCTGAGGCGCCGGACGGCCACCGGTTGCGCCGGACGGGTGGAACACGTCAGAGGCGGCCGACGTCGGTGATGTGCAGGACGGCGTGGCCCTCGGCGTCGGAGGCGGCGAGGTCGACCTCGGCGGTGAAGCCCCAGTCGTGGTCGCCTGCCGGGTCGTCCAGGATCTGCCGCACCGTCCACGAGGCGTCGCCGCGGGTGATCACCAGGCGTGCCGGGCCGCGCGCGTTCGGGCCGGTGCCGATGTCCGAGTGCTCCTCGAAGTACGGCTCCAGCGCCTCCTGCCAGGCCTCGGCGTCCCAGCCGTCGGCGGCGTCCAGCTCGCCCAGCTCGTACCAGCGCCGCCGCGCCGCCAGCTCCACGCGGCGGAACAGCGCGTTGCGCACCAGCACGGTGAACGCCCGCTGGTTGCCGGTGACCGGCGGCGGGGTGTCGGCCGGGCGCCCGCGTGGCTCGTCGGGCCCGGGTTCGCGCAGCTTCTCCCACTCGTCCAGCAGGCTGGAGTCCACCTGCCGGACCAGCTCGCCGAGCCACTCGATGAGGTCCGTCAGCTCCTCGGTGCGCGCGTCCTCCGGCACCGTCTGCCGCAGCGCCTTGTAGGCGTCGGCCAGGTAGCGCAGCACCAGGCCCTCGGACCGCGCGAGCTGGTAGTACGTCACGTACTCGGTGAACGTCAGGCCGCGCTCGTACAGGTCACGCGCCACCGACTTGGGCGCCAGCTCGTGGTCGGCGACCCACGGGTGCCCCTGCCGGTACACCTCGTACGCGTGCTCCAGCAGGTCGGCCAGCGGCCGCGGGTGCGTCACGGACTCCAGCAGCTCCATCCGCTGCTCGTACTCGATGCCGTCGGCCTTCATCTGCTCGACGGCCTCGCCGCGGGCCCGGTACTGCTGCGCGGACAGGATCTGCCGCGGGTTGTCCAGCGTGGACTCGATGACGGACAGCACGTCCAGGTGGTACGACGGGTCGTCACGGTCCAGCAGGTCGATGGTGGCCAGCGCGAGCGGTGACAGCGGCTGGTTGAGCGCGAAGTCGAGCTGCAGGTCCACGGTCAGCCGCACGGTCCGGCCGGTCTCGTCCGGCTCGTCCAGCCGCTCCACCACGCCGGCGGCGAGCAACGCCCGGTAGATGGCGATGGCGCGCCGGATGTGCCGGACCTGGGCCGGGCGCTCCTCGTGGTTGTCGGTCAGCAGCGAGCGCATGGCGGTGAACGCGTCGCCGGGGCGCGCGATCACGTTGAGCAGCATCGCGTGCGTCACCGTGAAGCTCGACACCAGCGACTCCGGCTCCGAGGTGCGCAGCCGGTCGAACGTCGGCTCGCCCCACGAGACGAAGCCCTGCGGCGGCTGCCGGCGCACCACCTTGCGCCGCTTCTTCGGGTCACCGGCCCGGATCAGCGCCCGCTCGTTCTCGATCACGTGCTCCGGCGCCTGCACCACCACGGTGCCCTCGGTGTCGAACCCGGCGCGCCCGGCCCGCCCGGCGATCTGGTGGAACTCGCGCACCTTGAGCAGCCGGGTCCGCGTCCCGTCGTACTTGCTGAGCGCGGTGAACAGCACCGTGCGGATCGGCACGTTGATGCCCACGCCGAGCGTGTCGGTGCCGCAGATGACCTTGAGCAGCCCGGCCTGCGCGAGCTGCTCCACCAGCCGCCGGTACTTCGGCAGCATCCCGGCGTGGTGCACGCCGATGCCGTGCCGCACCAGCCGGGACAGCTGCTTGCCGAACCCCGCGGTGAACCGGAAGTCGCCGATCAGCCGGGCGATCGCGTCCTTCTCGGCGCGCGTGCACACGTTGATGCTGGTCAGCGCCTGCGCCCGCTCCAGCGCCTCGACCTGGGTGAAGTGCACGACGTAGATCGGCGCGCGGCGGTCGGCGAGCAGCTTCTCGATCGTCTCCTGCAACGGGTCCATCGAGTACCGGTACTCCAGCGGCACCGGGCGCTCCACCGACGTCACCACGGCCGTGGGCCGTCCGGTGCGCCGCGTCAGGTCCGCCTCGAAGCGGCTCACGTCGCCGAGCGTCGCCGACATCAGCACGAACTGGGCCCGCGGCAGCTCCAGCAACGGCACCTGCCAGGCCCAGCCGCGGTCCGGCTCGCTGTAGAAGTGGAACTCGTCCATCACGACCTGGCCGACGTCGGCCGCGGCGCCCTCGCGCAGCGCCAGGTTCGCCAGGATCTCCGCGGTGCAGCAGACGATCGGCGCGCCGTCGTTGACGCTCGCGTCGCCGGTCTGCATCCCCACGTTCTCGGCGCCGAACACGTCGCACAGCGCGAAGAACTTCTCCGAGACGAGCGCCTTGATCGGGGCGGTGTAGAAGGAACGCGTGCCGTTCGCCATCGCCGTGAAGTGCGCGCCCGTCGCGACCAGGCTCTTCCCGGAGCCGGTCGGCGTGGCCAGGATCAGGTTCGAGCCGCTGACCACCTCGATGAGCGCGTCGACCTGCGTCGGGTACAGCGAGAGGCCGCGTTCCTCCGCCCAGCCGGCGAACGCCGCGAACAACTCGTCGGGGTCGGGGGTCGCCGGCAGCCGGCCGGTGAGGGTGTCGGTGGACGTCATCGCACCTGTGATCGTGCCACGCGGGTATCCGCCGGGTGGCGCCGCGCCTCAGTAGACGGGACGCGGTGCGGGAGGGAGCGGCGGGTGGAGCGCGCTGAGCTGGTGGAGCGCCGGGGTCAGCTCGCGGAGCTGAACGCGGCGGTGGCCCGGGCGCGGCGGGACAGCGGCGCCGTGGCGCTGGTCTCCGGCGAGGCCGGCATCGGCAAGACGGCGCTGCTGCGGGCGTTCACCGCGGGGCTGCCGCCCGGCGTGCGGGTGTACGCGGGAGCGTGCGACGCGCTGTCCACGCCACGCACCCTGGGGCCCTTCCGGGACATGGCGGTGGCGCTGCCGGCGCTGCGCGGCGCGGACCGCGACGGCGCCATCGACGCGCTGCTCGGCGCGCTCGTGCGGCCGGCCGTGGTGGTGGTCGACGACCTGCACTGGGCCGACGACGCCTCGCTCGACGTAGTGCGCCACGTGGCGCGGCGGGTGCGTGGGCTGCCGGCCGTGCTGGTGCTGGCGTACCGCGACGACGTGCCGCCCGGCCACCCGCTGCCGGCGCTGCTCGGCGCCCTCGGCGGCGGCCCGGCCGTGCTGCGGCTGC
>DASWTI010000439.1:0-1694 GCA_036402215.1 Pseudonocardiaceae bacterium
CGGCTCCGGCCCGACGTGCGCGTTCCTGTGCGCCGACGCCGACGACGCCGTGCGGGTCGCCGCCGAGCTGGCCGGCGCCGGCGTCTGCCGCACGGTGCGGGTGGCGCACGGCCCGGTGCCCGGCGCCCGCGTCGTGGACGACTCGCCACCACGCCCGGTGCCGCCGCCCTTCGACCCGCGGGAAGGCGCGCACGCCTGATGCCACCGGCGAACCTGGTCAACCTGGAGACGGTCGGCAAGTCCTACGGCGTACGCCCGCTGCTGGCCGGGGTCTCGCTCGGCGTCGGCGCGTCCGACCGGATCGGCGTGCTCGGCGTCAACGGCGGCGGCAAGACCACGCTGCTGGAGGTCATGGCCGGCATCGAGCCGCCGGACAGCGGCCGGGTGAGCCACGCCCGCTCGCTGCGGATGGCGGTGGTGACCCAGCGCGACGAGCTGCCCGGGGGCGCCACCGTGGGCGACGTGGCGCTGGCCCGCTGGCGCGGCGGCGCGGTGCACGAGTGGGCCGCGGACCGGCACGTGCGCTCCGTGCTCGACGGCCTGGGGCTGCACTCCGTTGGCCTGGACCGTGACGTCGCCGGGCTGTCCGGCGGTGAGCGCCGCCGGGTGGCGCTGGCCGCGGCGCTCGTCGGCGAGCTGGACCTGGTGCTGCTGGACGAGCCGACGAACCACCTGGACATCGAGGGCGTGCGCTGGCTCGCCGACCACCTGCTGACCCGCCGCTGCGCCACCGTGGTCGTCACCCACGACCGCTGGTTCCTCGACACCGTGTGCTCGCGCACCTGGGAGGTCGTGGACGGCAGGGTCGAGCAGTACGAGGGCGGCTACGCGGACTGGGTGTTCGCCCGCGCCGAGCGCGCCCGGCAGGCCGAGTCCGCGGAGGCCACCCGACGCAACCTGGCGCGCACCGAGCTGGCCTGGCTGCGCCGCGGCGCCCCGGCCCGCACCTCCAAGCCGCGCTTCCGCATCGAGGCCGCCGAGGCGCTCATCGCCGACGTGCCGCCGCCGCGCGACACCGTGGAGCTCACCGCGTTCGCCCGCCGCCGCCTCGGCCGCACCGTGCTGGAGCTGGAGGACGTCACCGCGCGGGTCGGCGACCGCACGCTCCTGGACCGGGTGACCTGGCGGGTCGGCCCCGGCGACCGGATCGGCATCGTCGGGGTCAACGGCTCCGGCAAGACCACGCTGCTGCGCCTGCTCGCCGGCGACGCCGTGCCCGCCTCCGGCCGCCGCGTGCAGGGCGCCACCGTGCACCTGGCGTACCTGCGGCAGGAGCTGACCGACCTGCCGGAGTCGATGCGCGTCCTGGAGGCCGTCGAGGAGGTGGCGCGGTTCGTCACCCTCGGCAAGGCGGAGCTGTCCGCCTCCCAGCTCGCCGAGCGGCTGGGCTTCTCCCCGGCCCGGCAGCGCACCCCGGTGTCCGACCTGTCCGGCGGCGAGCGGCGGCGGTTGCAGCTCACCCGGCTGCTCATGGCCGAGCCCAACGTGCTGCTGCTGGACGAGCCGACGAACGACCTGGACATCGACACGTTGCAGCAGCTGGAGCGGCTGCTCGACGGCTGGCCGGGCACGCTCGTGGTGGTCTCGCACGACCGGTACCTGGTGGAACGGGTGTGTGACACCGTGGTGGCGCTGCTCGGCGACGGCCGCGTCACGCACCTGCCGGGCGGCATCGAGGAGTACCTGAGCCGCCG
>DASWTI010000440.1:0-1922 GCA_036402215.1 Pseudonocardiaceae bacterium
CCTCGCGCACCGAGACCGGCGGCGGCTCCCAGCCGGCCAGCGCGGCGAGCCGCACCACCGGCGGCGCCACCGGGGTGCGCGCCAGAACCGGGCCGACCTCGCCCGTCTCGGGTGCGGCGGCCCCGCCGGGCAGCCAGACCACGCGATCGGCGAACTGCGCCACGCGCTCCAGCCGGTGCTCGGCCAGTAGCACCGTGATGCCGAGGTCGTGCACCAGCCGGTGCAGCGCGGCCAGCACCTCCTCGGCGGCGCCCGGGTCGAGCGCGGACGTCGGCTCGTCCAGCACCAGCACCCTGGGGTGCGCGGTGAGCGCGGCGCCGATGGCCACCCGCTGCTGCTGCCCGCCGGACAGCGTGGCGAGCGGACGGGCCCGCAGGTCGGCGAGGCCGAGCAGGTCGAGCGTCTCCTCCACGCGGCGGCGCATCACCGGCGGCGCGAGGCCGATGGACTCCATGGCGTACGCGAGCTCGTCCTCCACCCGGTCGGTGACGAAGCCCGCCACCGGGTCCTGGCCGACCACGCCCACCACGTCGGCCAGCTCGCGCGGCGGGTGCGTGCGGGTGTCGCGGCCGTCCACCGTGACGCGGCCGGCGAGGGTGCCGCCGGTGAAGTGCGGCACCAGGCCGTTGACCGCGCCGAGCAGCGTGGACTTGCCGGAGCCGGTGCGCCCGACGACGAGGCACAGCTCGCCCTCCGGGACGTCCAGCGAGACACCGCGCAGCACGGGCCGGGCGGCCCCGGCGTAGGTGACGGTGACGTCGTCGAAGGTGATCACGAGCCGTCCTCCGGTGGGGGCGCCGCCCAGGCCGGCAGCAGCGCGACGAGCAGCCCGGCCGCGGGGAGCAGCGGCAGCGTCGGCCAGGCCAGCGGCGCGGTGGGCGGCACCAGCGCGGGCTCACCGAGCGCCCCGGCCAGCAGCACGGCGGCCACGGCGGCCAGGCCGGACGACACCACCACGGCCTCGCGGGTACGCCAGCGGTCGGGGCGGTAGCGGGTGCGCGGGACGCGGCGTGAGGCGAGCAGCAGGCCGCCCGCCGCGAGCAACGCGCCGGCCGCCAGGGTGGGCACGCCGATCACCGCGGGCGAGCCGGCGTCGAGCAGGCCGTAGACGCCGACGCACACGCCGAGCAGCCCGGTGAGCAGCAGCGCCCCGGTGGCCCGCCGCACCGCGCGCGGCACCCCGGCGGTGCGGCCGTAGCCCCGGGAGTCCATGGCCGCGGCGAGGGCGAGCGAACGGTCCAGCGCGTCCTGCAGCACGGGCACCAGCACCGTCCGCACGGCGCGCGGGCCGCGGGAGGCGTCGCCGCGCAGCCGCCGCGCCCGGTGCACCTGGCGGGCGCTGGTGATGAGCTGCGGCGCGGCGGTGAGCGTCACCACCACGGCGACGCTCACCTCGTACAGCGCGGCCGGCATGGAGCGGAGCAGCCGCCGCGGGTTGGCCAGGGCGTTCGCCGCGCCCACGCAGGCCAGCAGCACGGCCAGCCGCAGGCCGTCGGAGAGCGCGGCGACCAGGCCCTCGGCGGTGACCGGGCCGCCGATCCGGATGCCCCGGAAGGCGTCCGGCAGCGGCAGCTGCGGCAGGGTCACGAGCACCGTGCTGCCGTAGGTGCCGCCGAACACCACGTGGAACAGCGTGCGCAGGGCGATGACGAGCAGCCCGAGGCGCAGGAAGACCCCGTACGCCCTGGCCCACGGGCTGTTCGTCCGGCGCGCCGACACCACGTACCCGGTGACCGCCAGGACCAGCCCGAGCAGCAGCGGGTTCGTGGTGCGGCTGGCCGCCGTGCCGAGCGCGAGCGCCCAGAGCCACCAGGCGCCGGGGTGCAGCGCCGCGGCGCGACCGGCGCCCGTCATTCCTCCAGCCTGGCGCCGCGGCGCCGGGCCGTCCAGAACGCCAGGCCGCCGAGGGCGGCGATGAGCGC
>DASWTI010000441.1:0-4776 GCA_036402215.1 Pseudonocardiaceae bacterium
CGCGCGCGGCCGTCGCGAGGCGCCGGTAGCCGGAGCCGCCGAGCAGCCGCAGCGTGGCCCAGGCCGCGGCGAGCGGGCCAGCCGGCCGGGTGCCGGCGAGGGTCGGGTTCACCACGGGGTATCCCGGCCAGTCCGCGGAGACGAAGTAGTGCGCGCGGCGCAGCGCGGCGTCAGCGGTGAGCAGCACGGAGGCGCCCTTGGGTGCGTAGCCGTACTTGTGCAGGTCGACCGACAGCGAGGTGACGCCGGGCACCGAGAGGTCGAACGGCGGCGCGTCGTCCAGGAAGGCGAGCACCCAGCCGCCGATGCAGGCGTCCACGTGGCACGGCACTTCCTGCTCGGCGGCCAGCGCGGCGACCTCGGGCACCGGGTCCAGCACGCCGTGCGGGTAGGACGGCGCGCTCACCACCACGAGGGCGGTGTCGGTGGTGATCGCGCCGGCCACGTCGGACGGCCGCACGGCGCCGGTCAGCGGGTCCACCGGCACGTCCACCACGCGCAGCCGGAACAGGTGCGCGGCCTTGCGGAACGCGGCGTGCGCGGTGGCCGGCAGCACCAGCTCGGGCTGCGCGGACAGCGAGCGCTCGCGCGCGGCGAGCACGGCCAGCAGGCAGCTCTCGGTGCCGCCGGAGGTGAAGGTGCCGGCCGTGTCCGGCCCGCCGCCGAGCCGGGACGCCACGGCGCGCACCACCTCGTTCTCCAGCACCGCCACGCTGGGGAACGCCGTGGGGTCCAGGGCGTTCGTCCACTGGAAGCGCTCCTGGGCGGCCGCGGCCACGGCGTCGAGGGTGGCGACCCCGCTGTCGTACACGTAGGCCATCACCGACCCGCCGTGCGTCGGCAGGTCCGCCGAGCGCAGCTCGTCGAGCCGCGCCAGCAGTTCCTCGGCGGGCACACCGTCCTCGGCGAGCGCCGTCACGCCGCCACCTCCTCACGCCGGACCGGGTCGGGATAACGCCGCACCAGCGGCAGCGTGGCGAGTACCAGCACGGCCGGCAGCAGGCTGAAACCGAGGCGCACCGCGAGCAGCGCGCTGTCCGGCTGGGCGACCACCTGGCCGGCCGTGCTGGACACGTAGCCGCCGATCGCCAGCAGCAGCGCGAGCAGCCCCGGGCCGACGGCCAGGCCGAGCGTCTCCGCGGCCGTCCAGACGCCGGTGAAGACGCCGGCGCGCCGCCGCCCGGAGGCCTCGGCGTCCGCCGCGATGGTGTCCGGCAGCATGGCCAGCGGGAACATCTGCATGCCCGCGTAGCCGACGCCGATGAGCGCCACCAGCAGGAACACCACCACGTCCGGCACCGCGCCGCCGAGCACCAGCAGCGCCGCCCCGGCGGCGAACAGCGCGCTCGCCAGGGTCAGC
The DNA here is from genome assembly GCA_036402215.1 of Pseudonocardiaceae bacterium. Lineage (GTDB taxonomy): Bacteria > Actinomycetota > Actinomycetes > Mycobacteriales > Pseudonocardiaceae > DASXTS01. The sequence continues at coordinate 1,361 of DASWTI010000441.1, forward strand.
CCGCGGCGCTTGCCGAGCCGCCGGGCGGCGCGCAGCCACAGCGGCATCACCAGCACCGCGGGCCCGACCAGGCAGGCGAACAGCACGGTGTTCGCGCCCGTCTCACCGAGGGTGTAGCGGGCGTAGTACGGCACACCCGCCAGCATCGTGCCGGTGGCCAGCGCCTGCACGACGAAGACCGCGAGCAGCACCAGGAACGGCCGGTGGCCGCGGGCCACGCGCAGCGCGGCGAGCAGCGAACCCTCGCTGGTGGCGCGCACCAGGGTCGGCGCGCGGCGGGTGCCGACGGTGGCGCCGAGCAGGCCGAGCAGCAGCAGGCCGGCGACGAACACGCCCATCCAGAGGTGCCCGGTGCGGCCGCCGCCGGCCAGGTCCACCACGGCGGGCGCGCCGGCCCCGGCCACCAGGATGCCGACGGCGAGGAACGCCACCCGCCAGGACATCAGCGTGGCGCGCTCGTCGTAGTCGTCGGTGATCTCCGCGGGCTGCGCCACGTACGGCACCTGGAACGCGCCGAACGCGGTGGCCGCCAGCAGGAACGTGGCGGCCACCCAGAGCGCCGCGAGACCCGGCGGCGAGCCGGGCCCGGCGAACATCAGCACGAACAGCACGGGCAGCGTGAGCGCGCCGCCCAGCATCCACGGCCGGCGCGGACCCCAGCGGCTCTCCGTCCGGTCCGACAGGCTGCCCAGGTAGGGGTTGACCAGCACGTCCCATGCCTTGGGGGCGAACACCACGAGGCCGGCGAGCGCGGCCGTGACGCCCAGGACGTCGGTCAGGTAGTAGAGCAGCAGCAGGCCGGGGACCGTGCCGAACGCCGCCGTGCCGATCGAGCCGACCGCATAGCCCAGGTAGGTGCCCCGGGTGAGCCGCTGCGTCATGCGCGGACGGTATCGCCACGCGGGGTGGCCGAACAGCCGTGTGCGGTCACCGGACGGACCGGCGCGGGGGCGCCGGAAAGGGCTCCGGCGTGTCGGTCACGACGCGGTCACCACGGCGGCCCACGGCGCTCACCCGTCCGGCCGATATGCCACCATGGGACGGTCATGCCTTCAGCCCCGTACCCGCCCCGATCACCGGTCGACGAGTCCGCCGCGGACGCCCCGTCGACCGGTCGCGGACACGATGCCGGGGCGGCCCCGACCGCCCCCGCGCCGTTGCCCCGCCGCACCATCGCCCTCGGCACCGTCGGCGCCGTGCTGCTCGCGATCGGCGCGATCGGTGCCGGCGGCGTGCTGGTGCGCGACCCGCTCATCGCCGGCAGCCCGTTCTCCTGGATCCGCTACGGGCACGGGCGCGACCTGGCGACGCTGGTGGTGTACGCGGGGTTCTTCCTGATGCTGTGGGCCTGGGTGCGGCTCGGCCGCGGGGTGCTCGCCGAGCGGGTCGGCTCACGCGGCGTGCTGATCGCCACCGGGGCCTGGATCGCGCCGCTGCTGCTGGCGCCGCCGCTGTTCACCCGTGACGTCTACAGCTACCTGTCGCAGGGCGCGCTCGCGCTGAACGGGCTCAACCCGTACGACTACGGGCCGGAGGCGCTGCCGGACGCGGTGGTCGCGGAGAACGTGCACTACTTCTGGCAGAACACGCCGGCGCCGTACGGGCCGCTGTTCATGCTGCTGGCCAAGGGCACGTACTGGATCACGGGCGACGGGCTGATCCTGGGCGTCATCGCCATGCGGCTGCTGCTGCTCCTCGGCCTGGTCATGCTGTGCCGGGCGCTGCCCGGCCTGGTCCGCCACCTCGGCGGGCGGCTGCCGGTGGCGCTCTGGCTGGCCGCGGCGAGCCCGATGACCGTGGTGCACCTGGTGGGCGGCCCGCACAACGACATCCTGCTGATCGGCTTCATGGCCTGCGGCGTGCTGTTCACGCTGGAGCGGCGGCACGCGCTGGGCATCGTGCTGGTGACGATCGCCGCCGCCATCAAGATCTCCGCGGCGGCCGCGCTGCCGTTCCTGGTGTGGATCTGGGCGTCGCGGCTGCCGGGCAGCCCGCTGGTGCGCTTCGTCAAGGCGCTCGCCGCGAGCCTGGGCATCTTCCTGTCGCTGTTCACCGCGATCACGCTGGTGGCGGGGCTCGACCTGGGCTGGGTCCCGGCGCTGTCCGCGCCGTCCATGATCGTGAACTGGCTGTCCGCGCCGACCGGCGTCGGCCAGCTCGTGTCCGGCATCCTCAACCTGTTCGTGGACGTCGACCAGATGGTCCCGATCACGATCATGCGGGTGCTCGGCGGCGTGGTGCTGGCCGTGATCGCCGTCCGGCAGTGGTGGCTGGCCCGCGAGGGCGGCACCGACGCGGTGCGCCGCGCGGCGATCGTGCTGTTCTTCCTGGCCATCCTGTCGCCGGCGATGCTGCCCTGGTACCTCACCTGGTCGCTCGCCCTGGCCGCCGCGATGCCGTGGCGCCGGCCGGCCCTGGTCGCCTCGGTGGCGGCCACGGTCTGGCTCGTGCTGGTGGCCTACCCGTCCGGCGAGGGCGCCATGTACGACCCGCTGTACCTGCTGGGCGTGGCGGCGGTGTCCGTGCTGGCCGCCGTGTCGCTGGTGCGCCCCGACCCGCTGCGCCTGGGCCCGCGCCGCAACCGGGAGCACGGCGCGGCCCGTTCCGACGCGGGCACGTCCGCCTCGACCGAGCCGGTCACGGAGGACGCGGAGCCCCACCCGGCTGCCGCCGGGGCCGAGCCCAAGGCGGCCACCTCCTCCTGAGCCCGTACACCGTCCGGGCGGGTCAGGACTCGGTGGGCGCGGGGTCCCGGCCGGTGTCGTCGGTGTCGCCGCCGTTGCCGCTGTGGCCGGGGACGACCGCCGAGGCGCCGGGCACCGTGAAGGTGCCGAGGCCGATCGTCACCAGGTCGATGTCCACCCCGGAGGCGGAGAGTGTGGCGAGCACCAGCGCCGGCGGCGGTGGTTCGTCAACGGTGAACGTCACCGGCTGCAGCCCGTACGGGGCGAGCGAGAACGACGTGCAGTCCAGCGTGACGTCGGTGGCGGCCACGCTCTCCTCCGGCCGGTGGTCCAGCAGCAGGCGACGGCCGGTCGCCGTGGGCACGGCCAGGTCCAGGTCCTTGGCGGCGAACGCGGAGATGCTGAAGCGCAGCGCGCGCACCGTGCCCCCGGCGGCCGTGGGCAGCTCCACGATGCCGTCGTAGACGAGCCCGGTGAGGTCGAGGCTGTCCATCGTCAGGTCGCTGGTGACCTCGGGCGCCACCTCACCCTCGCCGGCCGGCAGCACCCGCTGGCCGGTACCAGGGGCCACGGGCAGCGGTGGCATGGGCTGCTCCTGGCCCGGCGGCGGCTCCAGGCCGGGCAGCCCCGGCAGGCCCGGCAGCGGCGGGAACGGCACCTCCGGCAGCAGCGGCAGGTTCGGCAGCGGCGGCAGCAACGGCGGCAGGCCCGGGGCCGGGAGCTCCGGCAGCG
>DASWTI010000442.1:0-12719 GCA_036402215.1 Pseudonocardiaceae bacterium
CGCCCCGGCGCCCGCGGCGATCCGCATACCGACACCCAGCAACAGCGCCACGCCGATACCGAGCAGGCCGGCCATGAACAGCCAGTCCGCCCAGCCGTCACCGGCGATCCCCTTGTAGAACGACTCGAACGGGCCGCTCGCACTGTTGGCCAGGAAACCGTTGGTCGGCGAACCACCGTTCAGCCACGACCGCTCCGCCGGGGTCGCGAACCCCCAGCCGAACGTCTTGTCCGCGAACGCCCACAGGAACTGCCAGGCGAACGCCAGCCGCAGAACGACCAGCAGCCCGGTGACCAACGGCGACCTGATGTCACCAGGGGCGGTGGCCGCACCGGCAGCGGGATCACGGCGCAGGGTGGCGGTCATGACTGTCCTCTCCCGAACATTGGGCACGGCGACGGGTTGTCACCGCACCTTCTCGATATCAACCTTCGCCCGGCGGCGGTCCGGTGCCGCAGCGGCGAGCGTCCCGTTCCCGGCGGGACCTCGGTCCCCGGCCGCGCGGGCCTGTTTCTCACCAGGCGACCGGACCAGCCCGGCCTCGTCCCGGCCGGCGCGAACACAAGGCCGGGGACCGCCGTGGCCGCCACCGCGACCAGCAGCTCGACCGGGGCCAGTGGTTTCAGCCCCAGCAGGATGTGCAGTGGCCCCATGAACACCCGGCTGCAGCGACACCGCGACGCCGACCGCCAGGGCGAGGAACCGCGGCCGGAGCCCCGGGTGACGCAATGCCACCGCGACGCCGAGTTGCACCGGGCCCAGAGTGAGGAACACGACGGCCTGCCAGGAACCTCCCGTACGGTGGGCCCACCACCCGGCGAGCAGGATGACCACGGTGGTCAGCGACCCACCACCGGTGGCGCCTCGCCACGGGCCCACTAAGGACGAACTCCGACGGTGGTCGTGGCCGTTGCCGCATCCCACCCCAAAGCAGCAAGTTCGGCGTCGATCGCCGCCCCGGGCAGTCCGTGGGTGATCAGGTTGATCCAGAGGACCGGGGCGGGCAGCCGGGGCACCGCAAGCCCGCCATCGGCCGGAGCACCATGACAACACCTCGGCAAGGCCGTCGGCCAGGGCGTACCGCAAGAAGGTACGCACGTTGGCGTAGATGCGGCAGCCCGGGTCGCGGCGGATCGGGGATCATGTCCGGACTGTGCTCCCGGAGCAGGCGCGCGGCGTTTGCCGTCATCAGCCCGCCGGTTGCGACCAGGTCCTTACTTGTTACTGACCGAGCGTTGTCCGGTCACGGTGCCGCGAGCAGTGCCTGTTCGTAGTCGGCACCTGGCCAACGTCCCGGCACCGTGCGACGGCTACGGGACGTTCGGGCCCGCAACAGACCCACCCGGTCCTGCCGTCCGTCCATTGTCCGGCGATTTCCTGGAGACAACCCCTCATGGAAGGAGCCCGTCGTGTCCACACCGACCGTCAGATCGCTGATGACCACGGACATCGTCAGCGTCCGCACCGCCACGCCGTTCACCGAGATTGTCGAGTTGCTCGCCACGCGGCGGATCAGCGCCGTGCCGGTCGTCGACGTTGACGGGCGGCCGATCGGTGTGGTCTCGGAGGCCGATCTGCTGACGAAGGAGGAGTTCGACGGCGGCGGTGAACCACGGCCGATGCTGGCCGGCCCGGCACGCCGACGCCGCTGGCGGCAGGCCCAGGGCACCACCGCGGGCGACGTCATGCGCACGCCGGTGCTCACCATCGCGCCGGAGGAGAGCGTCGGCGCGGCAGCGCGCAGGCTCGCCGCGGCCGGCGTGCGCCGGCTGTTCGTGGTGGACGACGCCGGTCGGCTGGCAGGCGTGCTGAGCCGACGTGACCTGCTCCGGCCCTACCTGCGTGGCGACGAGCAGCTCACCGCCGACATCGAGGCCGAGGTGGTGGACGCGCTGTGGATCGAACCGGGCTCGGTCGAGGTGTCCGTGTCCGAGGGCGTCGTCCACCTGACCGGCACCCTGGCCCGGCGCAGCGAAGCCGGCTTGGTGGTCGGACTCGCCCGCACCCGGCCGGGCGTGGTCGGGGTCATCGACGACCTGCGCTACGAGTTCGATGACCTCGCCGCGGCTGGTTCCGGCGCGGTCTGACTCCGGGATCATGAGGTGACCGAAAGTTCTCGACCACCTCGTGCACCACCTCCGGGCGAGGCTGCGCCCGGACGCTCCGCGCGAGCGGCCACCGCTGCCCAGCAGTGGCCGCTCGCGCGTACCCGTTTCCTGGGCCGCGGCACTCTCCTCGCCGATCTGGCAGTAGGTACACGAACCTGCACCGCCAGCCCTCCGGTGCCGGCATCGACGAAGGATCGCGCCACCGTCCCGCGCGCCGGTCCGACGGGCGGGACGGTGGCCGCTGGTCGACCGCCGCGATCACCTCTGTCAGCTCACGCCGAGGTGCGGTCCGTGACCGCGGTCAGCCCGTGTCGTCGCCGGGTCGCCGCCTCGGCGGGCAGCGCGCACAACGAGGCGTCGCACCGGACCGACCAGGAACGGCCGCCGGTCGAGCAACGCGAGGACCGTTCCGCGGTCCCGCACCGTGCCACTCATCGGCCACGCACCACAACGAGCGGGCACGGGCAGTGATGCAGCAATGCGTGGCTCGTCGAGCCGAGCAGCATGCCAGGGAAGCCGCCGCGGCCGTGCGTGCCGACGACCAGCAGGCGCGCCTGTGCCGCCCGCGCGAGGAGCGCGCGGACCGGCCGGTCGTGGGCGACGACGCGCTCCACCGTGACGTCCGGGTGTTCCTGCTGGTACCCGGCCAGGCTCTCGGCGAGCAGCCGCTCCTCGTCAGCGCGCACCTGTTCCCAGTCGACAGCCCAGCCGGGCGCGGTTCGCGGTGCGGACACCGGCACGTCGCTCCAAGTGTGCAGAGCGACCAGGGCCGTCCCCGCGCGGTCGGCCGCCGCGAATGCGAAGTCCAGGGCCGGCGCGCCGGTCCGCCCGCCGTCTACCCCGACGACAACCGGGCCGTCGGCGACACCACCCGTAGGCCCGGCGGAACCACCGGCGGCCCCTCCGCCGACCGGTCGGCGGACAACGGCGACGGGGCAATGCGCGAAGTTCACCAGGACCGCGGTCACCGAGCCGACGAGCAACCCTGCGAAGCCGCCGGCGCCACGCGCGCCGGTCACCACCAGTTCGGCGTGCCGGGACTCCGACACCAGCAGGTCGGTCGGCGTCGTCGGAACCGCCTCGCCACTCACGGGCAGCGACGGTTGCCGTGACCGGGCCGCCAACTCCGCGCGGTCGAGCAGCCGTACGGTCTCCGTGAGTAGCGGCTGCTGGTACTGGATCGGGTAGTGCCCGGCAGGCATCCGGACCAGCGGTCGCAGCGTCGCAGTCACCACCCGCAGCGGCACTCTCCGGGTGGCCGCCTCGTCAGCGGCCCATGCCACCGCCGCGATGGCCTCGTCCGAGCCGTCCACACCGACCACGACCGGTCCGTTCATGACCATCCTCCACCCGTCAACGGCCGTCCTGCTACCACTGTCCGCCAGGACGGGGACGCGCCGCAGCACCGACGGTCGGCTCACTGCCGGGATCTTGGTCCCGTTCGTACTGGCCTCCACGTCCCACGGCGGGACCTCCGGGGTGGTGTCCGGGGTGTGGACGCCTGAGGCGATCGAGACGCACATCGCGGTCGTCATGCTGCTCGGCGACCGCGATGTCAAGGTGAAGAAGCCGGCCGCCCTCGGATTCCGGTCACCTCATGACATCAACGCCGCGAACCATCAGATCGGAGGTGCCGGTGTTTAAGGCAGCTGCGCGGCCCGCAGAAGCAGACGTGCGGCGCCTGTTCGTGGTGGATCGCGCCGGCCATCCACTCGGTGTCTTCGCGCGGCGCGACCGGCCGCGGACCTGCGCGACGACAAGCTGATCAGGTCGGATGTGGACCACATCGCGCTCGCCCGGGTTCACTGGGCGAACCGGCGCACGATGGCCCACGCCGGTGAGCGTCGGCTCGCGGTGGTGGTCCGAGGAGTTGTCGGCGTGCACAGACCTGCTGCAGCACCCGCCGGACGGCGTCCGGACGATCCCAAGCTAGGCCGGGTTTGACCCTCGCGCTGATCACCACGAGGTGCGTCGCCGAGCAGGCCCAACCCGTCCGGCGGTTGGGTCACGGTGCGGTCCCTGGATCCCGAGCGATCCAGGGTAGGGCGTCATTGTCGTCCGTCCTGTTCATCGAGGGCGCTGAGGGTCAGCAGGCCCACCAGCCGGTGGCGTTCGTCGACGACGGGCAGGGCGCCGGACCCGGTGGCTCGCATCAGGCGGGCGGCCGTCGCGGCCGCCGTCTCCGGGCGTACGCAGTGCAGGCCGGGGTGCACGGCGTCGCGGACCAGGACCAGGCCTCGCGGGCGTGCCGCGAGCAGCCGGTCCAGCGTGGCGCGGTCGACGACGGCGGTGATCCGATGGCCCTGCCGTACGACGGCGTAGCGCTCGCCGCGATGGTGCAGCGCGGCCCGCACCTGAGCGGCGCCCTCGTTCATCCCGACGACGAGCGGGGCGCGGTTCACCCGTCGGCCCACCGTGCCGTCGAGGCTGTCGCTGTGGGAACTGGGTCGTTGCACGAGGATGTCCTTCCGAGGAGCGGGCCGTATCCGGGCGATCCGAGGGTCAGGAGGGGTGCGCGGTCCGGAACGGCAGCAGCAGGGGCCGGTGCACGGCGATGCCGAACGCGCCGAGCAGGCCGCCGACCACGCACATCGCCACGACCTGCCCGGTGGTGATCGCCGGGTCGTCACGGACGGTCATGGTGACCGACATGGCGGCGACGGCAGGTCCCACCAGCGCCAGGAAGCCGCTGATCACGTACGCCGCCCGGGTTGCCCAGGCAGCACCGCGGATCAGACCGGCGGCGGTCGCCAGCAGGGCTGGCACGAGCAATCCGAGGTCGAGCAGGGCGAGCATCCACGCCATGGCCGGTCCGGCGAGGTACCCGGCGCCGGACGGAGTGGCGGACATCATGTCGGCAAGCGCGGGGAGCCACTGACCGAACAGTACGAACGTTGCCGCGCCGGCCAGGCCGAACGCGGTCCACCGGGCCCGATTCATGCGCAGCGCGGGAGGCGTGTCGCCGCGAGCGGTGTGCCAGGCGGTGACCAGAATGCCCACGGAAAGCACGAACAACGCCAGGTGCCAGGGGAACCAGCGCTCGGCGTTGCCGGCGCGGCCCAGGGGATCACCGCCGACGATGCCCTGTGCCTGCATGTAGGCGGTGAACGCGGCCGGCGGCGCGGCCAGCACCGCCCCGGCCGACCGGCCACGCATCAGCAGCCGGCCCGCGACCACCGCGAGCGGCGCAACGAGCACCAGGCCCACGACGTCCAGCGCGAGCAACTGGTTCACCAGGGTGGGCGCCATCCGATAACGGATCGCGCCCGCGGCCAGCGGTCCCAGCCCGGAGTTCAGCACGACGGCGGTGGCCAGCAGGAAGGACGACGCGGCAAGCGCCTGGTGTCTCCGTGTCACGGCCGGCGTGATCGGGGGCCGGACGCCGGTGCCTGCGGTGACGGTCATGGCGGGCTCCTCTCGCTGCCGACCACGGTCGCTGCCACGGCACCCGCCACGCCTCGGACCGAAGGCTCGACCGGCCGGGACCTCGGTCCGCTGACGAGCCTGCCCGCCCGGGACGTTCGGGCCCGCCCGGAGCGCGCTTGGTCGGTGCCCCGGCACTCCTCCTCACCGGCAGCGTGGAGGCGCAACCGACGGGTGAGAAGGAGCAGGCCATGACGCAGACGATGCGCGCGCTGGTGTACCTCGGGCCGGGCAAGGCCGGGGTGGTCGAGAAGCCGGTGCCCGTCCCGGGACCGACGGAGGCGGTGGTCCGCACAACGGCCGCACTGATCTGCACATCGGACGTGCATACGGTGCGCGGCGCGATCGAGATCCCGGAGGGTCGTGGTCTCGGGCACGAGTCCGTGGGCGTGGTGCACGCGCTCGGCGAGGCGGTCACCGGGTTCACCGTCGGCCAGCGGGTCGCGGTCGGCGCGATCACCCCCTGCTTCCGGTGCGGCCCGTGCCAGCGCGGCTTCACCTCTCAGTGCGGCGGCATGCTGGGCGGCTACAAGTTCACCACCCAGCGCGACGGCAACATGGCGGAGTACTTCCTGGTGAACGACGCTGCGGCCAACCTCACGCCGATCCCGGACGACCTGACCGATGATCTCGCGGTCTACGCCACCGACATGCTGTCCACCGGCTTCGCGGGCGCCGAGAACGCCGAGCTGCGCCTGGGCGAGACGGTCGCCGTGTTCGCCCAGGGGCCGGTGGGGCTCGCGGCGACGATCGGTTGCCGCCTGCTCGGGGCCGGCCTGGTGATCGCCGTCGAAGGCCGGCCGGAGCGACAGGCGCTGGCCCGGCGGTTCGGCGCCGACGAGATCGTGGACCCCGCCGCCGGCCACGTGGTCGCCCGCATCCAGGAACTCAGCGGCGGTGAGGGGGTGGACGCCGCGATCGAGGCGTACGGTTTCCCGGAGACCTTCGAGGCGGCCGTCCGGGTCACCCGGCCCGGCGGCCGGGTCTCCAACATCGGCTACCACGGCGAGAACCCGGCCCCGCTGCCGATCCCGCTGGAGCCGTTCGGCATGGGCATGTCCGACAAGAAGATCCTCACCTCGCTCTGCCCGGGCGGCAGCGAGCGCCTCACCCGGCTGTTCCGCCTGATGCGGACCGGTCGGGTCGACCCCTCGCCGATGACCACCCACGAGTTCGCGTTCGACGACGTGGAGCGAGCGTTCGAGCTGATGGAGACGAAGGCCGAAGGCATCATCAAGCCGCTGGTGAGGTTCCGGTGACCACCCCCGCGACACCGACGCGGCGGCCGTCCGTGCTGGTGGTGCACGCGAGCCGGATGGGCGGCACGGCCGGGATCGCCGAGCAGGTGGCCGAGGTGCTCGCGGCGGCCGGCCTAGGGGTCTCGGTGCAGGCGGCCGAGGGCATCGGTGACCGTGAGGTGGCCAGGCACGACGCCGTGGTGCTCGGTTCGGCCGTGTACTTCAGGCGCTGGCGCCGGCCCGCGGTCCGCTTCCTGCGCCGGGAGCGGGAGCGGCTCGCGGAGCGGCCCGTGTTCCTGTTCCAGAGCGGTCCCTGTGGGGACGAGGACGCGCACCGGCAGCTGCCGGCGCCGCCAGGGGTCCGGCGACTCGCGGCCCGGATCGGGGCGGAGCAGCCCGTGACCTTCGGCGGACGGCTGGACGCCGAGCACGCCGGGGGTTGGTGGATGGCGCGTCGGATGGCGTCCGGCCCGCTCGCCGGCGACTGGCGCGACCCCGAGGCGATCCGTGACTGGGCGTCGGATGTCGCCGGGCGCATCCTGCGGCCCGCCGATCAGTCGGTACCGGGCGCGTCGTGACCATGCCCGGGGTGCCGGCCGCCGCCCGCGCCGTCACCGCATCGGAGGAGAACTCATGACGGACACGCTGCCTGGGGCGACCCGGGCTCTGCTGGCCGACGGCACCGTGACGATCATCCGGCCGCTCACCCCGGCCGACGTGCCGCGGCTGGTGCGGCTGCACACCGCGCTGCCGGAACGCGACCGCTACCTGCGGTTCTTCACGCCACACGTGCCGCCGCGGCTGGACTTGCTGGCCCGCCGGATGGTGAGCGAGGACGCCACGCACGCCGGCCTGGCCGCCGAACTCGGGTCGGACCTCGTGGGCGTCGCCCACTTCGAGGTGCTGGCCGACCCGGCCGAGGCCGAGGTGGCGCTGGCCGTGGATCACGACAGCCAGGCGCACGGCGTCGGGACGCTGCTGCTGGAGCACCTGGCCTCGGCGGCCCGCCTGCGCGGCGTGCGCCGCTTCGTGGCCGAGGTGCTCACTGAGAACAGCGCGATGCTCCGGGTCTTCCGCGACTCCGGCCTGCCGGTGGTGGTGCGCCCGGAGGGCGGGACCTGCCACATAACCCTGCACCTGGACGGCGGCTACCCCGCCGTCGTCCAGGAGCGGGAGCGACGCGCCGACGTGGCCAGTCTGCGGGCGCTGCTGCGGCCGTCGTCGGTCGCCGTGGTGGGCGCGGGCCGCCGCCCGGACTCGATCGGCAACGCGCTGCTGCGGCACCTGCGCGACGGCGGGTTCACCGGCCAACTGCATGCGGTGAACCCGCACACCGACGTGGTGGACGGCGTTCCGGCCGTCCGGTCGGTCGCGGACCTGCCGCCGGGAGTGGACCTCGCGGTGCTCTGCGTGCCTGCCGCTGCGGTACCGGAGACCGCCGAGCAGTGCGGTCGGCACGGCGTGCGCGCCCTGCTGGTGATCACCGCCGGGTTGACCGGTGACCTGCGGCTGTCCGACGGCCTGCTGGCGGCGGTCCGCCGGCACGGCATGCGGCTGGTCGGTCCGAACTGCCTGGGACTGGTCAACACCGACCCCGCGGTGCGGCTGGATGCCACGTTCGCCCGCGGCCCGGCGCCGGCCGGCCGGGTGGGCGTGGTGACCCAGTCCGGCGGCGTCGGCATTGCCCTGCTGGAGGCCCTCCGCGCGGTCGGCCTCGGGGTGTCGACGCTGGTGTCCACCGGCGACAAGTACGACGTGAGCGGCAACGACCTGCTGCTGTGGTGGCAGCGCGACGAGGCCACGGACGTGGCCGTGCTGTACCTCGAGTCCTTCGGCAACCCTCGCAAGTTCACCCGGCTGGCGCGGGCATTATCGGCGCGGGTGCCGGTGCTCGCTGTGCGGGCCGGGAGCAGCCCGGCCGGGGCCAGGGCCGCCGCCTCGCACACGGCGGCGGCGACCACCCCTGCCATCACCCGCGACGCGGTCTTCGCACAGGCCGGGGTGCTGGCGGTGGACGGGTTCACCGAACTCGTCAGCGCGGTTTGCGTGCTCAGCTGGTCGCCGCTGCCGGCCGGTGACCGGATCGCCGTGGTCAGCAACGCCGGCGGCGCGGGCGTGCTCACGGCGGACGCCTGCGCCGCGGCCGGTCTGGAGCTGCCGCCGCTCGGTGCCCCCACCCTGGCGGCGCTGCGCGAGCTGGCACCGGCGCACGCCGGATTCGGCAACCCGGTCGACACCACTGCCGGGGTGCCGGACGAGGTGTTCGGCCGCTGCGTCCAGCTGGTGCTCGCCGATCCGGCGGTGGACTCCGTCCTCGTGGTCGCCGCGCCGACCGCCGTCACCGATCCCGCAACGGTGCTCGGCGGCGCGCTGGCCGGCGCGGCCAAGCCCGTGGTCGTGGTCCGTGTCGACCAGCGGGAGGCCGTCACCGCGCTGCCCGTCGACGGCTGCCCACCGGTCGCGGCGTTCGCCGATCCGGCAGATGCGGTCCGGGCTCTGGCCACGCTCGCCGCCCGGGCGCGGTTCCTGCGGCGCCCGACCGGCAGCGTGCCGCACCTGCCGGGCATCGACCCTGCAGCTGCGCGCGCGGTCGTCGCCAGGGCCCTCGCCGAGCGGCCCGACGGTGGCTGGCTCGACCCCACATCGGTATCCGCGTTGCTCGGCGCGTTCGGTCTGCCTCAGCTGCCGTCCGTGGTGTGCCGGGACGACGCCGACGCGGTGCGTGCCGCCGCGGGCTTCGGTGTCCCGATCGCCCTGAAGGCGGTGACGACCGACGTCCTGCACAAGAGCCGTGCGGGTGGCCTGGCGCTGGGGCTGCGCTCCGCCGCGGAGGTCGCGACCGCCGCGGCGACGATGAAGGAGCGGCTCGGCGACGCGCTCACCGGCCTCCTGGTGCAGCCGATGGCCGAGCCGGGACGCGAGCTGCTGGTCGGCGTGCACTGCGACGACCGCGCCGGTCCGGTGGTGGTGCTCGGCGTCGGTGGCGTGGACGCCGAACTGATCGCCGACCGGGCGGCCCGTCCGGTGCCGATCACCGATGTCGACGCGGCCGACCTGCTGGCCGGGCTGCGCGGTACGCCGTTGCTGTTCGACCACGACCTCCCGGCGGACCGGGAACGGGACGCGGCGGCCGTCATCGACGTGCTGCTGCGCGCGGGACGGCTGGCCGAGCTGGTGCCCGAGGTGTCGGAGCTGGACCTCAACCCGCTGATCGTCACCGGTGGCGCCGCCGTGGCGGTGGACGCCCGGGTGCGGATCCGGCCTGCCCCGCGCGGCGACCCCTACCTGCGCCGCCTGCGCGCCTGAGCAGCCCGACCGAGGGGTGCACCCCGATGGACGAGCGATCGATCGTGCACACACCCACCTGTGACGCGGTGAAGCGCGTAGTGGTGCGCGGACGGGCCGATCTGGCGCGGCTCGACCGCGCCGCGGACACCCCAGCTGATCGTGGTCGGCAGCCGGGCCACCACGGCTTCGCCGGCACGCCCTCGGCTCCACCAGCCGGGCGCTGCTCAACCACGCCACCTTGATGTGACCTCGAGTATCAACACTTCTCGTGTCCAGGAGTGTTGATCATCGGGTCGTGGGCCGGTGGGGCAGGGCCGCCGGGACGCGACCGACGATGCCGGCCCGTGTCCCGGACGCGCCTCCGTGGCACGGGCCGGCATCGCGGAGTCGGTTCCGGCGCCGTCCGCGTGATGTCCTCCGGCCCGCCGCGGTACTACCGTTGGTGCGGTGAGCACCAGCGACGCCGTGCGGCCCATCCGAGTCTTCCTGCTCGACGACCACGAGATCGTCCGGCAAGGCATCATCGCGCTCCTGGAGGTGCAGGGCGACCTCGTGGTGGCGGGGGAGGCGTCCACCGCGGCCGAGGCGCTCGCCCGCATCCCGGCGGTGCGGCCGGACGTGGCGGTGCTCGACGTGCGGCTGCCGGACGGTGACGGTGTGTCGGTGTGCCGTGAGCTGCGCGAGACCATGCCGGACCTGGCCTGCCTGATGCTCACCTCGTACGCCGACGACGAGGCGCTGTTCGAGGCGGTGATGGCCGGCGCCGCGGGCTACGTGCTCAAGGAGGTCCGCGGCGGCGACCTCGTGCACGCCATTCGCACGGTGGCCGCCGGTAACTCGCTGCTCGATCCCGTCGCCACCACCCGGCTGCTCGCCCGCCTGCGCGCGAGCCGCGAGGAGGAGCCGCCGGACCCGCTGCGCGATCTCACCGACCAGGAACGCCGCGTGCTGGAGCTCATCGGCCAGGGCATGACGAACAAGGAGATCGGGGCGCAGCTGTTCATCGCGGAGAAGACCGTGAAGAACTACGTGACGGGCCTGCTGGCCAAGCTCGGCATGCAGCGCCGCACCCAGGCCGCGGTGTTCGCCACCGAGGTCCGGGAGCGCGGCCAGCACCGGAGCTGAGCCGGCCCCGCGCCGCCGCCGGGACGCGCAGGCGGACCGAACGTCCCGGTGAGCGACGGCGCGGCGGGGACCAAGGCCCGGCCACCCGGCCCCACATGGCCTCTCCGCGAGGCGCCCGGTTCCGGCGAGGCTCGGTCGGGTGAGCATCGACGTGACGGGTCCGGCGTCCGGCCTGACCACGGCCGAGGCGACCGCCCGACTGCGTGCGACCGGGCCCAACCTGGTCCCGGAACCGCCGCGCCCGGGGGTGGCCGTTCGCGTGCTGGCGCAACTGCGCGACCCGATGATCCTGCTGTTGCTCGCGGCCGCCGCGCTGGCGATCGGCCTCGGCGACCTCACGGACACCGCGGTGATCCTGGCGGTGATCGTGCTGAACACGACGGTCGGCGTGGTCCAGGAGCTGCGGGCCGAGCGTTCGCTGGCCGCGCTGCGCCGGATGTCCGCGCCCACCGCGCGGGTACTGCGGGACGGCCGCCGGGTGGTGCGCCCGGCCGCCGAGCTGGTGCCCGGTGACGTGGTGCTCATCGAGGCCGGCGACGTGCTGCCCGCCGACGGCACCGTGCTGGAGGCCGCCCGGTTCCAGGTGGACGAGTCCGCTCTGACCGGCGAGTCCGTGCCGGTGGAGAAGGCGCCGGCCGACGAGGTCTCGGCTGGCACCGTGGTCACCCGGGGCCGCGGCGTGCTGCTCATCACCCGGACCGGGCCGGACGGCGCCCTCGGCCGGATCGCCGCCCTGGTCGGCGGGCGCCCGGCCCGGCCCACGCCCCTGCAGCAGCGGCTCGCCGCGCTGGGCCGGGTGCTCGCTGGGGTCGCCCTCGCGCTCTCCGCGGTCGTGGTGGTCTCCGGGCTGCTCCGCGGACGACCCCCGGGCGAGATGGTCCTCACCGGGGTGAGCCTCGCCGTGGCCGCGGTACCGGAGTCCCTGCCGGCGGTGGTGACCCTGGCCCTGGCGCTGGGCGCGCACCGGATGGCCCGCCGGGCTGCCGTGGTGCGCCGGCTGCCGGCCGTGGAGACCCTGGGCTCGGTGACGGCCATCGCCGTCGACAAGACCGGGACCGTCACCGAGGGCCGGATGGTCCTGGAGCGGGCGTGGACGCCCGACGGCACCACCGTCACCTTCACCGGCAGCGGCTACCGGCCGGCCGGCTCGGTGTCGCCGGGCCCCACGGCGGGCCTGCGCCGGCTGTTGCGCGACGCCGTGCTGTGCAACGACGCCGAGCTGCGGCGGCCGACCCGCGACGACCCGGACTGGGCCGTCGTCGGCGACCCCACCGAGGGCGCGCTGCTGACGGCGGCGGCCCGCTCCGGCGTGGACGCCGCGGCCCACCGCCAGCGGCACGAACGTCGCGGGGAGGTGCCGTTCGACAGCGCCACCCGGCGGATGACGACCGTGCACCGGTACGGGCCGGACGCCTGGCTGGTGGTCTGCAAGGGTGCGCCCGAGGTGCTGTTCGACACCCCGGGGCTGCTCGCCGACGACCCGGCTACCGCCGCCGCGCGGGAGGCGACCCGGGCCGCCGCGCGCCGGTTCGCCGCC
>DASWTI010000443.1:0-13648 GCA_036402215.1 Pseudonocardiaceae bacterium
GCCCCACCAGCCCTTCGCGCAGGTCGGCGGCCACCCGCCGGGCGACGGCGAGCACGTCGGTGCGGTCCTCCTGCCGGCCGCGCCGCCACGGCAGCCGGGACAGGAGCCGACCTCGGGCCATGCCGATCACGGTAGTCCGCCGCGTATGGTCGGGCCATGATCGACTCATCACAGGCGGCGCGGCTGGTGCTCACCGAGGCCGCCGCGCTCGAGCCGATTCTGCGCCGGACACCGGATGCGGCATTCGACCTGCCGACCGGCTGCCCGGGGTGGTCGGTGCGCGACGTGCTCGCGCACTGCGCCGCGGCGATGCACCGGGTGTCGAGCGGCGACCCGCACCGCTTCACCCCCGAGGACAACCAGGCCGACGTGGACGCCCGCCGGGACTGGCCGCTGCCCCGCCTGCTGGACGAGCTGCTGACCGGCTTCCCGTTGTGCGCCAAGGCGATCGAGGAGGGCGGCGGCCGCTGGGACAAGGTGGCGCTCGGGGTCTGGGTGCACGGCGGTGACGTGCGTGGCCCGCTGGGCGCCCGCGACGCCTACACGAGCGCGGGCCTGGACCTGGCGCTCGCGCTGTTCGAACGGTTCGCCACCGGGCTGCCCTCGGTGCGCGCCGAGCTGCCGGACCGGGTGCTGCACCTGGGGCCGCCGTCGGCCACGCCGGCCCGCGTGGTGACCGACGTGGAGACGCTGGTGCGGCTGCTCGCCGGCCGCGATCCGAACCCGGCGCGCTTCCACACCGACGTCGACCCGGCCGTGCTGACGGTCTTCCGCTGAGCGGCCCGGCGACCGGCCACCCCGGACCTCACCGCGCGCGACGGCCGGGGTGAGGTCCGCGCGCTGCTATACCGTCGGGGCATGATCGAGCGGGAGAGCGCCGGCGAGGTCGTGGTGCTGCGGCTGGCCCACGGCAAGGTGAACGCCCTGGACCTGGAACTGCTGACCGCGGTCACCGCGGAGCTGACCGAGCTGCGCGAGTCGGCCGACGAGGCGCCGCCGCTGGTGCTCACCGGCCGGGGGACGAGCTTCAGCGCCGGCGTGGACCTGCGGCGCATCGTCACCGAGCCGGTGGAGTACGTGGAGCGATACCTGCACGCGCTGAGCACGGCGTTCACCACGCTGTACGGCTACCCGGGGCCGACCGTGGCGGCGGTCAACGGGCACGCCATCGCCGGCGGGTACGTGCTGGCCGCGGCGTGCGACCACCGGGTCGCCGCGGCGGGCGGCGGCCGGCTCGGGCTGACCGAGCTGCGGGTGGGGGTGCCGTTCCCGACGGCGGCGATCGAGATCGTCCGGCAGGCGCTGGGCGAGCGCATCGCCGCGGCGCTCGCCACCGACGCGGAGCTGCGGGACGTGCCGGCCGCGGCCGCCGAGGGCCTGGTGCACCAGGTGGTCGAGCCGGAGCAGCTGGTCGCGGTGGCCGTGGAGCAGGCGGCCACCCGGGCCCGGCGCGGCGCGGACGCCTACCGGTTCACCAAGCGGCAGCTCCAGCGCCCGGCCTGGGAGCGCATCGAGCGCCACGGCCCCGGCGAGGACGCCCAGGTGCGGGCCATGTGGTCGCACGAGGACGGCCTGCGCCGCATTCGCGTTTACCTGGAGTCACTCTCGACCGGCTGAGAAAGCCCAGGTCACTCGTTCGCCGACTGCGGAGTGTGGCAGTACTCACCACTAATGAAGTGGAGAAGCGTTCTCCGGTTTCCCTACCCTCGGCCGGGACCAGAAACATGAACGATCTTCAGGGGGTAGCCCGTGTCCGTCACGCCACAGGACGTCGCAGAGCCGGCGCCACCGGACGAAGGGCTCGACCGCCGGGTCATGTCCATCGCCATGGTGATCGTGCTCGGCGCCATCATGTCCATCCTGGACATCACCGTGGTCAACGTCGCCATCCCGAAGCTGGCGGCCGACTTCCAGACCCCGCTGACCACGATCCAGTGGGTGGTCACCGGCTACACGCTCGCCCTGGCCTCGGTCATCCCGCTCACCGCGTGGGGCGCCGACCGGTTCGGCGCCAAGCGGCTCTACCTGGTCTCGATCGTGCTGTTCGTGCTCGGCTCGGCGCTCGCCGGCATCGCCTGGAACGTCGAGTCGCTCATCGCCTTCCGCGTCCTGCAGGGCCTCGGCGGCGGCATGCTGATGCCGGTCGGCATGACGATCCTGACCCGCGCCGCCGGCCCGAACCGGCTCGGCCGGATCATGGCCGTGATCGGCATCCCGATGCTGCTCGGCCCCGTCCTGGGCCCGATCCTGGGCGGCTGGCTGGTCGACGACTTCTCCTGGCGCTGGATCTTCTTCATCAACCTGCCGGTCGGCCTGCTGGCCCTGGTGCTCGGCATCCGCATCCTGGAGCCGGACCCGGCGCGCAGCGAGCGGCGCCTGGACTGGGTCGGCATGCTGCTGCTCCCGCCCGGCCTGGCCGCGCTGATCTACGGCCTCGCCGAGTCCGGCGCCAAGGGCGGCTTCGGCCACGCCGAGGTGCTGGCGCCGGGCATCGGCGGCGCCCTGCTGCTGGTGGCCTTCGGCTGGCACGCGCTGCGCACCGACGAGCCGCTCGTCGACCTGCGGCTGTTCCGCAACAAGGTGTTCTCGGCGTCGGCGCTCTCGCTGGCGCTGGTGGTGATCGCCATGTTCGGCGGCATGCTGCTGCTGCCGCTCTACCTGCAGCTCGTGCGCGGGGAGACCGCGCTGGACACCGGCCTGCTGATGGCGCCGAACGGCCTGGGCGCGATGCTCGCCATCCCGATCGCCGGCCGCCTGGCGGACCGCACCGGCGTCGGCCGGTTCGTGCCGTTCGGCCTGGTCGCGGTGGCCGCCTCGTTCCTCTGGCTGACCGGCCTGGAGGCCGGCACCTCGTACTGGCAGTTCTCGGTGGTGCTGTTCGTCATGGGCGTCGGCATGGGCTTCACGATGATGCCGGTGATGACCGGGGCGCTGCAGACGCTGCGGCGGGCGGACATCGCCAACGCCTCGACCACGATCAACATCACCCAGCAGGTGGGCGCCTCGATCGGCACCGCGACGCTCAGCGTGATCCTGGCCAACGAGCTGGCCAACCGCCTCGGCGACGGTGGTGGCGGCGACGGCGGTGGGGGCATCGGCGCGCTCGCCCAGCTCCCGCCGGAGCAGTTCGCGCAGATCCAGCCGCTGCTGGCGGACGCCTTCGGCAGCACGTTCGTGTGGGCCGTCGGGTTCGTGGTGGCCGCCATCGCGGTGGTCGCCATCCTGCTGCCGAAGCGCAAGCCGGCGCCGGTCACCGAGGACGGCGAGCCGTCCGACACCCCGGCCCCCGTGGTGCTGCACTGACCGTGGGACGACCGCTGCGGGCCGACGCCGAGCGCAACCGCAGGCGCATCCTGCGGGCGGCGGACGATCTGTTCACCAGCCGGGGCCTCGACGTGGGCCTCGACGAGATCGCCCGCCACGCCGGCGTCGGCACCGCCACGGTGTACCGGCGCTTCCCGGACAAGACCGAGCTGGTCCGGGCGCTCTTCGAGGAGCGCCTGGACCGGCTGCACGAGCTGGCCGAGAAGGCTGCGGCCCACGAGGACCCGTGGCACGGCCTGGTGCTGCTCGTGGAGTCCTTCGTGGCGGTGCAGATCGCCGACCGGGGGCTGAAGGACGTCATCTTCGGCGAGGCCGGCGACTGGTCCGCGTTCCGCGAGCGGCGGGAGCGCCTGGTGCCGATCGCGGAGTTCGTGCTGCGCCGGGCCCAGGCGGCCGGCGTGGTGCGGGACGACCTGGAGCTCACCGACCTGGCGGTGGCGCAGCTGCTGCTCGGCCAGGTCGGCGCGCTCACCGAGGCCACCAACCCCGGCGGGTGGCGGCGGCAGCTCACGTTGCTGCTGGACGCGCTGCGGCCGCACCGGGACGCACCCACGCCGCTGCCCGCGGCGGCCCCCACGGTGGACGACTTCGAGCAGTTGTGCGGCCGCCGGCCCTGACGACGGTGGTGCGGCGGCCGCTCAGCGGCGGTGGCGGCCGTGCCGGCCGAGCAGGCCGCTGGTGTCCGTCGGCCGCGTCACCTCGGCCTGGGCGAGGCCCAGCCGCTCCGGGGCGTGCAGCCGGGCCAGCAGCCGCGCCACGTCGCCCGGCACCCGGCGGCCGGTGGCCTTGCTGACCACGAGCATGGTGAGGAACGCCAGCGGCACGGTGACCACCGCGGGCTGCGCCATGAGCGCGCCGAGCAGGCCCTCCGGCTGCAGGCCCAGGATCACCGCGGACACCGCCACGATGGACGTGCCGCCGCCGAGCACCAGCCCGGCGATGGCGCCCGCGTCGGTGAGGCCGCGCCACCAGATGCCGAGCAACAGCAGCGGGCAGAACGAGGACGCGGCCACCGAGAACGCCATGCTCACCACCACCGCGATGTCCAGCGACTGCGCGGACAGCGCGAACCCCAGCGGCAGAAGCCCGGCGATGAACGCCGCCAGCCGGAAGTCCCGCAGCCGCGGCGGCAGCACGTCGGTGGACAGCACGCCCGCCACGCTCACCACCAGCCCGGACGAGGCGGACAGGAACGCGGCGAACGCGCCGGCCGCCACCAGCGCCGCCAGCAGCCGCGCGGGCCACTCCTCCAGCACCGCCCCGGGCAGCAGCAGCACCGCGGCGTCCGTGCCGCCGGTGACCAGCAGCTGCGGCTCGTACAGCCGGGCCATCACCCCGGTGATGGCGGGGAACAGGTAGAAGACGCCGAGCAGCGCCAGCACCACGAGCGTGGTGGTGCGCGCCGCCCGGCCGTCCGGGTTCGTGTAGAAGCGGACCAGCACGTGCGGCAGGCCCATGGTGCCGAGGAACGTGGCCAGGATCAGCGAGTACGTGAGCAGCAGCGGGTTCGGCCCGCCGCCGCCGAAGGGTTCCAGCCAGCGCTGGTTGCTCGCCGGGCCCTGCACCACGACGGGCACCGCCGAGCCCGCCTCGAAGACCAGCACGCTGCCGGCCCGCACCTCGTGCTCGCCGACGCCCCAGTAGACCGGGCCCGAGCCGCGCACGTTGTCCACCCGGCCCTCGCGCACCTCGAACTGGACCGGCGTGAGCACCTCCAGCGTGACGTCGGTGCGCACGGTGACCGTGGTGTCCACGGTGAACGCCGGCGGGGCGTCCGCGCCGATCGCGCGCGCCGCGTCGGCCCGCTCCCCGGCCACCGCGATGAGCAGCACGAACACCGGCACCGAGAGCGCGGCGAGCTTCAGCCAGTACTGGAACGCCTGCACGAAGGTGATCGAGCGCATGCCGCCGACCACCACGTTGAGCACCACGATGCCGGCCACCGAGACCACGCCGACCCAGCCACCCCAGCCGGTGATCGCGGTGAGCGTGAGGCCCGCGCCCTGCAACTGCGGCACCAGGTACAGCCAGCCGATGATGACGACCAGCCCGGTCGCCACCCGGCGCAGCTGCGCGGAGCGCAGCCGGGCCTCGGCGAAGTCGGGCACCGTGTACGCGCCGGAGCGGCGCAGCGGCGCGGCCACGAAGAGCAGCAGCGCCACGTAGCCCGCGGTGAAGCCCACCGGGTACCAGAGCGCGTCGAAGCCCTCCTTGAGCACCAGGCCGGCGATGCCGAGGAACGAGGCGGCGGACAGGTACTCCCCGCTGATCGCGGCCGCGTTCCACCGTGAGCCCACGGTGCGCGAGGCGACCAGGAAGTTCGACGTGGTGCGGGAGAAGCGGGCGCCGAACCCGCCGACCGCGAGCGTGGCGACGCCGACGGCCGCCACCGCCACGATCGCCCACATGTCCGGCCGCACGGTCGGCTCAGTCCTCGACCATGTTGACGAAGGTCTGCTCGTTGCGCTCCGCGTAGCGCACGTACACGAACCCGACGACCAGCAGGAACGGGTACACCAGCACGCCGAGCACCAGCCAGGGCAGCCGGACGCCCAGCAGGCTGATCTCGCCGATGTCCTCCACGTAGTAGAAGACGGCCGGCAGCGCGCCGATCGTCACGGCGACGAACAGCGTGAGCCACAGCGAGACCGAGAGCTGGGCGCGGATCAGGTTGCGCACCAGCATCTCGCCGACGCCGGTCTGCTCCTCGACCTCGGCGAGGGTCCGTACCACCCGGCGGGCCCGCTTGCGCTCGGCGAGCACCACCCGCACCCGTTTGGGGGGCGGGCCGGGACGCTCGCTCTGTACCGGGTGCCCCAGCTCGGGCACCCACCGCGAGCCCCCGCCGGACTCGCTCACCGTTGGTTCCAGGCCTGCTTCGCGGCGCGGACCAGGCGGTCCTTGAGTTCACGGGTGTGCCGGCGGCTCACCGGCAGCTCGGCGGGTTCGGCGGCGCCGCCGATCCGCACCACGTAGCCGGACGCGGCCATCCGCAGCTCGGTGACCAGTGGCAGCGCCACCAGGAACGAACGGTGGATGCGCACGAACCCGGCGTCGGCCCACTTGTCCTCCAGCACGGACAACGGGATCCGCACCAGGTGGCTGCCGTCGGCGGTGTGCAGCCGCGCGTAGTCGCCCTGCGCCTCGACGAAGCGCACCGTGGAGCGCGGCACGAGCTTGGTGGTGCCGGCCAGCTCGACCGGGATCACCTCGTCCTCGGTGCCGGAGTTGTCCTCCGGGGCGCTCGCCGCGAGCCGGGTACGCATGACGCGACGCAGCGACTCGGCCAGCCGCTCGTTGTTGATCGGCTTCATCAGGTAGTCGACGGCGCCCACGTCGTACGCCTCGACGGCGCGGTCGCCGTAGCCGGTGACGAACACGACGGCCGGCGGGTTGGCGAGCGTGGCGAACAGCCGGGCCAGCTCCAGGCCGTCCAGCCCGGGCATGCCGATGTCCAGGAACACCACGTCGATCGGGTTGCGGCCGGGCTCGTCGCCGCCGCGCAGCACGCGCAGCGCGTCCGTGGCGTCGGAGGCCGTGTACAGCTCGGCGACGTGCGCCTGCTGCTGAAGGCTGTACCGGAGCAGTTCGAGGGCAGGCCGCTCGTCGTCCACGGCCAGCACCACCAACCCGGCCCTGCTGTCGTCCGCGCTCATTCGCCGCTCATCCGAAGACCGTGTCGCATGCTCGCGAACACCCCTGGTTGTAGCTCCGCGGTCATCCTGCCCACGCCGGCCGCCTCGTGTCCACGCCTGATATACCCGGGTCGAGCGACCATATCGAGCCGGGCCGGTGCGCGATGCGGCGACCCCGCCCTCTCACCCGGATGCTCACCCCCGTCCGGGTCACGGCGAGGTCGCGCTAGGTGCGACCCGCGTGTGGTGCGAACATAGGGTCGTGCGCTTGCTGCTCGCCGACCCAGCGATCGCCATCGGTCTCGTGCTGGTCGCCGTCATCGGGATCGGCGGCATGGTGGTCATCTGGCGGCGCGGCCGCCGGACGTTCACCTCGCCCGCCGAGAAGGCGACCTTCACCGCGCTGCACACCATGGCCATGGCCGCCCCGGCGCTGCGCCGCGGCCTGTCCACCGAGTCGGCCGCCGCCGCGGCGCCGCTGCTGCGCGAGCTGCTGGACTGCCGGGCCGTGATGATCACCGGCGAGGACGGCAACTACCTGGCCTGGGACGGCGAGTTCACCCACCACGGCCAGGACATGATCAACCAGGCGGCCAAGGTCGCGGACACCGGCCAGCGCGCGGTGCTCGGCGGTTACGACGTGGACTGCGGGCGGGTCGACTGCCCGATCCGCGGCGCGGTGATCGTCCCGCTGGAGGTGGACGGCGCCGTGGTCGGCACGCTCGCCGCGCTCACCTCGTCGGCCAGCGCCGCACGGTTCGGGCTGGTGCGCGCCGCCACCGAGGTCGCGCGGTACGTGTCCACCCAGCTGGAGCTGGCCGAGCTGGACGAGTCGCGCTCGCGGCTCGCGCAGGCCGAGGTGCGGGCGCTGCGCGCGCAGATCTCGCCGCACTTCGTCTACAACGCGCTGAACACCATCGCCGCGTTCGTGCTGACCGACCCGGAGGAGGCGCGCGAGCTGCTCATCGAGTTCGCCGACTTCACCCGGTACTCGTTCCGCACCGCCGGCGAGTTCACCACGCTCGCCGAGGAGCTGCGCAACGTCGACCGGTACCTGACGCTGGAGCGCGCCCGGTTCGGCGACCGGCTGGAGGTGAGGCTGCAGATCGCGCCGGAGGTGCTGCCGGTGGTGCTGCCGTTCCTGGCGTTGCAGCCCCTGGTGGAGAACGCGGTGCGGCACGGCCTGGGCAACAAGCCGAACGGCGGCACGATCAGCGTGATCGCCGAGGACGCCGGCACCGAGTGCGTCATCTCCGTCGAGGACGACGGCGTGGGCATGGACCCGAGCCGGCTGCGCAACGAGATGAACGACTCGCACCTGTCCGGCGCGCACGTCGGGCTGGGCAACGTGCACGACCGGCTGCGCTCGGCCTTCGGCGACGACTACGGCCTGGTGGTGGAGACCGAGCGCGGCGCCGGGATGAAGGTGAGCCTGCGGGTGCCGAAGTTCCGCGTCGGCGTCCGCGCCGCCGGCCCCACCGCCACCGTCGGCGCCGTCGCCGAGCCCCCGGCCTGACCGCCCCCGTGCGGCCGGCGCGCGCTACAGGCCGAAGCGGGCCCAGGCGGCGCGGGTCTCGACGGCCTCCATGATGGACGTGGGGTCGAGGCGGGCGGCGGCGGGGCCGAGGCCGAGGCGGGCGAGCAGCGGCTTGCGGCCTTCCACCGCGGTGATGTCGGCGTCCGGGTAGCGCTTGGCGATCACCTGGCGCAGCGTGCCGATGCCGTCGACCAGGCCCAGCTCCGCCGCGCGCACGCCGGTCCAGATCTCGCCGTCGAACAGCTCGGTCTCGCCGGGGGAGAGCTTGTCGCCGCGCCGGCTGCGCACCCAGTCCACGAACAGCTCGTGGAGCTGCTCCTGCATGCCGGCGAGCCAGGCGACGTCCTCGTCCTTCTCCGGGAGGAACGGGTCGAGCCGCGACTTGTGCTCGCCGGCCGTGTAGAGCCGCCGCTCCACGCCGAGCCGCTCCAGCAGCCCGACCAGCCCGAAGCCCCGGCTCACCACGCCGATCGAGCCGACCAGCGAGGTCGGGTGGGCGAACACCTCGTCCGCCGCGCAGGCCAGCCAGTAACCGCCGGAGGCCGCGACGTCCTCGCAGAACGCCAGCACCGGCACCTTCTTGCGCTCGGCCAGCTCGCGGATCCGGTCGGCGACCAGGGCGGACTGCGTGGGCGCGCCGCCGGGCGAGTTGATCGACAGCGCCACGGCGACCAGCCGGTCGTGGTCGAACGCCCTGGTGAGGGCGCTCTCCGTGGTCGTCACGTTGATGGCGCCGCGGGCCAGCGGGCTGGGGGTCGGGGTGATCACGCCGTGCAACCTGATCACCGCGACCGTGGGGCGTTGCTCCACGCGGTCGCCGAGCACGGGCAGCCTGGCCACCAGGCGGTCGGTCACGCTCATACCGACGAGCCTACGGAAGAACGCGGCATCAGAGGCGGTCGTCGAGCATGACGGGACGTTCGGCGTCCAGCGGCACGTCGTCCGGCGCGGTGGGCTCGACCAGGCGGTCGGCGTCCAGCGGCGCGTCGTCCACCGGCTCCACCAGCCGTTCCTCGTCGACGGTCTGGTCCAGCTCGTCGATCGGGGTGTCGGCCACGGCGCGCTCGCGCGGCGCCTCGTACTCCTCGGGCCGTTCCTCCGCGAGCCGGTCGGCCAGCGGGGCACCCGCGGCCTCCTCGGCCGGGGTGGTGCCGAAGCGATCGGCGCCGCTCCAGCCGTCCGGCGGGTCGACGCTGTCGTCGTCGTTGTCCAGTCGCTCGTCGGGGTCCAGGGCCTCCTGCGGCGCCAGACCCTCGACGTCACCGGTGTCCGGGTCGCTCATGCCGACCACCCTGGCACCGCTCCCGGGGATCGGCCACCGGAGACCGTGCCGGCGGGACCGGGGCGGGTCAGCGCAGCAGGCGGGACATGCGGCGGTCGGCGAGGGGCTTGCCACCGGTCTGGCACGTCGGGCAGTACTGGAGGGACTTGTCGGCGAACGAGACCTCGCGCACCGTGTCGCCGCACACCGGGCACGGCAGGCCGGTGCGGGCGTGCACCCGCAGCCCGGCACGCTTCTCGCCCTTGAGCCGCGCCGCGGCCTGGCCCACGGAGCGCCGCACCGCGTCGGTGAGCACCTCCACCACGGCCGCCGCCAACCGCTCCCTGGCGCCCTCGTCCAGCTTGCCGGCCGTCGCGTACGGGGAGAGCCGGGCCACGTGCAGGATCTCGTCGGAGTACGCGTTGCCGATGCCGGCGATGGTGCTCTGGTCGGTGAGCACGGTCTTCAGCCGCTCGGTGCGCCCGGCCAGGATCGCGGTGAGGCCCGCGGCGTCCAGGCCCAGCGCGTCCGGCCCGAGCTTGGCGATGCCCGGCACGGTGGCCGGGTCGGTGGTGATCCAGACCGCCAGCCGCTTCTGGGTACCGGCCTCGGTGAGGTCGAAGCCGGGGTTGGCCGCCTCGGTGTGCCCGGCCGGGCGGAGGTGCACGCGCAGCGCGATCGGGCCCTTGCCGCCGGGGCGCGGCGGGGCGGCGGCGAACGCGTCCGACCAGCGCAGCCAGCCGGCCCGCGACAGGTGCGTCACCACGTGCAGGCCGTCGCAGTCCAGGTCCAGGTACTTGCCGTGCCGGGTGGCGCCGGTGACCGTGCGACCGTGCAGCGCCGTCGGCGGCGGGTCGAACGTCTTGAGCGCCGCCAGCGAGGCTACATCGACGCGCACCACGGTGCCGCCGACGGCGTGCTCGCGCAGGTGGTGGGCCAGCGCCTCGATCTCCGGGAGCTCCGGCATGTGGCCAGCGTACGTCGGTCACCGGCAGGATGGTGGGGTGCGCAGCGCCTTCGGTGAGCGGTTCGACGTGCCGGCGGGTTACCTGGACACGGCCAGCATCGGCATCCCGCCGTCGCGGACGGTGGACGCCGCGCGGATGGTCGTGGAGCGATGGGCGTGCGGCGCCGACCGGCCGCCGGACTTCGACGCCGCGGTGGCCACGGCGCGCGCCGCGTGGGCGGACCTGGTCGGGCTGCCGCCGTCGCTGGTCGGCGCCGGTGCCACGGTGTCGCAG
Organism: Pseudonocardiaceae bacterium; assembly: GCA_036402215.1. Taxonomy (GTDB): domain Bacteria; phylum Actinomycetota; class Actinomycetes; order Mycobacteriales; family Pseudonocardiaceae; genus DASXTS01. The sequence continues at coordinate 10,999 of DASWTI010000443.1, forward strand.
CTGGTGAGCCTGGTGGCCGCCAGCGTGCCGGCGTCGAGCCGCGTGCTGGTGGCGGCCGGGGACTTCACCAGCGTGAGCTTCCCGTTCGCCGCGCGCGGGCTGGCGATGACCGAGGCGCCGCTCGCCTCGCTGGCCGAGGCGGTGCCCGGCCACGACGTGGTCGCCGTGAGCGTGGTGCAGTCCGCGGACGGGGCCGTGCTGGACGTGCCGGGCGTGCTGGCCGCGGCACGGGAGGCGGGCGCGCGGGTGCTGCTGGACGTGACGCAGGGCCTGGGCTGGCTGCCGATGTCCGTGGCCGGCGCGGACTGGGTGGTGGGCACCGGCTACAAGTGGCTCATGGTGCCGCGCGGCGTGGCCTGGCTCGGGGTGAGCGAGGAGGCGTTGCCCCTGACCGGGCCGTTCGCGGCGAACTGGTACGCGGGCGAGGACCCGTGGCAGGCCGTGTACGGGTTGCCGCTGCGGCTGGCCTCGGACGCGCGCCGCTTCGACCTGTCCCCCGCCTGGCCCGCCCACGTCGCCGCCGCCGCGTCGCTGCCGTGGCTGGCCTCGCTGGACCGCGAGGCCGTGCGCGCGCACTGCGTCGGGCTGGCGGACTCGCTGCTCGCCGGCCTGGGCCTGGCCCCGCGCGGCAGCGCCATCGTCTCGCTGCCGCTACCCGAGCCCGCCGTCGCCGCCCTCGCCGCCGCCGGCGTCCGCTGCGCCGGCCGGGCCGGCCGCACCCGCCTCGCCTTCCACCTCTACAACACGCCGTCCGACGTCGAGCTCGTGCTGGACGCGCTGGCCGGCGTGCCCTCGGCGTAGAGCTCGCGGGCGGGGCGGGTGAGCTCCAGCAGCAGGCGCTCCCGGACCGGTCCGTAGCCGAACGGCCGGTAGAGGTCGTGGGCGTCCTCGGTGGCGAGCATCATGCGCCGCAGCCCGCGCAGGTCCGGGTGCTCCTGCACGGCCCGCACCAGCCGCCGCCCGAGGCCGTGGCCGCGATGCGCCGCGAGCACGAACACGTCGCACAGCCAGGCGAACGTGGCACGATCCGTGACCACGCGCGCGAAGCCCACCATCGCGCCGTCCGGGGCGTAGGCCCCGAGGCACAGCGAGTTGGCCACGGCGCGCTCGAACGTCGCGCGCGGGATGCCCGGCGACCAGTAGGACTCGCCCGCCAGGTAGGCGTGCGCCACGTCGAGGTCGAGCCGCGCGGGGTCGTCGCTGATCACGTACGCCATGGGCCGACGGTAACCCGCCGGGGCCGGCTCAGTTCACGGGCTGCAGGGGTCCGTCGCCGTCGCGGTCGGGGACCGAGTAGTTCTTCAGGTGACGGCCCACCCGCGCCGTCTCGCTGCGGGCGGTGAAGTACCCGCGGACGGTGCCCACCCAGCGCGCCGCCGGCAGGTCCTCGGTGCCGCCGCCCGGGGTGTGCGCGACCAGCGTCCACGGCCGGCGGACCAGCCAGCGGGCCGGGAAGAACAGGACGAGCAGCACGAACGCGAGCGCCAGCCAGCCCGGGAACACCACGGTGTCCGGGGTCAGGAAGACGAACGCGATGAAGAGCACGAAGAGCACCACCACCATGAAGACGGCGCCCACCCGGCCGCCGCTCACGTCGTGCTCGAACTCCTCCTCACGGACCGGGTCGACCCATTCGAGCCGACTGCGCACCGTCCACATCCGGCCGTCGGCGCCGCGCACCAGCCGCGTCATCAGTCCCTCCCGCAAGGCTGCGACAACCGTACCGTGATCATCGCGCGGAACGTAGATCCGTTCTGGCGGTGTGGGCCCACGACGCTGCGCTGCGCCGCCCGGCCTCGTTGCGCCGTCCGGGTGAGCCCGGTCGCCCCGGTCCCCGATCGGGCGGACACCACGCGCACCGTACGAGCCGGTAGCCGCCCCACCGCCACCTCTGTGCCACTTGCCGTCTCACCGCTCGCTTCCCACCACTCACGTTCTACGACCCACTGTCGCACCGCCGCCGGCACGCCGCCAGCGCTCCTCTCCCGCCGTGTCTCCCCCGTCACCGACCGCCCGTTGCCGTGGCGGACGGCGGTTACCGTCGAGGGCATGGGCAAGGTGTACGAACGGATCGACGGGCGGCTGCGGGCGTTCATCGAGCGGCAGCACGTGTTCTTCGTGGCCACCGCGCCGCTCGCCGCCGACGGCAGCGTCAACCTGTCGCCGAAGGGGCGGGACGGCTCGCTGACCGTGCTGGACGAGCGGACGGTGGCGTACCTGGACTTCGGCGGCAGCCACGCCGAGACCGTCGCGCACCTGCGGGAGAACGGTCGCATCACGCTCATGTGGTGCGCCTTCGAGGGGCCGCCGACGGTCGTGCGCGTGCACGGCCACGGCGAGGCCGTGCTGCGCGACGACCCTCGGTTCGCCGCGCTGGCACAACGTTTCGGCGCCGCCGACGGCCCGGCGGTACGCGCCGTCATCCTCGTGACGGCCACCCGGATCAGCGACTCCTGCGGCTACGCGGTGCCGCTCCTGGACTTCCGTGAGGAGCGCTCGCTGCACTCGGACTTCTTCGGCCGCAAGGACGACGTGCAGTTCGCCGCGTACTGCGAGCGCAAGGAGTTCAACCGGGTCAGCGTGGACGGCCTGCCCGCGCTGCCCCTCCCGCTGCCGCCACGGCCCGCGCCCGCCGGCTGACCCACCGGCG
>DASWTI010000444.1:0-4099 GCA_036402215.1 Pseudonocardiaceae bacterium
AGGCGACCCAACTCCGACAACGGGGCATTACGGTGGGACATGAAGACCTCCGGTGGTGCGTTCCTCGACAGCTCGCACTCCACTCGGAGGTCTTCGTCATGTCACCCAGCCACGCCGTCCTCAACGTCCATGGGCAGTACAGCTAGTCGGCCGGTTCTTCGTAGGTGTAGACGGTGCGGCCGTTGACGAACACGCGCAGCGCGCGGCTCATGACGTCCAGCGGGTCACCGGACCAGAGCACCACGTCGGCGTCCAGCCCCGGGGTCAGGGTGCCCACCCGGTCGTCCAGGCCCATGATGCGCGCCGGGTTGCTGGTGATGGAGCGCAGCGCCGTGTCGCGGTCCAGACCCTCCTTCATGGCGAGAGTGGCCTGATGCACCAGGAAGTGGATCGGCACCACCGGGTGGTCGGTGGTGATGGCGATCTCCACGCCGGCGCGGGCCAGCCGGCCGGGGTTGCGCAGCGAGCGCTTGCGCAGCTCGACCTTGGAGCGCGTGGTGAACAGCGGGCCGATGATCACCGGGATGCCCCGCTCGGCCAGCAGGTCCGCGACCAGGTGGCCCTCGGTGCCGTGGTTCACGATGAGTCGGTAGCCGAACTCCTTGGCCAGCCGCATCGCGGTGGCGATGTCGTCGGCGCGGTGGCAGTGCTGCGACCAGGCCAGCTCGCCGTCCAGCACCCGCACCAGGATCTCCGACGTGGGGTCCCGGTCGAACGGCTTGTTCTCGCTCGCCGCGTGCTCGCGCTGCGCCTTGTAGTCCTGCGCCTTCATGAACGCGTCGCGGATCACGGCGGCCACGCCCTGGCGGGTGGACGGCAGCTTCTTCTGGTCGCCGTAGACGCGCTTCGGGTTCTCGCCGAGGGCGCTCTTCACGCTCACCGGCTCGCGGATGACCATGTCGTCCACGGTGTGCCCGGCGGTCTTCACCGCGACCGTCTGCCCGCCGATCGGGTTGCCCGAGCCCGGCAGCACCACGATCGTCGTCACGCCGCCGGACAGCGCGTCGGCGAAGCCCAGCTCGTCGGGGTTGATGGCGTCCAGCGCCCGCAGCCGGGCGCCGTTGGGGTCGGTCATCTCGTTGGTGTCCTGGCCGGCCCAGCCCTCGGCCTCCTCCCAGACCCCGACGTGGCCGTGGGACTCGACGAAGCCCGGCAGCACCCACTGCCCGGCCGCGTCCACCACCTCCGCCCCGTCCGGGACGGACACCTCCTCGGCGGTGCCGACCGCCGAGATCCGCCCCTCCTCGATCAACACCGTCCCGCCGTCGATGGGCTCGCCGTCGACCGGGACCACGTACCCACCGGTGATCGCAATCATGGTTGGCGACGCTAACAGCAGCCCTCGCCCCCGCGACTCCGCCGTTGGTCCGATAGCCACGTGACCCGAACAGCCCTACTGCTCACGAGCCCACGGCGGAGGTGTCGTCCCACTGGTGCTGCCGCGCCGGGTCCTCTTACTGCGCTGCCGCGCCGGGTCGTCCTATTGCGCTGCCGCGCTGGGGAGCTGGCCCGTCACCACGAAGACGACCTGGCGGGCGAGGGAGACGGCGTGGTCGGCGAAGCGCTCGTAGAAGCGGCCGAGCAGCGCGACGTCCACCGCGGCGGCGACGCCGTGCGGCCACTCGCGGGCCATCAGCACGGTGAACAGGTGCTTGTGCAGGTCGTCCATGGCGTCGTCGTCCTGCTCGACCTTGCCGGCGAGGTTCACGTCGCGGCTGCGCACCACCTGGGCGGCGTCCGAGGCGAGCTGCACGGCCACGGTGCCCATCTCGGCGAAGTACGGGCGCACCTGCTCGGGCAGCACCGGCTGCGGGTGGCGGCGGCGGGCGGCCTGCGCGACGTGCACGGCGAGCCCGCCCATCCGCTCGATGTCCGCCGAGGCGTGGATGGCCGACACGACGGTGCGCAGGTCGCCGGCGACCGGCGCCTGGAGGGCCAGCAGGGCGAACGCCAGCTCGTCGGTGGCCGCGCGCATGTCGTCCACCTGGCTGTCCGCGCCGATCACCTGCTCGGCCAGCGCGAGGTCGGCGTCCAGCAACGACCTCGTGGCCAGCCGCATGGCGTTGCCGGTCAGCTCGCACATACCGGCCAACTGCTCGGCCAACTGGTCGAGTTGTTCCCGGTACGCCTCCCGCATGGGGCCCAGCCTAGGCCCGGTGGGCGGGCGGAGCTCGCCGGGCGCGTGAACCGGGGATGAACAGTGGGTGGGCCGGACGGCCTCACGAGCACGTGGTGTCGGCCCCGTTCACGGTCTCCAGGTCGATCGGCAGCGGCGAGGGTGATGACGGTGTGGCCGGCTCGCCGCCGACCGGCTGGCCGAGCTGCGGCGCCTGCACGGTGTCCTGGAAACCGTTGCCCAGCACCAGCTCCACGGCGCCGCCCATGCTCGGGTCGAGCTGCAGCGTGGCACCGGGCACCGCGGCCGCCACGGTGAGCGCCTGCGCCTGCCGGCTCTCCGAGTACCGGATCACGGTGGCCGGCGCCTGCTGCGGCGCGTTGTCCACCTTGACCACCTGGAAGCCCACCGAGCGCATCCGGCGCGCGATGTCCGCGGCCAGCCCGCCCTCGCCGGTGCCGTTGAGCACCTGCACCTTGACCTGGTCCGCGGTGATGGTCACCGTTCCCGGCTGACTGGGCGCCGGCTCGGACGGGGCCGGCGCCGGCTGCTCGTTGGGCAGCGGCGTGCCGTCGATGATCGCCCGGAACAGCGCCGACATGTCCGCCTGGCGCAGCTCCTCGTTGCCGAACTCGTTGGCCTCGCCGGTGGTCGGCACCGTCACCAAGGTGACCCGCCCGGCGTCCAGGCCGTGCAGCGACTGACCGAGTTGCATCATCTGGTCGACGCCCACGTTGTCGGCGAAGGTGTTGGCGGCCAACGCCTCGACGAAGCCACCGAGCTTGCCGGGGTCGAGCAGCACGCGGTTCGACATGGCCTCCCGGATGAGCGCGGCGATGAACCGCTGCTGGCGGCGGATCCGGCCGTAGTCCGACGTCGGGTCGCCGGCGACGTGCCGCGCGCGCACGAAGTCCAGGGCCTTGTCGCCGGTGAGCTCGACGGTGCCGGGCTGCTCCACGACGGGTCCGAGGAAGGTGTCCAGGATCGGCCGCTCGACGCACACCTGCACGCCCTCGACGGCGTCCACCATGGCCTTGAAGCCGTTGAAGTCGATGCTGATGAAGTGGTTGATGCCCAGGCCGGTGAGCTGCTGCACGACCTGGGTGACGCAGCGCGGGCCGCCGTACTGGTACGCGGTGTTGAGCTTGACGGCCTGTTCGGCGGGGTGCTGCCGGCCGGTGTAGCTGCCGCTCTGCGGGTCCCACAGCTCGCACGCGGGCCGGTCGATCTGCACGTCGCGCGGGAAGGAGACCACCACGACGCGGCTGCGGTCGGCCGGGATGTGGGCGATCATCATGGTGTCCGAGCGGGCGCCGCGCACCCCGCCGGTGTCGCCCACGCCGTCCTCGGCCTCCGCGCCCTCGCGGGAGTCGGAGCCGACCAGCAGGAAGTTCTCGTCGCCGTTCTGCTTGTCCGCGTCCACGATCGCCGTCGAGTCCGGGTCGAGGGCGTCCACCTGGCGGAACTGCTCGTCCACCCACAGCTTGGTGCCCCAGGCGAAGCCGGTCACCAGCAGCACGAGCACCGCGACGACCGCTACGGCGATCTTGCCGAGGAACACCGAGCGGCGCTGCTTGCGGGCCTTCTTCTCGCGCAGCCGCGTGGCGCCGGGCGGGTCGTCCTCGTCGTCCTCGTGGTCGTCGTCGTAGCCGTCGGGGTCATCCGGGTCGTCGTCACCGGGGTCGTGGTCGTCGTGGTCGTCGTGGTCGTCGTACGGCGGTCCACCAGGTCCGCCGGGGCCGCCGCCGTGGCCGCGGTCGTCGTGGTACGGATCGTCGTACGCGCCGTAAGGCCCGTCGAACCCTGGGTCGTCGTACCCGTCGTCGTCGCCGTAGGGGTCCGGGCCGGGGCCGTGGGGGCCGTGCGGCGCTCCCGGTCCGGCCGGCCCACGTGGTCCTGCCGGTCCGCCGGCGTACGGGCCGCCGGGGATGCCGGGACCCAGCGGCCCGCCCGGACCTGGGGGTACGCCATGGCCGGGGCCGG
>DASWTI010000445.1:0-7274 GCA_036402215.1 Pseudonocardiaceae bacterium
GCGCCGCGGCCAACTCACGGGCGGCGCCGGACACCGAGGCCGCGGTGGCGGCACGGTCGCGCAGCACCACCACGTAGGCGCCGTCGATGGCCCGCGGGTGGTCGGCGTAACGCACCACGCCCGCGGCGGCGACACCGGCGCCGACGTCGGTGGCCGCGTCCGGCGGCGGCGCGGCACCGGCCAGGCCCGCGAGGGCGACCCCCAGCGCGGTGGCCGTCGCGGTGAGGGCACCGGCCAGCACGGGCCGGTGGCGGGACGGGGTCATCGAACCTCCTGCGGTGCGGCGGGCGGGCACGCCCGTCAGGACACCCCAGGAGGGTTGCCGATCGGTTGGGATTCTGTTGTGACGCAGGGTATCGGCGTGATCACTGTCCCCAGGTCAGCCGGAACGGACGGTGCACGGCCAGCGGCCCCAGCCGCCAGACGCGGGGGTTGACGACCTTGATGTCTCCCATCCGGCTGGTGCCGCGGACCACGAAGCGCGGCGCGCCGGGCACCGGGCGGCCGGTGCGGTTCTTGACCTCGCCGACGCCGGCGTGCGCCTCGTCCACGTCCACCGCCGCGCCCTCAGGCACCACCACGGTGAGGTCGCCGACGCCGAGCACGGCGTCGATCGTGGTGACCGGCGCGGTGAGCTCGGCCTCGGTGAAGTCGAGCAGCACGCTGCCCATGCCGCTGTTGACCTTGACCACGGCGGGCACGAGCCAGTAGCCGCGGCGGGTGATGTCGCCCATGCCGCTGCGCAGCTTCACCTCGCCCTTGACGACGGGCTCGGCGCCCGGCGCGGCGGGTCCCCCTGTCGGCTCGGCGATGTCCATGACCAGCACGTTCAGGTCACCGCGGGTGCGCGCCGCCATCGCGGCGGCCATCCGCTCGTCGAACTCGGCGATGGTGATCCGGCCCTGGCCGACGGCCTTCTGCAGCAGCCCTCCGATGTGCTCCCGCTCGGCGTCGCTCACCAGCAGGTCGCGCGGATCGATCTCCCCGGTCACCCCTCCAACGGTAGTCCTCCCGAGGCGTGAACTCCTGCCACGATGGGCCGTATGAGCGACGTGGCGCACCTCTGGATCCGGCACGAGTCGAGGCCCACCGAGCGGCGGGCGCCCGTGGTGCCCGCCGATGCCGCCGCGCTGGTGGCGGCGGGCCTGCGGGTGACCGTCGAGGAGTCGCCGCAGCGGGTGTTCCCGATCGAGGAGTACGCCGCGGCGGGGTGCGCGGTCACGCCGGCCGGCAGCTGGGTGGACGCCCCGCGGGCCGCGTTCGTGGTGGGCATCAAGGAGCTGCCCGGGGAGCCGGCCGAGCTGGCGCACCGGCACGTGTTCTTCGGCCACGCGTTCAAGGGCCAGCCGGGGGCGGCGGCGCTGCTCGGCCGGTTCGCCCGCGGCGGCGGTGAGCTGCTGGACGTCGAGTACCTGGTGGACGCCTCGGGGCGGCGGCTGGCGGCGTTCGGCTACTGGGCGGGGTTCGTCGGGGCCGCGCTGGCCGTGCTGGCGTTCCGCGGGCGACTCGGCGGTCCGCTCACGCCGTCCACCAGGGAGGAGCTGGAGGCGCGGCTGCACGAGCCGGGCCGGGAGCCGGCCTCGCTGGTGATCGGCGCGCTCGGCCGCTCCGGGCGGGGCGCCGTGGACGCGCTGGCCGTGGCCGGGGCGGCGGCGACCCGCTGGGACGTGGCGGAGACCCGGGCGCTGGACCGGCCCGCGCTGCTCGCCCACGAGCTGATGGTGAACACCGTGCTCACCACCACGCCGGTGCCGCCGTTCCTCACCCCGGCCGACCTCGACGACGGCGCCCGGCGGCTCACCGTGGTGTGCGACGTGACGGCCGACGTCGGCTCCGAGCTGAACGTGCTGCCCGTGTACTCCGAGGCCACCACCTGGGACGACCCGGTGCGACGGCTGCGCGAGGACCCACCGTTCGACCTGATCGCCATCGACAACCTGCCGTCGCTGCTGCCCCGCGAGGCGAGCACCGCGTTCTCCGCCGAGCTGACCCCGTGGCTGGGCCGCCTCGGCACCGGCGCCGAGCCCTGGGAACGCGCCGCCGCCGTGTACCGCGAGGCGGCGTTCGCCGTACCCGGCACGGACTGAGCACGCCGAGCGAGCGGCCCGGTGCGCCGACCGGCGCGGTGAACCGGGTCACGACCGGGGCGGATGGTGACCGCCAGGTCTCCTCGGCGTGCACCGGGAACCGCTGGGCGACGATCATGGATCGTTTCCACGGGAGCACATGATCAACCCCTAACGTGAACGACCCCGCAAAAGCGATCCTTTCTCGAACGCTTGTAAGGACAACCGTGAGGCCGTTCCGACGGAGCCCGTGGCGGATCATCGTCCCCAGAACCGGTGAGCCGAATCCGCATCACAGTCTCGCTTTCTCAGATTCTCGCAATCTCCTGACGTTGCTGGACCAAATCATTCGACGTCCGCTGTGGCCTGGCCGGGAACGGCCTGTCCCCGTCATTCACCTCAAGTACCCGCCCGGCACACAGAGCCCGCTCGACGGAATCGAGAACCGGCTCTCGCAGGCCACCGGGCGCACGCTGCCGCACGTGCGGGTCTCCGGCGCGACGGCGGTGGACGACGAGCCGGCAGCCGGGCTCGCGCAACTCGTGGCGCTGCTCGACCAGGTGGCGCAAGGCTTGTCCCACGGGACCAGGCGGACCCGGCTCACCTTCCCCCGCTACCACCTGGTGCGCTGGTTCTGGCAGCGCGCGGCCGACGACGCCGTGGAGGACGACCCCGACCGCGAGTGGCGGACGCTGCGCGGCCGGTTGCGCGGCTACATCTCCCGGCGGTTCGGCCTGGACACGGCCGACGTCCAGCTGCGGCAGATCCACACCATTCCGTGGTGGGTCCAGGCCGCGGCCAAGCTCCCGCTGGCCGCGCTGTTCCTGGTGTGGCTGGTCTGGCGGCCACTGCGCTGGCTGAACGGCCGTCGGCTGGGCACGGCGGAGAACGTGGGCCGCTTCGTGCTGCAGTTCCGCGGACGGCCGGTGCCGTTGCGCGCCGAGGAGGCCCGCCAGCTCGCCGACCTGGCGGTGGACGCCGTCCTGGAGGACCTGCGGCGGGCCTACCGGCGGGGCACGCTGCTGGGCCGGGGACGGCGGCGCACCAGCTACCCGGCGGTGCTGGTGGACGACGTCGGTCCGGAGACCGTCGGCCTGGAGCTGACGTGCCGGGTGACCGAGGCCCTGCAGCGGGCCCGGCCGGGGACCCGACCGCTGCTGTTCGTCGCCGCGGGCGGAGTCACCGCCGGGCAGTTGGGCAGCCCCGGCCGGATGTGCGCCTCCAACGCCGGCGCGGGGTACGACGCCTGGCTCGCCGCCACCGGCGCCGCCGGAGGTTCCCCGGTGCTGTCGCTGGACATCCCGCCGCGCGACCCGAACATCGCGGGGCTGCTCCAGGAGCTGTGGAACTCGCCGCTGCCGCACGGCCGGCGGCCCGCCACCGCCGCGGCGATCGCCGTGCTGCTGGCGGCCGTCCTCATCCCGGCGTACGAGGTGCACCAGGGCTGCCGGCAGGCGCCGTGGTCGTCGAACCTGACCCGGCTGCCGCATCCGACGCTCGACCACCAGTGCGTCGGCCTGGCGCCGCCGGGCTTCCGGTTCTTCGCGGACCTGTCCGAGGCGGCCTACCTGACACCTGAGCTGCGCCGCGAGCTGGACGACGTCGAGAAGCTCATTCAGGCGAACAACGAGCTCGCCAAGGACAGACCGGGCCGCGTCGTCGTCGTTTACCTCAGCAATCTCACGCCGGACAATCCGGAGAACTACCGCACCGAACTGGAACAGCTCCGCGGCGTCGCCGTCCTGCAGGAGGCCCGCCTGAACAGCCGGCCCATCGAGGTGCGCCTGGCCAATGCCGGCCTCGACATGGCGCACGGCCGGGTGGCCGCCGAGGCCATTCTCGACGAGGCCCGCGAGAACAGGCGGCTGCTCGCCGTGATCGGCCTGGGGATCAGCCGGCGAGGGACCCTGGAGGCGATCGACACCCTCGCCCGGCCGGGCGACGGGCACGAGGTCGGCATCCCGACAATGGGCACCGTGCTGTCCGCCACCGAGCTCGCGGAGAGCAACTCGAACTATCACCAGGTGAGCCCGACGAACAAGCGTCAGGCCGAGGTCCTCGCCCGGTACGCGCGGGACGTGCTGGGCCGCAGCCGAGTGCGCGTCTACTTCTCCGGCGACACGGACGACCTGTACAGCCGGGACATGAAGGACCAGGCGATCGACGCCTTCGAGCGGGAGGGGCTCCAGGTCACGGAGCAGGCCTACAGTCCGCGCGGCGGCGTGCGCGGCAAGGAGCTGTCGAACCTGGGCACCGAAGCCTGCACCCTCGGCGACACCCTGCCGTTCTACGCCGGGCGCGGGCAGCACTTCGGACGCTTCGTGGAGGGCATCATGTCGACGTGCGGGCGTGAGCCCCCGGAGTTGCTGGCCGGTGACGACGTCGGCGGGTTCGTCCTGGACGGGGCGCTGCGCCCGCACCAGAACCTGGTGGTGCACTACGTGTCCTTCGCCTCGCACCTGATCTGGGGGGCCAGCTGCGACGACGCCCGGCTCAAGTCCCGGTTCTACGACGGCTACCGCGCGCTGTTCGGCCACGACACGTGCGCCCGGCAGCGGGACGGGCACGCCATCCTGGCGTACGACGCGCTGCTCACCGTGATCGCCGGCGTGGAGAACGTCGGGCTGGACCTGGAGTCGATACCCAGCCGGGACGCCGTGCTCGGCGGCATCAACGCGATCCGGCCGGACTCGGTCAACATCGTCACCGGGGCCAGCGGTGACATCTCCTTCCGGCCGGGCAGCTCGGAGCCCGCCGACAAGGCCGTGCTGGTCCTGACCGCGCGGGGCGACATCGCGCCGCGGCTGACCATGCTGTGCGGGGGTGGCGAGCACGCCGGGGTGGCACGGCACGAGGCCTGCCCGGCGGCCGGCGACTGACCGCCCGGGGTGGCGTTCGGCGGGCTCTCGTCGCATGCTGGGTGACAACCGACCGGAGGTGCGCTGAATCCCGTGACGCCCGAGTTCGACACGCCACGGCGACGCCAACCCGGAGCGGTGCTCGGTGAGCTCCGGTCGCTGCCGACGCAGATCCTGCTGGTGGTGTGCCTGCTGGTCGGCATCCCGCTGGTGATCGGGCTGACGCCGAGCCAGGAGCTGACCGTCGCCGGGCAGCACTTCGCGGTCGGCGCGCGCACCCCGAGCCTGTCGCTCGCCGGGCCCGCGCAGCTCGTGCAGATCGGCAACACCGAGCTCGACATCGCCCGGCTCCAGGTGTACGGGCCGCTGCGGCCGCAGGTCACGCTCGGCCCGGTGCAGCGCGAGGAGGCGCTGGCCACCGTGCTCGACCCGCAGCGGCGGCAACGCGCGCAGAGCGAGGCGATGAGCACCGTCGGGTTCGGGTTCCTGCGCTGGTACGGCTGGGCGACGCTCGGGCTGCTGGTGTTCGTCGTGGCCGCGACGGCCATCACGGGGTGGACGCGGGTGCTGCTGACGCTGCGCCGGCGCGCGGACCTCACGGCGTCCGACATCTGGCACCGCAGCGCGCGGCAGTTCCGCGGTATGACCGTGCTGGCCGTGGCGGTCACCCTGCTGGCCTGGCTGGGCGCCGGCGCGCTGGCCTACAACGGTGCGGTGCACGGCCTGCAGAACGTGCGGTCGCTGTCCGAGCTGGTCGGCACGTACTACCTGTCGCCGTCCGCGGTCGGGCCGCCGGTGAGCGGCTACACGGGCGCCGTCATCGGCGACTCCCGGGCGTCCCGGGTCGGCGGCCCGCTGGTGCCGGACCCCACCGAGGACGACACCGCGTGCGTGCGCAGCACCGACTCCCTGGCGGCCGAGCTGGGCACCGTGCTGGACACCCGCGTGCTCAACCTGGCCTGCCCCGGCGCGTCCGTCGACCAGGGCCTGCGCGGTACGCAGCAGCAGGGCGGCCGTACCCTGCCGTCCCAGGTCGGACGGCTCAAGCAGGCCTCCGACCTGGACTTCGTGGTCGTCGTGATCGGGCCGAACGACCTGTACTGGGGCGACTTCCTGGCCTACTGCTACGCCGTCGCGAACTGCGCCGACAACCTGACGCAGGGCGAGTTCGACTACCGCCTGGCCGCGTTCGACCGCTCCTACGGCGACCTGCTGCAGGACCTCAACGAGCTCGACGGCGACCCGCAGATCATCATCACCACGTCCTACGACGTCTTCCCCCGCGAGGTCGAGGACGCCGCCGCCTGCGACGACATGCGCGGCCCGTCCGACCTCAACGGGCTCACCCAGGACAACATCGACCTGCTCCGCGACCGCAACGCCGACCTCAACGAGGTCCTCACCACCGGCGCCGAGAAGTACGAGTTCGACGTCGTCCGCCCCTCCCTGCGCACCCTCTGCGAACCGGCCCCGGACGAGACCGGCCCCGACATCCAGGGCCTCGGCGACCCCCACCCCTTCCACCCCACCGCCGTCGGCATGATCCGCCTCGCCTCGTCCGTGGCGCGCGTCGTCCAACTGGACCGCTGACGGCCGTTCGCACCGACCGGCGGACGGCAACCTGACGGCGTGCTGCGAGATCCGGCACGCTCGAGGTGTCGATATCGGGGTGAGTCGTTCGTGTAGAGGGTGAGCGGCCGGCATCGGGTCGGCCGGGCACTGGGAGGTAGTCATGGCGCAGTACCTGCTCGGGATCTGGCAGCCGGGGCGTGGCGAGGCGCCGCCGCCGGAGGTGCTGGAGCCGATCGTGCGGGACCTGGCGGTGGTGCGGCGGGCGATGGACGAGGCCGGGGTGTGGGTGTTCTCCGGTGGCCTGCACGGGCCGGACTCGTCGACGGTGGTGCGGGTGCGGGACGGCGAGACGGTGATGACGGACGGGCCGTTCGCGGAGGGCAAGGAGTTCCTGGGCGGCTTCACGATCGTGGACGTGCCGGACCTGGACGCGGCGCTGGACTGGGGGCGGCGGCTGTCGGAGGCCACGACGTTGCCGGTCGAGGTGCGGCCGTTCCATTGAGCACGGCCGACGTCGAGGGCGTGTTCCGGGCGGAGTTCGGGCGCGCGGTGGCGGTGCTGGTGCGGCAGCTCGGGGACATCGACCTGGCGGAGGAGGCCGTGCAGGACGCCTTTGTCGAGGCGGTGCGGCGCTGGCCGCGGGACGGCCTGCCGCCCAGCCCGGCCGGCTGGATCATCACGACGGCCCGGAACCGGGCGATCGACCGGCTGCGCCGCGACGCGGTGCGCGACGACCGGTACGCGCGGCTCGCGGCCCTGGCTCCGCCCGGCACCGCAC
>DASWTI010000446.1:0-27634 GCA_036402215.1 Pseudonocardiaceae bacterium
GGGACAGGCGCGGCGCCGGCGCCGGGGCCCAGCCGCCGTCGGCCGTCCGCCGGTACGTGCCGCGCGCCGCGTTGTGCGGGTGCTCGGGCGCCTCGTCCAGCGACAGCACCGGCGTCACGCAGGCGTCCGTGCCCTCGAACACCGCCGCCCACTCGTCGCGGGTGCGCGCCGCCAGCCGCCCGGTGAACTCCGCCCGCAGCCGCGGCCAGCCGGTCCGGTCGTACTGCGGCGGCAGGTCCGCGCCGTCCAGCCCCAGCCCGGCCAGGAACGCCGCGTAGAACTGCGGCTCCAGGCAGCCCACCGCCAGGTACCGGCCGTCCGAGCACGGGTACACGTCGTAGAACGGTGCCCCGGTGTCCAGCAGGTTCGTCCCCGGCGGCCCGTCCCAGACGCCGGCCGAGCGCAGCTCGTACACGAAGCCCATCAGCCCGGCCACGCCGTCGATCATCGCCGCGTCCACCACCTGGCCGAGCCCGGACCGGGAGCGCTCGTACAGCGCGGACAGCACGCCGAACAGCAGGTACAGCGAGCCGCCCGCGAAGTCGCCGACCAGGTTCACCGGCGGCGTCGGCGGCTGGCCGTCGCGGGCGAACGCGCCGAGCGCGCCGGTCAGCGCGATGTAGTTCAGGTCGTGCCCGGCGCGCGGCGCCAGCGGCCCGTCCTGGCCCCAGCCGGTGAGCCGGGCGTACACCAGGCGCGGGTTGCGTTCCAGGCACACGTCCGGCCCGAGACCCAGCCGTTCCAGCACCCCCGGCCGGTAGCCCTCCAGCAGCACGTCGGCCTCGTCCACCAGCGCCAGCACCGCGTCGCGGCCCGCCGGGTCCTTGAGGTCCACCTCGACGGTGCGCTCCCGGCCCCCGGCGGACACCCCGCCGGACGGGTCGAACGCGCCGGACCGCTGCACGCGGGTCACCGAGGCACCCATGCCGGCCAGGAGCTGCGCGGCGAACGGGCCGGGGCCGATGCCCGCCAGCTCCACCACGCGCAGCCCGGCGAGAGGTCCAGGTCCGTCGGTCATGCTGCTCCTCAGGGCGGGGCGTCTGGCGTCGACAGGGTAGCTGCGGGCAAGCTGCACACCGGGCCGCGCAGTGGCCACGGTCACGTCGTGGTCGTGGCGTGGTCCCGCCCGAGCGCCGGCCGCGCCACGAGGAGGACACGCATGTCGAGGCAGGTTCACGTCGCGGTGCTGGGCGCCGGCTCCTGGGGCACCACGGTCGCTTCGCTCACGGCGGCGAACGCCTCGACGACGCTCTGGGCGCGCCGCGCCGACCTGGCCGCGGAGATCGACGAGCAGCACACCAACAGCGCCTACCTGGACGGCCTGTCGCTGCACCCGACGCTGCGCGCCACCAGCTCGCTGGAGGACGCCGTGTGGCCGGCCGACGTGCTCGTGGTCGGCGTGCCCTCGCACGGCTTCCGGCAGACCCTGGAGGAGGCCGCCAAGTTCGTACGGCCGTGGATCCCCATCGTCAGCCTCTCCAAGGGCCTGGAGCGCGGCACCGCCATGCGGATGACCGAGGTGATCGACGACGTGCTGCCCGGCCACCCCACCGGCGTGCTGGCCGGGCCGAACCTGGCCCGCGAGGTGCTGCAGGGCTACGCGGCCGCCAGCGTCATCGCCATGGCCGACGAGCACGTGGCGTGCTCGCTGCAGCCGCTGTTCGCCAGCCGGACCTTCCGCGTCTACACCAACACCGACGTGCTCGGCTGCGAGATCGGCGGCGTGCTGAAGAACGTCATCGCGATCGCCGCCGGCATGGCCGAAGGGCTCGGGGTCGGCGACAACACGCGGTCCATGGTGATCACCCGCGGCCTCGCCGAGATCAGCCGGCTCGGCGTGGCGATGGGCGCCGACCCGCGTACCTTCGCCGGCCTCACCGGCCTCGGCGACCTGATGGCCACCTGCATGAGCCCGCTCTCGCGCAACCGCACGGTCGGCGAGAAACTGGCCAGGGGCAAGAGCATCGACGAGGTGACCGCCGAGATGAAGATGGTCGCCGAGGGCGTCAAGAGCTGCCGCGTGGTGCTGGAGCTGGCCGAGCGGTACGGCGTGGACATGCCGATCGTCCGCGAGGTGGACGCCGTGGTGAACGGCGGCAACCGCGCCACCGACGCCTACCGCGGCCTGCTCCGCATCGCCCCCACCTCGGAGATCCACGGCGTCGCCTGAGCGCCGCGGCGTCCTCGGCGCGGCGCCGGCCGGGTGGCCGCGGGGTCCCGGTGCCACCCGCGTCCCGGCGTCACCCGGCGTGCCGGCCGATGCCCATCGCGGCCAGGGCGCTGGCCAGGGCGTGGTCGCGCAGCGCCGGGATGCGCCTGGCCCGCCGGGTGCGCGCCAGGTGGTTGACCACGTTGAGCGCGGCGTGCACCCGCACCCGCGCCTCGCCCTCGTCCTGGATGGTGGGGTTGGCCAGGCGCAGCAGGTGGAACAGCTCGGCCACGTACTCGCGCTGCGTGCTGC
This sequence comes from Pseudonocardiaceae bacterium, assembly GCA_036402215.1. Lineage (GTDB taxonomy): Bacteria > Actinomycetota > Actinomycetes > Mycobacteriales > Pseudonocardiaceae > DASXTS01. Next base: position 2,462 of record DASWTI010000446.1, read on the forward strand.
GCACCTGCCGCAGGTCCTCCTCCGGCAGGTTGTGCACCTCGCCGACCAGCATGCTGGTGAGGTGCTCGTGGTCCCAGGCGAAGCCGGCGAAGCAGCGCAGCAGGTCGGCGAGCGCGGTGGCCGGGTCGGTCGCCTCCTCCAGCACCTGGGACATGGCCAGCGACAGGTACTCCGCGCCCCGGTTCACCAGCGCGGTCAGGAACGCCGACTTGCTCGGGAAGTGGTTGTAGACGCTGGGGCCGGCGATCCCCACCGCGGCGCCGATGTCGTCCACGGTGACGTCGTGGTAGCCGCGCTCGGCGAACAGGTGCAGGGCGGCGGACAGCAGCGCCTCGCGCCGTGACACCCGGGGCAGCACGGGCCGGCGCGGCACCGGGGTGGCCGGGCCGGCCGCCGCCACCTCGGCCGCGCTGATCCGCGGCGGCGTCAGCGTCAGCACGGCCATCGTCATGTCCACGAGCATCCGTTCGAACCGCGGCCGCGGCAGCTCGACCCGGTGGTACGACGGGCTGGTGAGCACCGCGATGGCGCGCCACACCAGGATCTGCGCGTCCGCGTCGGTCAGCTCCGGCCGCTCCGCGCGCAGCCGCTTGGCCACCGCGTCGGCCACCCCGCGCAGCCGCTCCCGCAGCTCGGCCCGCTCGCCGTCGTTGAGGTGCCGCGCCTCCCTGGCCCAGAGCAGCGGCGGCTCCCGCCGGTCCAGCGCCCCGGCGGCCAGCCGTCGCACCACGTCGGGCAGCGACAGCGCCGGTTCCGGGTCGCTGGCGTCGCGCTCCAGCCGCGTGAAGTACTCGGCGATCACGGCGGTGAGCAGTTGCCGCTTGCCGGGGAAGTGCCGGTAGAGCGCGGAGGCGGTGATGCCCACTGCCGCCGCGATCTGCGCCATGTTGACCTGCCGGTAGCCCTGCTGATGGAACAGCGTGCTGGCCGCGGTCACGATCTGTGCCCTGCGGTCGCGCGGTCGCCGTGGCACCTGTCCTCCCGCTATCCGTCGCTCACTTGCATACCAGGACATGCGCCGGAAGTGCATCGATCGGGCTTACCAAGGTTGCGGTTGTGTGAGCAATGGTTCACATGCCGGTGACACGGTGATATCTTCCGACGCGCTCGGCGCTTGACGGCTCGTGATCCCTGTCACACCCTGTGGGCCCCACAGCATGGAGGCGCCCGTGCTCGCGGTCAACAACCTCGAGGTCGTCTACGACGACGTGATGCTCGTCCTGCGCGGGGTCAGCCTCACCGTGCCCGAGGGCCGCATCGTCGCCCTGCTCGGCGCCAACGGCGCGGGCAAGACCACCTTGCTGCGCGCCCTCACCGGACTGCTCGACGTGCACGAGGGCAAGGTGACCAAGGGCTCGGTGACCCTCGCCGGCCGTCAGATCCACCACCTCGGCCCGGCCCGCATCGCCTCGCTCGGCATCAAGCAGGTGCTGGAGGGCAGGCGCATCCTCGGCGAGCTGACCGTCGAGGAGAACCTGCGGATCGGCGCGCACGTCGCCGGGCGCTCGCTCAAACGCAACCTGGAGCGCGTGCTCGGCATGTTCCCGGTGCTCGCCGAGCGCCGCCGCGGCACCGCCGGCTACCTGTCCGGCGGCGAGCAGCAGATGCTCGCGATGGGCCGCGCCCTCATGTCCGACCCCGCGGTGCTGCTGCTGGACGAGCCGAGCCTCGGGCTGGCACCCCTTGTCGTGCAACAGATCCGCGACCTCATCGTGGAGATCAACAAGGCCGGCACCACGGTCCTGCTGGTGGAGCAGAACGCCACCATGGCGCTCTCCATCGCCGAGCACGGCTACGTCATGGAGAACGGCAAGATGGTGATGGACAAGCCGGCCGGGCAGCTGCTCGCCGACGAGGACGTCCGCGAGTTCTACCTCGGCCTCGGCGCCGAGGGCGCGGCGCGCTCCTTCCGCGACGTCAAGCACTACAAGCGGCGCAAGCGGTGGCTCTCGTGACCGGGCTGGTGACCGCGCCGATCCTGCGCTTCCAGGACGTCGGGCTCTCGTTCAGCGGCGTCAAGGCCATCGACGGGGTGTCCTTCGAGGTCGGGCCGAGCGAGCTGTTCGCCGTCATCGGGCCCAACGGCGCCGGCAAGACCTCGATCTTCAACGTGCTCTCCGGTGTGTACCGGCCGCAGCGCGGCTCGGTGCGTTTCAAGGACACCGACATCCTCGGCATGCGGCCGCACCGGATCGCCCAGCTGGGCATCGCGCGGACGTTCCAGAACATCGAGCTGTTCGCCAACCTGACCGTGGTCGACAACCTCATGCTCGGCCGCCATCACCACAACACCTACGGCGTGTTCGCCGCGTTCGCCTGGCTCGGCCGGGCCCGCTCGCGGGAGCTGGCGAACCGCGCGGCGGTCGAGGAGATCATCGACTTCCTGGAGCTGGAGCAGTGGCGGCGGCTGCCGGTCGGGCTGCTGCCGTACGGCGTGCAGAAGCGCGTCGAGCTGGGCCGCGCGCTCGCCATGGAGCCGGCGCTGCTGCTGCTCGACGAGCCGGTGGCCGGCATGAACCTCGAGGAGACCGAGGACATGGCGCGGTTCATCCTCGACGTGCGCGACGAGCTGGGCATCCCGATGATCATGGTGGAGCACGACATGGGCCTGGTGATGGACCTGGCCGACCGCGTGATGGTCGTGGACTTCGGCCGGCCGATCCGCACCGGCACGCCGCACGAGGTGTCCCGCGACCCCGACGTCATCCGGGCCTACCTCGGCGAGGAGCACCGCACCGAGCAGGGCCGGACCCCGGAGCCCGCGCAGCCGTCAGGAGGTGCCGCGTGACCACCGTCGCCGAGCCCAGGGCCGGGCAGGCCACCACCACCGTCGCCACCCGGGTGCGCGACCGCGCCGCCGCCATCCCGGCGCGGGTCGCGTTGCGGGAGAAGGACCTCGGCATCTGGCAGGAGGTCACCTGGGCGGACTACTGGGACACCGTCGAGCTGGTCGGCCACGCGCTGCTGGCGCTCGGCGTGCAGCCTGGCGACCGGGTGGCCGTGCACTCCGAGAACCGCCGCGAGTGGCTGTATGCCGACCTCGGCGCGGTCGCCGTGCGGGCCATGACCGTCGGCCTGTACCCGACCAACCCGGCGCCCGAGGTGTCCTACCTGCTCTCGCACTCCGGCGCCAAGGTGCTCGTCGCCGAGGACCAGGAGCAGGTGGACAAGGCGCTGTCGGTGCTCGACCAGCTGCCCGAGCTGGAGCGCATCGTCTACCTGGAGCCGCGCGGCATCCGGCACCGCTACGACGAGCCGAGGCTGCTGTCCTGGGAGGACTTCCTGGTCATCGGCCGCGAGCACCGGCAGGCCCACCCCGGGGCGGTGACCGACCGGATGGCCGAGGCGACCCCGGAGGACGTCACCACGCTCGTCTACACCTCGGGCACCACGGGGCCGCCGAAGGGCGCGATGCTCACCGTGGCCAACGTCGAGTTCGCCATCGCCACCCTGGTCGAGGGCGGCGGCTTCACCGACCCGCCGCCGAGCGACCGCGACGTGTCGCTGTCCTACCTGCCGCTGTGCCACGTCGCGGAGCGCGTGTTCACCACCTGGTTCAGCGCCGCGGCCGGCATCCAGGTGCACTTCGCCGAGTCCATCGAGACCGTGCAGGCCAACCTGCGCGAGGTGCAGCCCACCGTGCTGTTCGGCGTGCCACGGATCTGGGAGAAGGTGCTCGCCGGGGTCAACATCCGCACCCAGTCGGCGAGCCGGCTCAAGCGCGCGCTGTCCGGGTTCTGGCTGCGGGTGGCCGACGGCATCGGCGACACCCTGGTGCGCACCGGCGGCCGGCACACCGCGTCCACCCGGCTGCGCTACGCCGTCGGCTACCTGTTCTGCTACCGCGCGCTGCGGGACCGGATCGGCATGCGCAAGGTGCGCTACGCCGCGTCCGGCGCGGCGCCGATCGCCCCCGAGGTGCTCAAGTTCTTCATGGGCATCGGCGTCCCCATGCACGAGGTGTACGGGATGACCGAGAACTCGGCCATCGCCACCGCCAACCGGCCGGGCCGGGTGCGCCTCGGCACCGTCGGCGAGCCGCACCCCGGCGTGGAGCTGCGCGTCGACCCGGCCAGCGGCGAGATCCAGACCCGGCACCCCGGCGTGTTCGCCGGCTACTGGCGCGACCCCGAGGCCACCCGGCGCACCGTCGACCCGGACGGCTGGCTGCACACCGGTGACGTCGGCGAGTGGGTGGACGGCACGCACGTGCGGATCACCGACCGCATGAAGGACATCATCATCACCGCCGGCGGCAAGAACATCGCCCCGTCGGAGATCGAGAACGCGCTCAAGGCCTCCCCGTACATCAAGGAGGCCGTGGTCATCGGCGACCGCCGCAAGTTCCTCACCGCGCTCATCGGCATCGAGCTGGAGACCGTGGGCCACTGGGCGCAGGCCCGCCGGCTGGCCTTCACCACCTACCGCGACCTGTCCGAGAAGCCGGAGGTGATCGCGCTGGTGCAAGGCATCGTCGACCAGGTGAACACGCGCTTCGCCGACGTCGAGCGGATCAAGAAGTTCCGCATGCTGCCCAAGGAGCTCGACCACGAGGACGGCGAGCTGACCGCGACGCAGAAGGTGAAACGGGCCGCCATCGTCACCATGTTCGACGACCTGGTGGGGTCGATGTACCGATGACCGAACTCATGCAGGCCATCGTCCGCGGGCTCGGCCAGGGCTCGGTGTACGCGCTGCTGGCGATCGGCTTCGTGATCATCTACAAGTCCATGCGGGTGATCAGCTTCGCGCAGCCGGCGTTCATGCTGGCCGGGGCCACGCTGGTCAGCTACCTCGTGGTGGAGCTGAACTTCTTCCTCGCCGTGGTGCTGGCCACCGTGCTGGTCGCGTTGCTCGGCGTGGGCGTGGAACGGGCCGCGCTGCGGCCGATGATCGGCAAGCCGGTGTTCGTCATCTCGATCATCACGCTCGGGGTGGACGTGGTGATCCGGGTGGTGGTCAACGGCTACATCGGCATCAACGTCCGCCAGGTCGGCGACCCGTGGGGCCTGCGGACGGTCACCCTGCTCGGCATCGCCGTGGAGCAGCGGTACCTGGCCATGTTCCTCACCACCATGGTGCTGCTGGCGGTGCTGTTCGCGTTCTTCCGGTACTCGCGGATGGGCCTGGCGATGCGGGCCACGGCGCTCGACCAGGAGGTCGCGCTCGCCCAGGGCGTCTCGGTGGGCTGGGTGTTCGCGTTGTCCTGGGCGATCGCCGCGGCGATGGCCGCCATCGCCGGGGTGTTCGTCGCCAGCGGCGCCGGCCTGGACCAGGGGCTCTGGATCGTGGCGCTCAAGGCGCTGCCGGTGATCATCCTCGGCGGCCTGGACTCGCTCGGCGGGGCGCTCGTCGCCGGCCTGGCGATCGGCGTGGTCGAGGCCCTGGTCGCGAGCTACGGCACGGACATCTCGCCGCACCTGGACGGCGACTTCGCGCTGGTCTCGCCGTACATCGTGATGATGCTGGTGCTGCTGGTCCGGCCGTACGGGCTGTTCGGCACCCGGGAGGTGGAGCGGGTATGAGGGCGATCGCCGGCCGGCCCGAGCTCTACACCTCCTACCGGCAGGAGACCTCGCTGCTGAACACCCGCCCCAAGCGGGTGTGGGTGGGCGGCGTCGTGGTGCTCGCGCTGCTGCTGCCGTTCCTGTTCGCCGACGACCTGCTGCAGCTGCTGGCCACCGGCTTCGCCGCGGCGATCGGCGCCATCGGGCTGAACATCGTCACCGGGTACGCCGGCCAGGTGTCGCTGGGCCACGCGTTCTTCCTGGCCATCGGCGCGTACACCGCCGCGGTGCTGTCCGGCGACACCGACGGCCGGGTGCTCGGGTTCGGCATCACCTCGCTTCCGGTCTGGCTGCTGGCCGCCGGGCTGGTGGCGGCGCTGGCCGGGGTGATCGTGGCGCCGCTCGCGGTACGGCTGCGCGGCCTGTACCTGGCGATCGTGACGCTCGGCCTGGTGTTCATCGGCGAGTACGTGTTCCGCGAGTGGACCGACGTCACCGGCGGCGCGGGCGTCGGCCGGCAGGCCGCCATCCCCACGCTGTTCGGGCAGCGCCTCGACGTGGACGGCGAGCTCTTCACCAGGGTGCAGAAGCTCTACTTCCTGATGTTCGTGGTGCTGGTGATCTTCGCGGTGCTGGCCCGCAACCTGGTGCGCTCGCGGACCGGCCGGGCGCTGGCGGCCGTGCGGGACCGCGACATCGCGGCCTCCGTGATCGGCGTGAGCCTCACCCGGTACAAGTTCATCGCGTTCGCCGTGTCCTCGTTCTACGCCGGGGTCGCGGGCGCGCTGCTGTTCGTCATCACCGGGTACATCGAGCCCGGATCGTTCAACCTGCTGCTGTCCGTGCAGTACATCGCGATGATCCTGATCGGAGGCGTGGCCACCATCTCCGGCTCCATCATGGGCGCGCTGTTCATCACGTTGCTGCCCAGGGTCACCCGCGAGCTGCCGGCCGTCCTGCCGTTCGTCAACGCCAACTCTGGCAGCGGCGGCATCACGGTGTTCCAGGTGGAGGCCATCCTCTACGGCCTGCTCATCGTCGGGTTCCTGATCTTCGAGCCACGAGGGCTCTTCGGGATCTGGATACGCGTTCGCAATTACTGGAAGTCATGGCCGTTCTCGTACTGAGGCGGCCGGAAGGAGTGGGTCGATGAGGACACCACGACGCGCGCTGGCGGCCACGGCCGCGCTGCTCGCGGCGGCGGCTCTCGCCACCGGCTGCCGCGGGGGCGACTCCGCCGGCACGCAGGAGAGCGAGGCCGGCATCAAGACCGACATCGGGGTCACCGAGGAGGCCTGCCCGCAGGCGATCGACAAGGAGAAGGGCTGCATCTACCTGGGCACCATCTCCGACCTCACCGAGGGCCCGTTCAAGGCCCTCGCCGTGCCCATCACCGACTCGCAGAAGGCCTTCTGGAAGCGGGTCAACGAGGCCGGCGGCATCGGCGACTACGAGGTCGACGTCACCAGCTACGTGCGGGACAACAAGTACAACCCGCAGATCCACAACCAGGTCTACCAGGAGATCAAGCCGAACGTCCTGGCGCTCGCCCAGACCCTGGGCTCGCCGACCACCGCGGCGATCCTGCCGGACCTCAAGTCCAGCAACATCGTGGCCTCCCCGGCCTCGTGGACCTCGCTGTGGGCGTTCGAGGACGTCATCGTGGAGTCCGGCGCCAACTACTGCATGGAGTCGATGAACGCGATCGACTACGCCGTCGAGGAGTTCGGCGTGAAGTCCGTGATGGCCGTGCACAACGCCGGCGACTACGGCGACGACGCCGCGGCCGGCGCCAAGGTGGCCGCGGAGAAGCGTGGCCTGACGTTCACCGACACCGAGACCGCGCCCGGCCAGGACAACCAGGGCGGCGCGATCGAGGCCGTGGTGAGCGCCAAGCCGGACCTGGTGATTCTCACGACCGGCCCCACCGACGCCGCGGTGATCATCGGCCAGGCCGCGGCCCGCGGCTTCACCGGCAAGTTCATCGGCACCGGCCCGACCTGGAACCCCGGCCTGCTGAAGAGCCCGGCCGCCCCGGCCATCAAGGCGCTCTACCTGCAGTCCGGTCCCTGGGAGACCTTCACCTCGGACACCCCGGGCCACCAGGCGATGCGCGACGCCCTCGGCTCCTCGGTGCAGGGCAACGACGGCTACACCTCCGGCTGGGTCTGGTCCTACCCGCTCAAGGCGGCGCTGGAGAAGGCCGTGGAGAACAAGGACCTGACCCGCGCCGGCGTGCTGCGCGCCGTGCAGTCCCTGGACACCGTGGACTACGAGGGCATGCTGCCCCCGGAGGCCGGCAAGCGCACCGGTGACCCCAACGAGACCGTGTTCCGGCAGTCGGTCATCAGCAAGCCGGACGAGGCCTCCGTCACGGGCGTCTCCACCGTCGAGTCCTTCTTCGTCGGCGAGACCGCCAAGGACTACGACTTCACCAAGGCCTGCTACCTGTAGGCCACCGCGTCCTGTGACTGAAAGGCGCCTTCAGCGGGCCGACCCGGCTGAAGGCGCCTTTCAGTCACTCACGGCGCGGTCGATGAGGGCGGCGACGTCGATGACGCGGGCGCGCTGCACCGCGGGCTTCGTGACCTCCTTGGCCACGTGGCGGGCCACGAACCGCTTCAGCTCGTCGTCGATGCCGGCCACCAGCTTGAGGAAGGTGGCCCGCATCCCGTCCGCCTCCAGCCGCAGCTCGATCTCGTGCCGGGTCGGCGGCGTGATGTCCAGGACGATCCGCAGCGGCTCGGCGGCCTGCGCGGTGAGCACCAGCGGCACCCCGAGGTCCGCGGTGAAGCGGTGCGCCTGGCCGCCGAGGGTGATGGTGAGCGCCAGGTCCACCGGGATCCAGGCGCGGAACGTGGCCGGCGACCGGGCGGTGCGTACCGCGGTGGGCGTGCGGGCGCTGCCCGTCGCCGTCACCTGGGCGACCTTGCCCGGCCCGGCGGCCAGCGGCCCGACCTCGAACGGCGCCCCCACCAGGCCGGAGAGCGCGCCGGCGATGCGCTCCGCGGTCAGCGCGTGCTCGAAGAACCGGACGCCGAACTCCTCGTAGGAGATCACCGCCGTGCCGTCAGACGCCGCGGCCCTCGCGTACCCGGGCCGTCACGGCGCGCTCGGCGTAGAAGGACACGAACGGCACGGTGCCGGCCAGCAGCACCAGCAGCGTGCCGCGCACCGACCACTTGGCACGCAGCGCCAGGTCCAGCGCGATGGCCAGGTACACCGCGTAGATGAAGCCGTGGACCGGGCCCACGATCTCCACCATCCGCGGGTTGTCGCCCAGGTACTTGAAGCCCATGCCGATCACCAGCAGCAGCAGGCAGACACCGACGACGTAGGCCGACACCTGGAAGCGGCGCAGCGCGCCCGCGACCTTCCTGGTGTTCCCGGCGGGTGCCTCGGTGACGTCGGTGGCCATCGGCTCGTGCTCCTTCATGCTGCGCGTCGTCAACCCCGCCGCCGGCTCGCGGCGGCGTTCAGCTCGGCGAGGTACCGGTTGTAGGCGGCGAGTTCGTCATTCGGCTCGTCCTCGTGAACGGCCGTGATCGTGGCGGCCGGCGGCCCGTCGGCGGCCGGCGGGTGGTCCTCGGTGCCGGTGGACGCCGCGGTCGCCGGGCCGGTGGTCGCCCGGCCGCTTCCGGTCTCCCCGTCGGCGGCCGTTGGGTGGTCCTCGGTGCCGGTCGTGCCGGGGCCGTGAGCCGCCGTCGGCCCGTCGGCCTCGCCCGCCTCACCGGCGTCTGCCGCCCCGTCGGCCGTCCCCGGCCCCCTCCCCGCCGCCGCGCGTCGCTCGCGTTCCAGCGTGCGCAGGCGCCACCAGACCACCACCGCGAAGACGGCGAACGTGGGCCACTGGAGGGTGTACCCGAGGTTCTGGAAGGAGCCGCTGGTCTCGAACCGCCGCAGCTGCCACCAGCCCAGGCGCAGGCAGACCACGACGACCGCGGCCAGCGCCACGGCCACCAGCAGCTGCCTGGCGACCCGTCCCACGGTGTCGACGCTAGCAAGCGCGCAGCACGGCGAAATCCCGGCCGCCGAGCCGCAGGCCGTCGCCGGTCACCACGGCGTCGTCCCAGGCGAGCACCAGCTCCCCGCCGACCGGCAGCTCGACCGGCTCGGCGCCCAGGTTCACCACCACCGTGATCGCCCCGCGGCGCAGCGTGAGCCATCCCGCGGCCGCGTCGTGCGCGACGTCCAGGTGGCCCAGCCAGGGGTCCGTGAGGTCCGGCTCCGCCCGCCGCAGCGCGATCAGCGCCCGGTACGTCTCCAGCAGCCGCGCGTGATCGCCATCGCGTGCTTCCTCCCAGCGCAGCCGCGACCCGGTGAACGTCTCCTCGTCATTGGGATCCGGCACCTCGGCCGCGCCCCAGCCGTGCTCCGCGAACTCCTCGTACCGCCCGTCCCGCACCGCCGCGCGCAGCTCCGGGTCGGGGAAGTGCGAGAAGAAGCGGAACGGCGTGGACGCGCCCCACTCCTCGCCCATGAACAGCATCGGCGTGAACGGCCCGCACAGCAGCAGGGCCGCGCCGCAGGCCAGCAGCCCCGGCGGCAGCGTCGCCGACAGCCGGTCGCCGGTGGCGCGGTTGCCCACCTGGTCGTGGTTCTGCAGCGACACCACGAAGCGGTCGGCCGGGATGCGCGCCGGATCCACCGGCCGGCCGTGCGTACGGCCGCGGAACGAGGACCACGTCCCCGCGTGGAAGAACACCCGGCGCAGCGTCGTCGCCACCGCGTCCAGCCCGTCGAAGTCCGCGTAGTAGCCCTGGCGTTCCCCGGTGAGCGCCGTGTGCAGCGCGTGGTGCACGTCGTCGTTCCACTGCGCGTGCAGTCCGTACCCTCCGGCCTCCCGTGCCGTCACCAGCGTCGCGTCGTTGAGGTCGGACTCCGCGATCAGCGTGAGCGGCCGTCCGACGTGCGCCTGGAGGGCATGCACCTCGGTCGCCAGCTCCTCCAGCAGGTGCGTGGCCCGCCGGTCGACCAGCGCGTGCACCGCGTCCAGCCGCAGCGCGTCCACGTGGTAGTCCCGCAGCCACATCAGCGCGTTGTCGATCACGTAGCGGCGCACCTCGTCGGAGTGCGGCCCGTCCAGGTTGAGCGACGGCCCCCAGATGTTGCGCCCGCCGAAGTACGGCCCGAACCGGTCCAGGTACGCGCCGCTCGGCCCCAGATGGTTGTGCACCACGTCCAGCACCACGCCGAGGTTCCTCGTATGGCAGGCGTCCACGAACCGCTTGAACCCGTCCGGCCCACCGTAGGGCTCGTGCACCGCGTACCAGAGCACCCCGTCGTACCCCCAGTTCCGCGGCGAGTCGAGGGCGTTCACCGGCATGACCTCGACGAGGTCGATGCCCAGCTCCACCAGGTGATCCAGCCGCTCGATCGCGCTGTCGAACGTCCCACCGCCGGTGAACGTGCCGATGTGCAGCTCGTAGATCACGCTCCCCGGCAGCGCCCGCCCCGTCCAGCCGCCGTCCGTCCAGGCGAACGCCCCGTGGTCGTACCGGCGTGACGCCTCGTGCACCCCGTCCGGCTGCCACGCCGACCGCGGATCGGGCAGGACCGTCTCGTCGTCCCCCAGCAGGAACCCGTAGTCCCTGCCGGCCACGTCCGCCCGCCACCACCCGCCGCCGGCCCGCTCCATCTCGTGAACCTGCCCGTCCACCCGAACCCGTACGCGCCCCAGCTCCGGCACCCACACCTCGAAGGTCACGCGGTCGATCCTCCTGGCCGCCACCACGCTGCGCCCGCCGGATCACACCTCGGCGCGGGCCACGGCGACCCGGACAAGCGGGACGTGAGCCCGGGCCGGGTGCGGTCAGGTCAGGTCGAGGACGATTCTGAGGGCGCGGTCCACCTCGGTCAGCTCGTGCAGGGCGAGTCTTCCGACCCGGTCGCCGAGGCGTCGAGGGTCAACGGCCGTGGTCTGTTCCACCAGCAGGCGGGTGGCGGAGCCGTCGATCTCGATCTCGGGGCGGAACGAGGCGGGGCGGGCGGAGGTGGAGGTCGGAGCGATGAGCCAGGTCGAGAGCGGCAGGGCGTCGGACTGGACGACGACGGCGTAGCGGGGGCCGGCCTGTTCGTGTCCCTTGGTGCCCCGTGGGGCGCGGAGCCGGTACACGTCACCACGCACGAAGTGGCTCCAGCTCGGCCAGGACCCGCCGGGCCTCCGCGACGTCGTCGGGGTCGGCCGCGAGGACGGTGGCCTCGGCGCGGAGCCTTTCGGCCTGATGCGCCCGGGCGGCCGAGATCAGGGCGTTCCGGATGGCGGCCGAGGTGCTCGTGCCGTCCGCCGTCAGTTCCTCCAGCGCCCGTTCGCTGTCGGGGTCCGACCGGAAGGTGATACTTCCCATGAGACGAAGTGTAAGGCGTTTCGTCGTGCAGTGCGCCTGACGAGCTGGCCGTCACCCGATCCGGCCGTGAGGAGGGCGAAGGGCGGCGGGGAGGAGCGGCAGGGACAGCCGTCGGCGCCGCGGCCGGCCGGCGGGGTGCGACGAGGTCGGCGGCCGCGGATCGGGGTGGTGAGGCGCGGCCGGGGCGCTTCAGTGGGCGAGGGTGCCCAGGAGGGCGGCGGGGGTGACCGTGACCGGGAACGGGTGCACGGCGTGGAACGGGGTGTCGGCCAGGGCTTCGGCGGTCAGGTGGTAGCGCCCGTCGATCAGCTCGTGGACGGCGAGGCCGGGGGCGCGGGGGTCGACGATCCAGTAGGACCGGACGCCGAGGCGTTCGTAGGCGGCCTTCTTGTGCAGGGTGTCGTGCAGGGCGGTGCGGGGCGACACGATCTCCACGACGAGGACCGGCGCGGTGGGCAGGACCAGGGGCGTCAGGTCCTCCTCCCGGGCGACGAGCAGGTCGGGTTGCAGTTCGTCCAGCTCGGTAGGGCGGACCGGGAACGGCGCGGGCAGCACGTGCAGGCCGGGCGGGCACGCGGTGACCAGCAGCGCGGTGAGCTGGCCGAGCGCCTTCTGGTGGGCGGCGTCGGGCCGCAGGCCCATCATGATCGCGCCATGGATGAGCTCGACCCGCCCGCCGTACGGGGGCAGGGCGCCGAGGTCCTGCGTCGTGAGCCTGCGATCAGGGATACGGGGAGGCGGCATTCGGGCAGTTGACCGCATCCTGACGTTCATCACAGCGCCTGCCCGCAGCATTCCGCTCCATCGTGTGAGCACCGGCGACGGTCCGTCATCGACGCCACTCGATTGAACAGAAGAAGATTCAGGTCCGACGCCGCCCGCGGCTGTGACCACCGGTCGGGCCGCGCGGCGCCCATGCTGGCGCGGTGCGGATCGAGCGTGTGGTGGTGGACCACGAGGTCATGGGCGGTGTCCCGTGCATTCGCGGCACTCGCATTCCGATCGCCACCGTCCTCGCGATGTTCGCCGACGCGATGACCGTCGACGAGGTGATCGCGGACTACCCGCAGCCGGCGCCGGAGGATGTGCTGGCAGCCCTCCGCTGTGCCGCAGCGGTGGTCGACGAGCGCGAGCTGCCGGTCCGCTTCAGCGCATGAGGTTTCTGGTCGACGAGTGCCTGCCGGCGCGGATGGCGAGTGCCCTTCGTGCGGCGGAGTACCTCGAGGCCGGCGCGATCGTGGTGATCGGCGAGAGCCGGATCCGGGTGCGCCGGCTGCCGATCGGCTGAGCGCCACCCGCGTCAGCCGCGCAGGAGCAGGGCCACCGGGTACGGCGATGGGCCGGCGGGTCATGACGGTGACCAGGAGCGCCCTCCTGGGCCGCGTCAGGTCAGCGTGCCCAGGAGGGCGCGCGGCACGACCCGGACCGGGAACGGCCGTTCGGCCTCGAAGGCGTCCTCGCCCTTGACCTCGGCCACGGTCACGTACCGGCCGCGCGCCGACAGCTCGAACACGGTGAGCCGCGGCTCGATCGGGTCGACGATCCAGTACGACGGCACGCCGAGCCGTTCGTACGCCGCCTTCTTGGTGTTGAGGTCGTTGAGCGTGGTGCTCGGCGAGAGCACCTCCACGGCCAGCACGGGCGCCGTCGGCAGCAGCTTCTCCGTCAGCTCCTCGTCCCGCGCCACCAGCAGGTCGGGCTGGAGTTCGAGCGTGTCCGACGGCCGCACGGCGAACGGTGCCGGCAGCACGTGCAGGTCGGGCGGGCACACCGAGTCGAGCAGCGCCCCGAGCCGCAGGACCACCTTCTGGTGCCGGGTCCCCGGCGCCGGGGTCACGAACAGCATCCCGTCGATGAGTTCGTAGCGGTGTCCGTCATCCGGCATCGCCTCCAGATCGCGCACGGTGAAGGGGCGCCCGTGTGCGATGCCGTCAGTGCCGGTCCTCGCGGTCATGGTGACCATGGTGCCTCCGTTTCCTGTCGGCACCAACCTCACCGGCCGGTACCGACAGAAAGGGGCCGATCCAGGAGAGAGCCCGATGATCAGCTGATCGGGTGGATCAGGAGCGCAGCAGCAGCGCCACCGGGTACGGCGACAGCAGGTCGGCGAGCCGGGGGCACGGCGAGTCCAGCGTGCGGCCGGTGAGCACGTCGGTCCACGCGCCGGGGCCGGGCGGCAGTGGGAGCGCGGTGTCGCGCCACCCGCCCGCCGTGGTCAGTGTGATGGGCAGGCGGGTCACCACGGCGACCAGGGAGTGGTGCGGGCCGCGGGCGAACGCCAGCGCGTGCTCCGCGGCCGGGCCGGCGGCGCGCAGCGGGCGGTAGCCGTGGAACAGGTCCGGCCGGTCCCGCCGCAGCCGCAGCGCGCGCGACGTCACCAGCAGCTTCGCGGCGCCGGTCTCGTCGACCGGCGGCTGCCAGCCGTCGTCCAGCCGGGCCAGCAGGGAGCGGCGCAGGTCGAAGTCGACCGAGCGGCGGTTGTCGGGGTCGACGAGCGAGTTGTCCCACAGCTCGGTGCCCTGGTAGACGTCCGGGATGCCGGGGCCGGCCAGCTGCAACACCTTCTGTCCCAAGGAGTTCGACCACCCGGCGGCCTGGATGCTCAGCACGAACGCGGCCACGTCGGCGGCCAGCGGGCCGTCCGACAGCACGGCCTCCGGCCAGGCCTCGACGGCGGCGTCGAAGGCGGGGTCGGGGTCGTTCCACGTGGTCCTGAGCTTGGCCTCCTTGCTCGCCTTGCGCAGGTACTCACGCAGCCGTCCCGGCTCGATCGGCCAGGCGCCGACCAGGGTCTGCCAGGCCAGCAGGTCGAACGTCGGCTCCGGCAGGCCGCGGCGCCGGGACCACAGCCGCATCCGCGCGGCGAACCGCGGCGCCACCTCGGACATGGCGGCGAGCCGGGCCCGCACGTCCTCGGAACGCTTGGTGTCGTGCGTGGACAGCGTCGTCATGGTGTCCGGCCAGCCGGCGTCGCGCGCCGCGGCGGCCGTGTGGAACGCGGCCGGGTCCACCCCGAACCGCTCCGGCGCGCCGCCCACCTCGTTCAACGCCACGAACCGGTTGAACCGGTAGAACGCGGTGTCCTCCACGCCCTTCGCCATGACCATGCCGGACGTCTGCTGGATGCGCACCGCCAGCTCGCCGGACGGGTTGCCGAACATCTCCTCGGCCATGGCGTCCAGCACGGTCACCAGGTCCGGCCGCGCCTGCCGCGCCACCTCGAAGGCGCGCTCCGCCACCTCCCGGCCTTCCGGCAGGTACGAGCGGTACACCGGGAACGAGCACAGCAGCTCGGCGACCGCGGCCTCCGCGCGCTCCCCGGTGGTGCCGGCCACCAGCCCGGCGATCCGGCGCACCTCGGCGCGCAGCATCCCGCCGGCCACCAGCCGCCGGCACGCGGTCTCCACGCCGGCCGCGTCGCCGGCCGCGGCCAGCGAGACCTCGGCCAGCTCGGCGTACAGGGCGGTGAGCGGGGTGACCGCGGCCGGGTCGACGAACACGCCGCTGAGCTCGCGCAGCGCCTCGTAGCCGGTGGTGCCGTCGACCGGCCAGGACGTGGGCAGCGACTCGCCGACCCCGAGGATCTTCTCCACCACGATCCAGGCCGCCGGCGCCGCGGCGCGCAGCCGTCGCAGGTACTCGCCGGGCCGGGCCAGGCCGTCCGGGTGGTCCACCCGCAGCCCGGTGATCTCGCCGGACGCCACCCGGCGCAGCGTCTCCTCGTGCACCGCGGCGAACACGTCCGGGTCCTCGACGCGCACCGCGGCCAGCGTGGACACGTCGAAGAACCGCCGGTACGTGAGGTCGGCCGCGCCCCGCCGCCAGTGCACCAGGCGGTAGTGCTGCCGGCCGTGCACCTCGGCCACCGGCGCGGCCACGTCGGTGCCGGGCGCCAGCGGGAACTCGTGCTCGTGGTAGCGCAGCACGCCGGCCTCGGGGTCCACGGCGAGCGCGTCCGGGTCGTCGCCGAGCACCGGCAGCAGCAGCGGCCGGCGTGACCAGTCGATGTCGAAGTACCGCGCGTACGGCGAGGACGCGCCGTGCCGCAGCACGTCCCACCACCACGGGTTCGCCCGCGGCACCTGCACGCCCATGTGGTTCGGCACGATGTCCACGACCAGCCCGAGGCCGAGCTCGCGCAGCCGGTCGGACAGCCGCTGCCAGCCGTCCTTGCCGCCCAGCACGTCGGACGGCCGGGTCGGGTCCACCACGTCGTAGCCGTGCGTCGAGCCCGGCGCGGCGACCAGCGAGGGCGAGGCGTACAGGGCGCCGGCGCCCAGGTCGTCGAGGTACCCGGCCAGCTCCGCGGCGTCCGGGAACGTCAGGTCGGCCCCGAGCTGGATCCGGTACGTGGAGGAGGGCGGGGCCACCCCTGCATCGTGTCGGAGGTCGCCCGTGGCGTCCATACGTGACCGGTTAGCCTCGTGCCCTTCGTCACGTGGCCCCGGAGGTACCCGATGGACGTCGTCGCCGCCGTGCTGACCGGACTGGTCGCGGTGATCCATGGCTACTTCCTGGTCCTGGAGATGTTCCTCTGGCGCACCCCGCGCGGCCGGGCGATCTTCGGCACCGACGCGGAGTTCGCCGAGCGGTCCGCGGTGCTCGCCGCCAACCAGGGCCTCTACAACGGCTTCCTGGCCGCCGGCCTGGTGTGGGCGCTGATCGCCGGCGGCGACGTGGGCTTCCAGGCATCGGTGTTCTTCCTGGCCTGCGTGATCGTGGCCGGCCTGTACGGCGCGATCACGGTCAGCCGCCGCATCGCCTACGTGCAGGCGCTGCCCGCCGCGCTCGCCCTGGCCGCGGTCCTGCTGGCCCGCTGAGGCCGCGCCCCGGCTCGCGGCGCCGGCCCGCGCCGGGCGACGGCGTCACGACGTCCGTTGCAGCACCACCAGCGAGCGGGCGGTCACCGGTAGCGCCTCGCCGGCGCACACCGTGCGGCCGGAGTGGTCCGGGTCGACGAACACCTCGCCGGTCGTGGTGTCCACCACCACGGTCCAGCGCTCGCCGTGGTCGGCGGCCGGCAGCCGCATGGCGATGTCCTCGTGGTGGGCGTTGAAGCACAACAGGAACGAGTCGTCGGTGACCCGCTCGCCGCGCGAGTCGAGTTCGCCCAGCGCCGCGCCGTTCAGGAACACCACGACGCTGCGGCCGAAGCCGGACTCCCAGTCCCGCTCGGTCATCTCCTCGCCGCCCGGGGTGAACCAGGCGATGTCGCGCAGTTCGTCGCCGGACCGGATCGGGCGGCCGTGGAAGAACCGGCGGCGGCGGAACACCGGGTGCAGGCCGCGGAGCTCGGCGAGGGTCCCGACGAACCGGGTGAACTCGGCGTCCTTGCCCTGCGACGACCAGTCCACCCAGGCGATGTCGTTGTCCTGGCAGTAGGCGTTGTTGTTGCCGCCCTGGGTGCGGCCGAGCTCGTCGCCGTGCAGCAGCATCGGCACGCCCTGCGAGCAGAACAGCGTGGCCACCAGGTTGCGCCGCTGCCGGTCGCGCAGCTCCAGCACCCGCTCGTCGTCCGTCGGCCCCTCCACCGAGCAGTTCCAGGAGCGGTTGTCGTCGGCGCCGTCGCGGTTGTCCTCGCCGTTGGCCTCGTTGTGCTTGTCGTTGTACGACACCAGGTCCATCAACGTGAAGCCGTCGTGCGCGGTGACGAAGTTGATCGAGGCGTACGGCCGCCGGCCGTCGTCCTGGTACAGGTCCGACGAGCCGGTGAGCCGGGAGGCGAACTCGCCGAGCGAGCCGGGTTCACCACGCCAGAAGTCGCGCACCGTGTCCCGGTACTTGCCGTTCCACTCGGTCCACTGCGGCGGGAAGTTGCCCACCTGGTAGCCGCCGGGGCCGACGTCCCACGGCTCGGCGATGAGCTTGACCTGGCTCACCACCGGGTCCTGCTGCACCATCTCGAAGAAGGTCGAGAGCCGGTCCACGTCGTAGAACTCCCGGGCCAGGGTGGCGGCCAGGTCGAACCGGAAGCCGTCCACCCGCATCTCGGTGATCCAGTAGCGCAGCGAGTCCATGATCAGCTGCATCGTGTGCGGCGCGCGGACGTTGAGCGAGTTCCCGGTGCCCGTGTAGTCCATGTAGTACCGCTGGTCCTCGTCCACCAGGCGGTAGTAGGACGGGTTGTCGATGCCGCGCATGGACAGCGTCGGCCCGAGGTGGTTGCCCTCGGCGGTGTGGTTGTAGACGACGTCGAGGATCACCTCGATGTTCGCCGCGTGCAGCGAGCGCACCATGGCCTTGAACTCCGCCACCGGGTCCGGCGTGGCGGCGTACTCGTTGTGCGGCGCCAGGAAGGCGATCGTGTTGTAACCCCAGTAGTTCGACAGCCCGCGCTCCACAAGGTGGTGCTCGGGAACGAACTGGTGCACCGGCATCAGCTCCACCGCGGTGACGCCCAGCCGGCGCAGGTGCTCGATCATCACCGGGTGCGCGAGGCCGGAGTACGTGCCGCGGAACTCCTCGGGGATGTCCGGGTGGTTGATCGTCAGGCCGCGCACGTGGGCCTCGTAGATGACCGTGCGGTGGTACGGGACGCGTGGCTGCCGGTCGTCGCCCCAGTCGAAGAACGGGTTGATCACCCGCGCCTTCGGCACGTGCGGCGCGGAGTCGTCGTCGTTGATCGAGTCCGGGTCGGCGAAGCGGTAGCCGAAGGCCGGTTCGGCCCAGTCCAGCGTGCCCTCGATCGCCTTGGCGTACGGGTCGATCAGCAGCTTCGCCGGGTTGCAGCGCAGGCCGCGCGCCGGGTCGTACGGGCCGTGCACGCGGTAGCCGTAGAGCTGGCCCGGCACCACCATCGGCAAGTAGCCGTGCCACACGAAGCCGTCGCGCTCGGGCAGCACCACCCGGGTCTCGGTGCCGTCGTGGTCGAACAGGCACAGCTCGACGCGCTCGGCCAGCTCCGAGAACAGGGCGAAGTTGGTGCCGGCCCCGTCGTAGGTCGCTCCGAGCGGGTAGGCGTTTCCGGGCCACGGGCGCATGGCGTCCGACCCTAGGTGCCCCGCGCCGGGCCCGCCCGCCCACCGCGGTGTGACGGGCACCTCCCGGCCCGTCGCGGCTCAGGCGTCGCCGTACACCGGGATCGCGGCGCCGCTGATCGGCGCGGCGTCGGCCGAGCACAGGAACGCCGCCACCCTGGCGATCGCGGCCGGCGCCACCGCCACCGCGAGCGCCGCCGGGGACATCCAGGTCCGGTTCGCCGGGGTGTCGATCACCGACGGCAGCACGCAGTTGACCCGCACCCGGTGCGGCCGCAGCTCCCCGGCGAGCACCTCGGTCAGCCGTACCACCGCCGCCTTGGCCGCCGCGTAGGCCACCGGCCCGTCGCCGCTCACGCCGGTGCGCGAGCCGATGGTCACCACCGCGCCGCCGCCCGCCGCCCGCATCCGCTCCGCCGCGGCCTGCACGCACCACAACGCGGTCGCCACGTTGGTGTCCAGCATGGCGGCGAGCACGGCGTCGTCGGTGTCGTCGAGCGAGGCGCCGTCGAAGCCGCCGGCCACGCACACCAGCGCCGACGTCCGGCCGAGGCCGTCCACCCGCCGCCAGGCCTGGTGCACGGCGGCCCGGTCGGTCAGGTCCACGTCGACGGCGTGCACCCCGTCCAGCGCGTCCAGGGCGTCCAACCGGTCCCCGGCGCGATCCATCGCGACCACGGTGGCGCCGCGCGCCAGGAACTCGTCCAGCACGGCGCGGCCGAGGGCTCCGGCGGCGCCCGTGACGACGGTCAGCTCGGTCATCCGGTCATTGTGCTCTGGTAACAGCGAGTCGTGTGCGCTCCGTGGTCGTGAGGGTCCCGGGACCCCTCCGTCGAACGGAGCGATCGACGCCGTGATCGCCACTCCCGGTGCGCGGACCTGCGGAAACAGGCTCGGGCGTTGTCGCCCGGCTGCCGATCTGCTTGACGCGATCGGACGCATACGAGCGGGTGAACGCGGGCGTACAGTTTACCGTTCGCGATCAATCCGCTACTGAGAGCGCATACTGCGACGCGAAGAGGTGAAATCCGGTGACCGACCGGGCAAGGTCGTCGCGCCACGGCCTGCTGATCGAACTGTTCTGGACCCGAACGGGTCTGTTGATCCTGCTCATGGGCATCACGTCCGCCGTTCTGCTCCCGTTGTCCGCCGGGATGGCTCCCGGCACCGCCCGCAACCTGGTCACGGCGATCGGCACCGGCACGCTGGTGTCGGCGCTCGTCACCTGCGCACAGACCCTGCTGACCTCCGCGGCGTCCCAGCGCGTGCTGGTGGACTCCCTCGTCGAGGAGAGCCGGCGCGCCATGCGCGACCTGACCGACGAGTACCGCTCGCTCAACCGCGAGTTCTTTCCCACGCACATCTTCGAGCCCACGGCCGAGCCGGAGCCGGTGCTGAACCGGCTGATGATGGCCGACCTGCAGGCCACCCGGCAGTACCTTTTCCGCGGCTTCTCGGCCCGCCACGCCGCGGCGCGGATGCTGCTCACCCGCTCCGTGGAGCGCGAGATGCGGGTGGTCATCGCCGACCCCCGCGACCGCGCCTCGATCAACAGCCGCGCCCGCTACCTGCAGCGGCACGGCGGCGACGACGGGGCCGGCAGCCTCGCCGACATCCAGGCCCGGCTGTACGAGGACGTGTGCGTCGGGCTGGTCGGCCTGTACGTGGTGCGCGGCCGCTGCACCCGCATCGACGTCACCGTCATGTCCAACCCGCCGGTGGACCGCTTCGAGCTGTTCGACGACAGCATCTGGGTGGCGCTGTTCAGCGACGCGGGCGGCACCAGCACGCCCTACCCGCGCACCGTGCGGTTCCTGCGCAGCTCGTTCATCTACGGCATGGAGCACAGCGAGTTCGTGCGGATCACCAGCTCCCGCACCGCGCTGCACGTCAGCATCCATCCGGACACCGACCGCGAGGAGTTCCTGGCGCTGTTCGAGAAGATCACCGGGCGGCGGCTCACCGCGCGGCGGCTGGAGGCGCTGGAGGAACGGTTCCACGAGTTCCGCCGCGACTTCGTGACCAGCGCGCAGCTCGGCGGGTGAGGCCGGTGACCGTCGCCGTCCGCCCGCCCGTCCTGGCCGGGCTGGCCCAGGCCCTCGACGGCCTGACCGACTGGCAGGCGCTGCACGCGGCCACCGCCGCCTGGGTGGCCGCCCGGCCGGACCTCCTCGGCGGGTTGCGCGCGCACCTGCGGTCGCTCACCCCGGCGGAGCGGTCCGAGGTGGCCGCCGGCTCGCGGGAGACCACGACGCACTTCGCCTGGCGGCTGCTGGACCAGCCGCAGGCCGCGTTCTCCGTCTGGCTGCACGAGTACAAGCCGGGCCGGGACTGGTGGCCGGGCTACGCGAACACCGTGCACAACCACCGCTACCACTTCAGCTCCACGGTGCTCGCCGGGGGCTTCCAGCACGAGTGGTACGACGTGCGGCTCGACCACGGCGGCGAGCGGGTGCACTCGGTCTCGCTCGTGGTGCGCGAGCGGTGGGGCCCCGGGCCGACGCGCTCGGTGACCGCGGACCGCTTCCACCGGGTGCCGCGTGCGCTCGACGGCACCCTCACGTTCCTGGTGAAGTCGAGACCGGTGAGGGGGTGGAGCCTCTCGGTGGACCCGGCCACCGGTGTCAGCCGCCGGCACGTGCCGGTGGAGGGCCGAATAGGTGAGCTGGCTGATCGCATCTAGTCACATCTAGCCGCGGCCGAGTCGGATTTCGGCCGACGGCTCTACGATGCTCCGATCGGCCCGCGTCGTCACGCGGGCGATCGGAGGGGGCGTGACGCAGCAGCAGGCCGTCCGGCAGCGCTCGACCATGCCCGCGCGGGTGGCGGACGCGCTGGCCCGTGCGGTCCGCTCGCTCTACGCGCGGCACGACGGCGCGCTGCCGTTCCACGGCTGGCACCACATCAGCTTCGTGCGCGACAAGGCGATGGAGTTCGCCACCCGCAACGGTTCCGACGTGCGCTTCGTCGGCGCCGCCGCCCTGGTGCACGACGTGAACTACCTGGTGCGCCGGGACTCCGACGCCGCCGACGGCCGCTCGCTGCGCACCGAGCTGCTGCTGGACGCCGGCGCCACCCCGGCCCTGGCCGAGCGCGTCGACAGCGTGGTGTGCGAGGCCGAGATGAGCTCCCGCGACCCGAACATCAGCCTGGAGGCGCAGGCGCTGTCCGACGCCGACACCCTGTTCAAGGCGCTGCCGATCACCCCGGTGGTGCTCGCCCACCGCTACCTCAGCGAGACCGGCGTGACGCTGCGGAACCTGGCCAGCAAGATCGTCGGCGACCAGCAGCGGGCCTACGACGGCGGCTTCTACTTCTACGACCGGGAGGCCGCGGCCACGTACTCCTCGTGGGCGGTGGCCAACCTGCGGCTCTGGCAGTGCGTCCTCGACTCGCTCGACGACCCGGTGGTCGGCGACCTGGTGCAGGCCATCGACGCGACGCTCGCGGACCGCGCGAGCTGACGAGCCCGGCGGCCGTCCCAGCAAGTGGGAGCATGGCGCCCGCGGAATGGGCGCTGGTCACACTGCCCGGCCGGTCGCCGGTTCCTGTGGCAGCATCCGACGAAGGGGGGATGACGGGCTGCCGGCAGGAGGATCGCCATGGGTCTGACCGTTCCCGAACACGCGCAGTGGGCGGCCGTGGTGCGACGGGTCGGCGGGGCCGGTGGCGTGGCCGCCGCGGGCTTCGACGGCGACCGGCTGCGGAACCTGTACGAGGGGCGCTGGCAGGACGGCGGCGACGCGTCCCCGCTCACCAGCGCGGTGGACCAGAGCACCATCGGCTACCTGTCCAAGCTCGACGGCGGCACCGCGGTCCGCGCCGTGGTGGCGGCCGCCGGGCAGCACGCCGAGTGGGGCCGGGTGCCGCTCGCCGGGCGCAAGGAGCGGGTACGGGCCGCGGTGGACGCCATGACGGCGGTGCGCGACGACCTGGCGCTGCTGCTCGCCTGGGAGATCGGCAAGCCCTGGGCGCTCGCCTGCGCCGACGTGGACCGGGCGCTGGACGGCGTGCGCTGGTACCTGGACGAGATCGACGGGATGCTCGCCCGCGACGTGGACGGCCGGCCGTTCGAGCGGACCCCGCTGCCCGGCCCGGTGAGCAACATCGCGAGCTGGAACTACCCGATGAGCGTGCTCGTGCACGCCGAGCTGGTGCAGCTCCTGGCCGGCAACGCGGTGGTCGCCAAGACCCCGACCCAGGGCGGCGCCACCTGCCTCACCGTGGCGCACGCGATCATGCACGACGCCGGCCTGCCGGTGACCCTGCTCTCCGGCGACGGCGCCACGCTCTCCGACGCCCTGGTGCGCTCCGCCGAGATCGGCGCGCTGGCCTTCGTCGGCGGCCGCTCCAACGGCGGCAAGGTGGCCGCGCAGCTGGTGGACACCGGCAAGCGCCACATGCTGGAGCAGGAGGGCCTCAACTGCTGGGGCATCTGGAACTTCTCCGACTGGGAGACCCTGGCCGCGCACCTGCGCAAGGGTTACGAGTACGCCAAGCAGCGCTGCACCGCGTACCCGCGCTTCGTGGTGCAGCGCGACCTCGTGGACTCCTTCCTCGCCACCTACCTGCCGGTCGTGCAGTCCGTGCGCTTCGGGCACCCGCTCGCGGTGGCCGACGGCGAGGACGGCCTGCCCACGCTGGACTTCGGCCCGCTCATCTCCGCGGCGAAGGCCAAGGAGCTGCGCGACAAGGTGGACGAGGCGCTGCACCGCGGCGCCGTGCCGCTGCACCGCGGCACGCTCGACCACGGCCGCTTCCTGGCGGGCCAGGACACCAGCGCCTACGTGGCGCCGACCGCGCTGCTCGCCCCGCCCGGCGCCAGCCGCCTGATGCACGAGGAACCGTTCGGGCCGGTCGACACCATCGTCGTGGTGGACACCGAGGCCGAGCTGCTGGCCCAGATGAACGCCTCCAACGGCGCCCTGGTGGCGAGCATCGCCTGTGACGACACCGACCTCGCCGGGCAGCTCGCCGAGCACGTGCAGGCGTTCAAGGTGGGCGTCAACAAGCCGCGCAGCCGCGGCGACCGGGCCGAGCCGTTCGGCGGCCGCGGCGGCTCCTGGAAGGGCGCCTTCGTCGGCGGGGAGCACCTGGTGCACGCCGTCACCCAGGGCCCCGAGGGCGAGCTGCTGCACGGCAACTTCCCGGGTCACAACAGGTATCCCGCCGGGTAGTCCCTACGGTGTCCGCATGTCCGACGCGGCGCCCGCTGGAACCACCGACCGTCCCGCCCCGCCGTGGGCCCGCTGGCCGGCGCCCTCGCTGGTGGCCGCGGCGCTGGCCGCGGCGCAACTGCTCTGGTTCACCGTCGTGCTGCTGCGCGGGTTCTACTGGCAGGACGACTTCGTGTTCCTGCACCTCGCGGCGACGGTGCCGATCGGGGAGCTGGCGTTCAGCGACTACAACGGGCACCTGCAGCCCGGGGCGTTCCTGCTGAGCCGGTTCGCGGCCGCCGTGGGGCCGATGGCCTGGCCGGCGGCCGCGCTGCCGATGGCCGCGATGCACGCGGCGGCGCTGGCGCTGCTCTGGCGGTTCCTCACCGGGCTGTACGGGCCGCGCTGGGCGCTGCTGGTGCCGTTCACCGCGGTGGCGTTCTCGCCGCTCACCTTCGTGCTCTCGCTGTGGTGGGCCTACGGGTTGCAGCTGCTGCCGGTCGAGCTGGCGCTGTGCGGCGCGCTCGCCACGCTGCTGACGTACCTGCGGCGGCCGGGGGTGGGCACGGCGGTGCCGCCGCTGCTGTTCACCGTGTTCGGGCTGGCGTTCGCCGAGAAGGCGGCGCTGGTGCCGTTCGTGCTGTTCGGCGTCACGGTCGCGCTCACCCCGGGCGGCCCGCTGGGGCGCCTCGGCGGGGCGCTGCGGGCGCACGCCCGGCTCTGGGTGGCGTTCGCCGCGCTGCTCGTGGTGTACGCCGCCGTGCACGTGTGGCGCGCGCCGCTCGGCGAGGGCGGCTCGTTCCCCACGGCCGGGCAGCTCGCCACGCTGGCCAGGCTGATGATCGGCGAGGGCCTGCTGCCCGCGGTGTACGCCGGGCCGTGGAACGGCGACTGGGTCGGCTTCGCCGGCCTGGCGCCGCCGCCCGCCGTGGTGCTGGTGGTCACCTGGACGCTGTCCGCCGCGCTCGTGCTCGCCGGCCTCCGGCTCGGCGGCTGGCGGGCGGCGGCGGCCTGGCTCACGCTGCTCGGCTACCTCGCGGTGTCCGTGGTGCTGCTCGCGGCGGCCCGGCTGGACTTCTTCGGCACGCTGGTCGGCACCGACCCCCGCTACATCGCCGACGCCGTGCCGGTGGCCGTGCTGTGCGGCACCCTCGCCCTCCTGCGCCCCACCCGCACGCCGGTTCCG
>DASWTI010000447.1:0-7215 GCA_036402215.1 Pseudonocardiaceae bacterium
CGGCCCTGGCCGGGCACGCGGCGGCCGGCGACGGCCGGTGGCACGCGGTGATGACGGATCTGCTGGCGCTGCACGTGATCGCGGCCGCCGCCTGGGTCGGCGGGCTCGCCGCGGTGCTGCTGCTGGCGGCGCCCCGTCCCGCGCTGCTCGCGGTCACGCTGCCGCGCTTCTCCACGCTGGCCGGGGCGTGCTTGCTGGCGGTGACGTCCACCGGCGTGGTCAACGCGCTCATCCAGCTGGGCACGGCGCCCGGCGTCGCGCTGCCGTCGGCGCTGGTGACGAGCCCGTACGGGCTGATCGTGCTGGCCAAGACGGCCTGCCTGCTGGCGGTGGCCGCGCTGGCCTGGCGGCTGCGGTACCGGGTGCTGCCCGCCGTCCGGCGGCACCGGCGCACGGCCGTCGCCGCCTGGGCCGCCGGTGAGCTGACCCTGCTGTGCGTCGCGTTCGGCCTGGCCGCCGCCCTGGCCCGCACCGCGGTGACCTGACCACCACCCGTCGCCGTCTCGCGGCGGGTCACCGCCGCGAGTACACCGCAATCGTCACCACCGCCGACGCCGCCACGAGAGCCGCGGCCAGGGCGACCGCGCCCAGCGGTGCCGCGCCGCCGTCGGAGAGCGCCGTGACGGCCGTGCCGACCGGGGGCCAGGAGCCCTGGGTGCCGGTGACCAGCACGACGAGCGCCGCCACGCAGAACGACCAGCCGACCCGGTGCAGCAACGGGCGGCCGGTGAGCAGGCCGACGGCCGTACCGGCCAGGGCACACGCCAGGTGGGCGGCGATCGCGAGCCCGAGGTGCGGCACGACCGGGCCCGGCGTGGCGATCAGCGGGGCGAGCACGGCGAGCGCCACCAGCACGACGTCCCCGGCGAGGGCGACCAGCACCGTGGCCCCGGCCACCACGGCGTGACCGCCGGCCGAGGCCACCGTGACCGTGCGCTGCACCGGGTCCTCGCCGCCGGCCACCACGATGGTGAGCCAGGTGGCCACCGGGTAGGCCGCGAGCGCCGAGGCCGCCCAGTAGGCCGGCGCCGGCCCCGGGTCGCCCGTGAACAGCACGGCCAGCACGCCGGCGTAGGCCACCGGCGGCAACAGGAAGCGCTGCGAGCGCACCAGGTCGGCCGTCAGGTATCGGGCCACCGCGAGCACCCGGGTGGCAGCCGGGCCGCCGCTCACGCCGGCGACCCCGGCGACCCCGGCCACCCCGGCGGCCCCGGCTCCTCCGGCTCTCCCGGCGCCCGCCGCACCGCCAGCACCGAACAACCGCGGCCCAGCGCCGCCAGCAGCAGCGCGTCGCCGGCCGCCGCCGCCAGCCGGACCCGCAGGCCGCCGGGCACCGGCCACCAGCGGTCCACCGGCGGCAGCGCGACCACCAGCGCCGCCGCGTCGCCGGTCCAGGCCAGCTCGATCGTCACGTCCTCGCGCGGCGGCGGCCCGGTGTCCGGCACCGGTGCCCCGCCGCTCATCCGCAGCGCCACCGTGTCCCGGAGCCGGCGCGCCGCCCCCGAGTGATCGGTGACGAGCACCCTGGCCCCGCCCGCGGCCGCCGCCTCGATCCGCTCGCCCAGCGTCGCCCGCGCCGCCGGGTCCAGCCCGGACCAGGGCTCGTCCAGCACCAGCAGCCCGGCCCCGCAGGTGAGCGCCTGCGCCAGCCCGACCTTCTGCGCGTTTCCCTTCGACAGCCGCGTCATCGCCCCGTCCGGGTCACCGCCGAACCCGAGCGCCGCCAGCAGCTCCTCGCCCTCGGCCACGGCCCGCCGCCGGCCGGCGCCGTGAATCGCCGCGAAGTGCCCCAGGTAGCCCCGCGCCGACATCAACCCCGACGCCGGGAACCGGTCCGGCAGGAACCCGACGACCCGCGGCCGCCCCTCCACCCGCCCCACCGAGGGCCGCTCGCACCCGGCGGCCACCCGCAGCAGCGTCGACTTGCCGGACCCGTTCGCCCCCGCGACCGCCACCGGCACTCCCGGCTCCAGCCGCAGCTCCACCCCGTCCAGCACCACCGGCCCCCGCCGGTAGCGCTTGCCGACGCCCACGAGTCGCACGGAGGTCAGGACGGCCAGTCGTAGAAGCCCTTGCCGGACTTGCGGCCGAGTTCGCCGCGGGCGACCTTGTCGCGCAGCAGCCGGGGCGGCGTGAACCGGTCGCCGAGGGTCGTGGACAGGTACTCGGCGATGGCCAGGCGCACGTCGAGGCCCACCAGGTCGGTGGACCGCAGTGGTCCCATGGGATGCCGGTAGCCGAGCTCCATGGCGGTGTCGATGGCCGCCGCGTCCGCCACGCCCTCCTCGACCATGCGGATGGCCTCCAGGCCCAGCAGCACGCCGAGGCGGCTGGTGGCGAAGCCCGGGGAGTCGCGCACGACGACGGGGGTCTTGCCGAGGCGCTCCGACCAGGCGACGGCGAGGTCGCGGACGGAGTCGGCGGTCGAGGGGGCGACCACGATCTCCACCAGGGACGACGCGGGCACGGGGTTGAAGAAGTGCATGCCCAGGAAGCGCTCCGGGCGGCCGAGCGCGGCGGCCAGCGAGGCCACGGACAGCGAGCTGGTGTTGGTGGCGAGCACGGTGTCACCGCCTACGGCGGCCTCGGCGGCGGTCAGCACCTCGATCTTGAGGTCGGCGCGCTCGGGCACGGCCTCGACCACCAGGGCGGCTCCGGCGGGCAGGTCGGCGACGGCGGTCGTGACGCGGACCCGGGCCAGCACGTCCTGCACGGGTTCGGTGAGCACGCCCTTGGCGTCCGCCTTGCGCAGCCCGGACGCCACCCGTTCCAGCGCGGCGTCGGCCAGCGCCGGGGTGCCCTCGACGACGGTGACGGTGGCACCGATGGTGGCGAGCGCCTGCGCGATGCCCGCGCCCATCCGCCCGCCGCCGATCACGCCGGTGGCGTCCACGCCGCTCACACCCGCTCCACGAGCATCGAGACGCCCTGGCCGACCCCGACGCACAGGGTGGCGAGGCCGCGCGCCGCCCCGGCCCGTTCCAGCCGGCCGAGCAGCGTGATCAGGATGCGGGACCCGGACGAGCCGAGCGGGTGGCCGAGGGCGATCGCTCCGCCGTCGGCGTTGACCAGCTCCTCGTCCAGCTTGAGCCGGCGGATCACCGCGAGGCTCTGCGCGGCGAACGCCTCGTTGAGCTCGACGGCGTCCAGGTCCGGCACCTGCCAGCCGGCCCTGGCGAGCACCTTCTCGGTGGCCGGCACCGGGCCGAGGCCCATGACGTGCGGCGGCACCCCGGCGCTCGCCGCGGCCACCACCCGGGCGCGCGGCCTGAGCCCGTACCGCTCCACGGCCGCCGCGGACGCCACGATCAGCGCGGACGCGCCGTCGGACAGCGGCGACGACGAACCGGCGGTCACCACGCCGTCGCGCCGGAACACCGGGCGCAGCCCGGCGAGCTTCGCCACCGAGGAGTCGCGTCGCGGGCCCTCGTCGACGGTCACCGTGGTCTCGGAGCGGCGGCCGCGCACGAACACCGGCACGATCTCGTCGTCGAACCGCCCGGCGTCCTGCGCCGCGACCGCGCGCCGGTGGCTGCGGGCGGCGAACTCGTCGCACTCCTCGCGGCCGATGCCGTCGAGCGCGGCCACCTCCTCGGCCGTCTCGCCCATGGAGAGCGTCACGGGGTCGCCCTCCCACGCGGTGAACCGGGGGTTGGTGAGCCGCCAGCCGAGCGCGGTGTCGGCGACCTCGCCGGGCTTGGCCCACGGGGTGCCGGGTTTGGCCATCACCCAGGGGGCCCGGGTCATGGACTCCACGCCGCCGGCCACCACCAGGTCGGCGTCGCCGGCGCGCACCGCCTGCGCGGCCGAGGCCACCGCGGTCAACCCGCTGGCGCACAACCGGTTCACCGTGTACGCGGGCACAGTCTCCGGCAGCCCGGCGAGCAGCACGGCCATCCGCGCGACGTTGCGGTTGTCCTCGCCGGCCTGGTTGGCGGCGCCGAGCACCACCTCGTCGACGGCCTCGGCGGGGACGCCGGCGCGGCGCAGCACCTCGCCGACCACGAGCGCCGCCAGGTCGTCCGGCCGGACCTCGGCGAGCGCGCCGCCGTGCCGGCCCTGCGGGGTGCGGACCCCGTCCACCAGGTATGCCTCGGGCATCGGTGCTCCTCTTGACCTCGACCGCGACGGGCTGCTTATTCTCTACCGTCCATTCGGTCAGTAAGCAAGGAGCGTGCCCGTGACGTCGGACGCAGCGGCGATGACCGCGGACGAGCTGGCCGGCCTGCGGCTCGACCGGCTCCGGTGGACCCTGCGGCACGCCTACCACAACGTACCGGCGTACCGGGCCGCGTTCGACGCGGCCGGCGTCGCGCCCGACGACCTGCGCGAGCTCGCGGACCTGGCGCGCTTTCCCTTCACCACCAAGGCGGACCTGCGCGAGGGCTACCCGTACGGGCGGTTCGCGGTGCCGATGGGCCAGGTGCGGCGCATCCACGCCTCCAGCGGCACCACCGGCCGTCCCACCGTCGTCGGCTACACCCAGCGGGACCTGGACACCTGGGCCGACCTGATGGCGCGCTCGATCCGGGCGGCCGGCGGGCGGCCCGGCGACAAGGTGCACGTCGCCTACGGGTACGGGCTGTTCACCGGCGGGCTCGGCGCGCACTACGGCGCGGAACGGCTGGGCTGCACGGTGATCCCGGTGTCCGGCGGCATGACGGCGCGGCAGGTGCAGCTCATCGTGGACTTCGCGCCGGAGATCATCATGGTCACGCCGAGCTACATGCTCACCCTGCTCGACGAGTTCGAACGGCAGGGCGTGGACCCGCGCGCCACCTCGCTGCGGGTCGGCATCTTCGGCGCCGAGCCGTGGACCGAGGGCATGCGCGAGGAGATCGAGCGGCGCACCGGCATCGACGCGGTGGACATCTACGGGCTGTCCGAGGTGATGGGCCCCGGCGTCTCGCAGGAGAGCGCGGCGACCAAGGACGGGCTGCACATCTGGGAGGACCACTTCCTGCCGGAGATCGTGGACCCGGAGACCGGCGAGGTGCTGCCGGACGGCGAGCGCGGCGAGCTGGTGTTCACCTCGCTCACCAAGGAGGCGCTGCCGATCGTGCGCTACCGCACCCGGGATCTCACGCGGCTGCTGCCGGGCACGGCGTTCCCGGCGTTCCGCCGCATGGAGCGGGTCACCGGGCGCAGCGACGACCTGATCATCCTGCGCGGCGTCAACGTCTTCCCCACCCAGATCGAGGAGATCGTGCTGGGCGTCGACGGCCTGTCGCCGCACTTCCAGCTGGTGCGCTCGACGCATGCGCGGCTGGACCGGCTGACGGTGCGGGTGGAGGCGCGGCCGGACTGCCCGGCGGAGCGGCGGGAGCAGGCGGCCGCCGAGCTGGTCGGCGAGGTGCGCGGCCGGATCGGCGTCGGCGTGGAGTGCGAGGTG
This sequence comes from Pseudonocardiaceae bacterium, assembly GCA_036402215.1. GTDB lineage: Bacteria > Actinomycetota > Actinomycetes > Mycobacteriales > Pseudonocardiaceae > DASXTS01. The sequence goes on from DASWTI010000447.1 coordinate 5,393, forward strand.
CTGGACCCGGACTCGCTGGAGCGGTCCGTCGGCAAGCTGCGGCGCGTGATCGACCGGCGCGAGCCGGCGTGACCCCGCCGACCACCACGCCCCCGGCGCGCCGCGGCCGCCCGGGGCACGACCTGGAGTCGGTGCTGCAGGGCGCGGCCAAGTTGTTCAACGAGCGCGGCTACGACGGCACCAGCATGGAGGACCTGTCCCGCAAGCTCGGCATCACCAAGTCGGCGATCTACCACCACGTGCCGAGCAAGGAGGAGCTGCTGCGGCTCGCGGTGGACCGGGCGCTGGACGGGTTGTTCGGCGTGGCCGACCAGGTGACCGCGCTGGACGGGCCGGCGATCGACCGGCTGGAGCGGCTGGTGCGCGGCAGCGTGGCGGTGCTGGTGGAACGGCTGCCGTTCGTCACGCTGCTGCTGCGGGTGCGGGGCAACACGGCCGTCGAGCGGCGGGCCATCGCGCGCCGCCGGGAGTTCGACCGCATCGTGGCCGAGCTGGTGCAGCAGGCCGAGGCCGAGGGTTCGGTGCGGCCGGACGTGGACCCGCAGGTGACCGGGCGGCTGCTGTTCGGCATGGTCAACTCGCTCGTCGAGTGGTACCGGCCGCGCGGCGGCCTGGACGCGGACTCGCTCGCCGACGCGGTGTGCGCCGTGGCCTTCACCGGCCTGCGCCGCTGACCCCACCCCGGAACCCGGGCTCGCACGGCACCGGCGCCGGGGTGAATGAACCATTCGCCCCGCGTGCGAGCTGGTCGGGGGGCAGGGCGCTCAGCCGGCCACCGGCAGCTCGCCGGTCGGCGTGCCGTAGAGCGTGGTGCGCTGCTCGGCGCGCCGGCCCAGCGGGGCGACCAGCGCCTCGAAGTCGGCCGGCGCCAGCCCCTGCCCGTGGGTGGCGCCCGCCGCGCGGCTGATGTTCTCGTCCATCAGCGTGCCGCCCAGGTCGTTGACCCCGGCGCGCAGGAGCTGCCGCGCGCCGTCCACGCCGAGCTTCACCCAGGACGCCTGCACGTTGTCGATCAGCCCGCGGTAGGCGATGCGGCCGACGGCGTGCATGAGCACGGTCTCGCGCCAGGTGGGGCCGCGCCGGGCGCCGCGCCGGAGGTAGACCGGCGCCGCCATGTGCACGAACGGCAGCGGCACGAACTCGGTGAACCCGCCGGTCACCGCCTGCAGCGCGCGGGTGCGCAGCAGGTGCCGCGCCCAGTGCACCGGCCGCTCCACGGAGCCGAACATGATCGTCACGTTGGAGCGCAGGCCGACGGAGTGCGCCGCCGCGTGGCAGTCCAGCCACTCGTCGGTGGTGATCTTGTCCGGGCAGAGCACGGCCCGCACCTCGTCGTCCAGGATCTCGGCGGCGGTGCCCGGCAGCGAGCGCAGCCCGGCCTCGCGCAGCCGCGTCAGGTAGTCCACCAGCGGCTCGCCGAGCCGGCGCGCGCCCTCGGTGACCTCCAGCGCGGTGAACCCGTGCAGGTGCAGCCCCGGCGCCGCCGCGTGCACCGCCCGGCAGACGTCCACGTAGAAGTCGCCGTCGAAGTCCGGGTGGATGCCGCCCTGCAGGCACACCTCGGTGGCGCCGCGGGCGGCGGCCTCGGCGGCGCGCTCCGCGATGTCGTCCAGGCTCAGCAGGTACGGCCGGCCGCGCAGGTTCAGCGAGAGCGGCCCCTTGGAGAAGCCGCAGAAGGTGCACCGGTAGGTGCAGACGTTGGTGTAGTTGATGTTCCGGTTCACCACGTAGGTCACGCGGTCCCCGGCGGCCGCCGCGCGCAGCTCGTCGGCCAGCTCCGCCACCGCCGCCACCTCGCGGCCGCGGGCGCCGAACAGCGTGAC
>DASWTI010000448.1:0-5219 GCA_036402215.1 Pseudonocardiaceae bacterium
ACCGCGGCCAGCCCGTCGTGCGGCCCGTCGGGGCGGACCCGCACGGTCACCGGGTCGGCCCCGGCCGGCAGCAGCGTCACGACCGGCGCGCCGCTGTACCGGCTCAGCACCACGGCGGCGGCCAGCACCACCGGGTCACCCCCGGCCGCGGCCACCGGATCGGTCCCGGCGCCGGCCGCCGGGCCGGTCGGCACCGGGTCGGCCCCGGTCAGCGGGCCCGCGGTGGTCCCGGTGGTGCTCACCGGGTCGCCGCCAGCAGGTCGGCCTCGATCAGCCGGACGAGCTCGTCGCCGTGGTCGTTGAGGAAGAAGTGGCCACCCGGCAGGTGGTGGACGTGGCAGCCGGCGGTGGTGTGCCGGGCCCAGCCGGTGATCTCGGCGGGCGTGACGATGGTGTCGCCCTCGCCGGCGAACACCACGACCGGCACCGGCAGCGGTGGCTCCTCGGTGAACGAGTAGTCGTCCAGCCAGCCGAAGTCCGTGCGGATCACCGGCAGCACCAGCTCCAGCAGCTCGGGCTCGTTCAGCACCTCGGCCGGCACCCCGCCGCCGCGCGCCAGCCGCTCGGTCAGCTCCTCGTCGGACACCCGGGAGGCGCCGTCGAACGGCCCGTCGTCGAGCATCACGTCCGGCGGCCGCGCGCCGCTCGCGTACAGCCGCACCGGCAGCTCCCGCCCGGTGCGCCGCAGCTCGCGCACCACCTCGAAGCCCAGCCGCCCGCCCATCGAGTGTCCGAACACGGCGAACGGCCGGTCGGCGCGCGCCGCGATTGCCTCGGCGACGGCCACCGCGTCCACCACGGCCGGCTCGGCGAACCGCGACTCCCGGCCCGGCAGCTGCACCGGCAGCACCTCGACCTCCGGCCCGAATGCCCGCGGCCAGGCCCGGAACACGCTCGCCCCGCCGCCCGCGTACGGCAGGCAGAACAACTGCGCGCGGGCTGCCGTTCGGCGCACCGGGGAGCTGAACCAGCGATCCGTCGCCGACGTCATGCGGAGGCCTCCCCCTCGATTTCCGGCCGGGAACGGCCGGTGGACAGTGGCCGGGCGGATGGCCGGGGTGCGGAACGGCCGGCGCGGCGCCGACCAGGCTAACCGCCCGGCCGTCCCCGTGGTGTCATCCCTGGTGACAGCACCGCCGGTGATCATGCGATCACCCAACGCCATTGTGCGAGGTCCATTTCGCACGCAGGGTGAATGGCCGGGCACGCAGCGCGGCGGAATGACGCGGCCCACCTGGGAATTCGTCCTGTAGCATCCGATGGCGCCGATGCCCCTCGCGGTTTCGTCGGCACTGGGAGGAACCCTGGGGAGGGCCGTTTCACGTTCGTGCGTTGGCGTCGGCATGCTCATTCGCGCCCATTCGGCGCGCCGGTCGGGGAGATCAATCTGTGCACAGCGACACGTCCGAGCACAACCTGCTGATCGACTTCTACGAGCAGCTCCCGGCCGCGGTGGCCGCGTGCGGCGTGCGGGTCGAGCCGGTCAAGGACGATCCGGCGCGGTTCGCCCCGGGCTTCGCGCTGCCGGACCTGGACGCGGACGTGCGCGGCTTCCTGGCCGCCGCGGTCGTGGACTGGGTGCAGCTCGGCAGCCACCGTGGGCACCGGCTCACGCTGCTGGACCTCACCGGCAACCCGGGCACCGGCACCACCAAGACGTTCGCCTCGCTGCTCATCGTGGCCCGCGCCGTGGAGTACATCCGGCGCACCGGTGAGCGCGTGACGATCTTCTCGCCGACCTCGGCCAACAAGGGCACGGCGCTGCGCGACGCGGTGCTGCGCGCCTACGACGCGGGCCTGGCCACGCCGGACCAGCTCGCGGTCGTGGTGCTGGCGCCCGCCTCGTGCGAGGCCAAGCTGCGCGCGAGCCGGCTGTCCGCCGACCCGGAGCTGCGCGCGCGGAACCCGCTGCTGATCTACGGCGGCGCGCAGCCGGAGGACGTCAAACCGCTCGGCCGGGAGTTCGCCGACCGGTACGCCGCGGCGCTGCTGCGCGAGCACGGCGCGAACCTCTGGTACTCGCTGGACCTGGGCAACTACCTGGTGGCGGACACCGCGCGGGCGCTGTTCGAGCACGCCGTGGACCCCACCGACGCCGACGGCGCCGCCCCCCGGCTGCACGTGCACGCGGTGTCCAGCGCCTTCGGCCTGCTCGGCTATCACCGTGGCCGTGAGCTGCTGGAGGCCGCGGGCCGCGCGTCCGCCGCGACCCGCCCGGCCAGCCTGCTCGTGCAGCACCTGGGTACCCCGGACATGGTGCTCAACCTGCGGCACGGCGACTTCGACCGCGACCGGCTGCCGCGCTACGAGTTCCGCGAGGACACCGGCCTGTTCACCCAGGACGCCGACCCGCGCTTCCCGGCCGTGACCTACGACCCGGCCGAGGTGCTGGACCCGACGTTCTACACCCGGCGGCCGGCCACCTCGCCCGCGATGAACGAGATCATCGGACGCTTCGGCGGCGACGGCATCGTGGTGTCGCTGGCCGAGTGCGTGGCGCGCTATCCGAAGCTGCGGATGCTGCTCGACGGCTCCGGCGCGCCGCTGCCGGCCGACCCGCGGACGCTGCGCGAGTGGTCGCTGCCGATGGCGCTCACCGGCACCCTCAACGCCATCGACCGCGGCCTGGTGGAGGCCGGCCGTGACGTCGTGGTGCACGGCTCCGGCATCTACACCACGGCCGACTACCGGCCGATCGACTCCTCGGCCACGGTCCCGGTGACCACGGCCGACGACGTGGCCGCGGCCGTGCTCCGGCAATGACGGTGGTGACGCCGGCCCCCGAGGAGGTCGCCGACGAGGTCGCCGACGAGGTCGCCGACGAGGTCGCCGTGGTGGGGGTGGCCGGGCGCTTCCCCGGCGCCCCCGACGTGCCGGCCCTCTGGCGCAACCTGCTGGCCGGCGTGGACTCGGTGCACGACCACACCGACGACGAACTGCGCGAGCTGGGCCTGGCCGAGGCGCTGCTCGCCGACCCTGACCTGGTGCGCGGGCACGGCCGGCTGGACGGTGTGGCCGACCTGGACGCCGCGTTCTTCGGCATGACGGCCGAGGAGGCGACGGCCACCGACCCGCAGCAGCGGCTGTTCCTGGAGCAGGCCTGGCGGGCACTGGAGGACGCGGGCCACGCCGGCGGCACGCTGGACGAGTTGTCCGTCGGGGTGTTCGCCGGCTGCTCGGCCAACCGCTACTTCCTGTTCCGCCAGCTGGCCACGTCCACCGCGCCGGAGCACGACTGGGAGGGCCGGCTCGGCCCGCCCGGCTGGGCGCCGGACTACCTGCCGGCCAGGGTGGCGTACCGGCTGGGGCTCACCGGACCGGCGATGGCCGTGCAGACCGCGTGCTCCAGCTCGCTCACCGCGGTGTGCGTGGCGGCGCAGCACCTGCTCGACTACCGCTGCGACCTGGCGCTCGCCGGGGGCGTGAGCGTGAGCGAGCCGCGGTTCCGCCGCACGCCGGACGGGCTGCTCTCGGCGGACGGCCGCTGCCGCGCGTTCGACGCCGCGGCCGACGGCTCCGGGTACGGCAGCGGCGTGGCCGTGCTCGTGCTGCGCCGGCTCGCCGACGCCCTCGCCGACGGCGACCGGGTGCTCGCCGTGCTCCCCGGCTGGGCGGTCAACAACGACGGCGCGGTGCGCGCCGGGTTCGCCGCTCCCGGGCTGGACGGCCAGGCCGCGGTGGTCACCGAGGCGCTGGCCGCGGCGTCGGTCTCGGCGTCCGAGCTCGGGTACGTGGAGGCGCACGGCAGCGGCACCGCCGTCGGGGACACCATCGAGGTGGACGCCCTGCTGCGTGCCTTCCGGGCCTCCGGCGGCGCCGGGCCGGCCGGGTCCTGCCTGCTCGGCGCGCTGCGTACCAACGTCGGCAACCTGGACGCCGCGTCGGGCGCGGCCGCGCTGGTGAAGGCCGTGCTCGCGGTCGGCGCCGGGGTGGTGCCGCCCAACCTGCACTTCGGCACGCCGAACCCGGCGATCACCTTCGGGCCGTTCACCGTGCCGACGGCGCCCGCGAAGTGGCCGGCCGGGCACGCGCGGCGGGTGGCCGGGGTCAGCTCGTTCGGCCTGGGCGGCGGGAACGCGCACGTGGTGGTCGCCGAGCCGCCGTCGCCGTCGCGGCGCCCGCCGGTCGGCGGGCCGGTGCTGCTGCCGTTCTCCGCGCGCACCCCGGCGGCGCTCGCCCGGCTGGCTGCGGACCTGGCGGGAGCGCTGGCCGCCGAGGACCCGCCACGCCTGGACGACGTCGCGTACACGCTGATCACCGGCCGGCGCGCCTACCCGCACCGCGCCGCGGTGGTGGCCACGTCGCCCGCCGACGCCGCGGCCGCCCTGCGGGCCGTGGCTGCTGGGACGGGTGGGGCTGCCGGGACCAGTGGGGCTGCTGGGGCCAGTGGGGCTGCCGGGACCGGCGGGACCGGCGGGACTGCTGGGGTCGGTGGGGTCGGCGTGGTCCGCGGGGCCGAGGGGGAGCGCGTGCCGGAGCAGGCGCGGGGGTGGCTGAGCGGGGAGCTGGAGCTCGCCGACCTGGAGGTGCCGGACGCGGGACGGCGGGTGTCGTTGCCCGGGCACCCGTTCGAGCCGGCGCGGTACTGGACGGAGGCGCCCCGGTGAGCTCGCGGCCGGCCTCGCACCGGGTGCCGCTGGGGCGGACCGGGTGGTCGGTGTGGCGGGACGTGCTGGTGCGCAGCACCGGCTTTCCGGCGGACGGCATGAACCTGTTCACGGCGCCGGACTGCGCGCGGGCGGCGGACGCGCTGCTCGCGGCGCCGCACGACGACGTGGCGGCCAAGGAGTTCGACGAGGAGCTGGCCCGGGCCACCGCGGCGGGCGCGCGGCACGCGGCGGACCTGGCGGCCGACCCGCTGTTCCGGGAGGCCGTGGCCTGGCAGGGCACGTCGGTGCCGGACACCATGGACGCCCTGGTGCGCGCCGCCGACGGCCCGCGGACCAGCCGGCAGCGGGCCCGGGAGGCGCTGGTCGCCCGCTACTGGCAGCGCTACAGCGCCAAGAACGAGACGGTGGGCTTCTTCGGTCCGGGCTGCTGGGCGCGCGTGGACCCGGACGCGGCGCACGCCACGGTCACCCCCGGCCAGGGGCTGGTGCGCGAGCGCCGGGTGTACCTGGAGCACTGGGCGCTCACGGCGCTCGCCCACGTGCTGGCCGGCGACGAGCGGGTGCGCCGCTGGCTGCCGCCGTCGCTGCCGCCGCACCTGACGCTCGACG
>DASWTI010000449.1:0-9753 GCA_036402215.1 Pseudonocardiaceae bacterium
TGCGCGAGGCCCGGCGCCCGGTGATCGTGGCCGGCCGCGGCGTGCAACTCGACCCGGACCCGGTGCGGCGCCTCGCCGAGCACCACGGCGTCGGCGTGTACGCGGCCTTCCGCCGGCAGGACGCCTTTCCGAACGGCCACCCGCTGTACCTCGGCCACCTCGGCATCGCCGCCCCGGACGCGCTGCTCGGGCCGCTGCGTGAGGCCGACCTGGTGCTGGTCCTGGGGTGCCGGCTCTCCGAGGTGACGACGCAGTCCTACGCGCTGCCGGCCGGGGACACCTACGTGGTGCAGGCCGACCCGGAGCCGGACGCCGCCGCGGACCTCGCCGTGCCGTGCGACCCCGGGGCGTTCGCCGAGGCCGTCACCATCGGCCCGGGCACCGCGCGCGACTGGTCGGCCGCCCACGCCGCCTGGGAACGACTGAACGCACCACCCGCACCGGATGCACCGAACGCACCGGACGCGGCCGGCGGCGTGCACCCGGCCGCCGTGCTCGCCGCCATGCGCCGCCGCCTGCCGTCCGGCGCCGTGCTGGTGAACGACGCCGGCAACTTCGCCATCTTCGTGCACCGGCACTGGCGCTTCGACCACCCGCACACCCAGCTCGCGCCCACCTCCGGCGCCATGGGCTACGCCGTACCGGCCTCGGTCGGCGCGGCCCTGGTCACCGGCCGCCCGGTGGTGGCCGCCGTGGGCGACGGCGGCTTCCTGATGAGCGGCCAGGAACTGGAGACGGCCGCGCGGTACGGCCTGTCGACGCTCACCGTGGTGTTCCAGAACCGGCTGTACGGGACGATCGCGCTGCACCAGGCGCGGGCGAGCGGCCGCCCCGCCGCGGTGGACATCGGCGACGTGGACCTCGCCGGGTACGCCCGCTCGCTGGGCGCCGACGCGGTGACCGTCGACGCCGCCGACCAGCTCGACGACGCGCTCGCCGTGCCGCCCGCCGGTGGCCCGCGGGTGGTCGTGGTGCGCACCGACCCGGACGTGCTGTCACCCACCGCGACCCTGTCCGGCCTGCTCGGTGACCAGCGGCGATAGGGTGCGCGCCGTGCGCACCGTGGGGGACGTCGAGGAACGGGCCGCCGGCCGCCTCGCCGTGCTGCGGGCGAACGCCGCGAGCTACGCGCGGGTGGCGCTCACCAACATCGCGCGCGAGTTCCCGTCCGACGTGCGCTGCCTGATGGCCGGGCCCGGCGACTTCCCGCACCGCCCGCGCGACCGCACGCCGGTGTTCTACGGCAGCTACGACTGGCACTCGTGCGTGGAGATGCACTGGCTGCTGGTGCGGCTGCTGCGGCTCACGCCGGACGACGTGCCGGCCGCCGAGGTGCGGGCCGTGCTGACCGCGCAGCTCACCGCCGAGGCGCTGCTCGGCGAGGCCCGGTTCGTCGCCGACCCGGACGGCGGCGCGCGCCAGCGCCCGTACGGCTGGGCCTGGGTCCTCGCCCTGGTGCACGAGACGGCCGCGCTCGCCGCGTCCGGCGACGAGGAGGCCGCGCGCTGGTCGCGGCACCTGCGGCCGCTCGCCGACACGGTGGCCGCCCGGTTCGTGGACTGGCTGCCGCGGCAGACCTACCCGGTGCGGCACGGCACGCACGTCAACGGCGCCTTCGGCCTCGGGCGCTCGCTGCCGCACGCCCGGGACCGCGCCGCGGCCGGCGACCCCGCGCTGCTCGACGCGCTCACCGAGGCGGCGCACCGCGGGTTCGGCCGCGACGCCGACTACCCGGGCGGCTGGGAGCCGTCCGGCTCCGACTTCCTGTCCCCGGCGCTCGTCGAGGCCGAGCTGATGGCCGGGCTGCTCGGCGCGGACGCCTTCGTGGGCTGGCTCGGCGCGTTCCTGCCGGGGCTGGCGGCCGGTGAGCCCCGGGCGCTGCTCACTCCGGCCGTCGTGTCCGACTCCTCCGACGGCCAGATCGCGCACCTGCACGGGCTGAACGCGAGCCGCGCCTGGTGCCTGGAGCGGCTCGCCGCCACGCTGCCCGCCGGGGACCCGCGGCTACCCGTGCTGCTGCGCGCGGCCACCGCGCACGCCGACGCCGCCCTGCCGCACGTGGTCGGCGGGCACTACCTGGTGGAGCACTGGCTCGTGGCCTACGCCGTCCTGCTCCTCGGCTGAGCGCCCGCCGCGGACCGGCCGGCCCGCGACCTACTCCGCCGAGGCCGTCGAGGAGGCGTCCCCGTCGGCCGGCGCGGTCTCCTCGGACGGCGCCGGTCCGCGCTCCACGCGCCGCTTCAGGCCCAGGACGAACTTGTCGAACGAGGGCTGCAGGTCAGGCAGCGTGAGGCGCATCAGGAACAGCAGGACGCCGTCGTACTCCTCGCGCAGGTCGAAGAACGTGCCGCCGTCGTCGGTCGGCAGCAGGGTGAACGTCCGTACGCCGCTGAACAGGCCCATCGGCAGGCCGCCGATCCAGCGCATCTTGCGGGCCGGCTCGATGATCCGGACCCCCACCGGGAAGCCGCGGTCCGGCCGTACCTCGGAGTACACCGTGATCCGCTCGCCCGCCGCGATCGTCCCCTCGACGCGCGCCACCCCGGAGTCCCAGGTCGGGTATCCGGCGCCGTCGAGGAGAACCTGCCACACCTCCTCCGGGCTGGCGTCGATCTTGACGTCGGCGTGGAAGGCCACCATCTCTCCGTGCTCCCTGTCGTCGCGAGGCGCGCACCGTACCCCCGCCCGATGGGGCGGCGCACTCCGCCCTCCCGACGGTGGTGCGTGCGCGCCCGCCCCTCCATTCTGAGGCCCGCGGACCGTCCGGAGGGAGAGGCGATGGGCACGCCGGCCGCGGTGATGGGCGACAAGATCACCGCCACCTGCAACGGGCACCAGATTCCCAACCCGGCCAGCGGCGCGCCCCAGCCGGCGCCGCCGATGCCGTTCTCCGCGCCGCTCACGCAGGGCCTGGCGAGCACCGTGACGATCGGCGGCAAGTTCGCCGCGGTGGCCGGATCCAACGGGCTGAACACGCCCCCGCACGTGGGCCTGCACGCCTCCGACCCGTTTATGGCGCCCAACACCCAGCAGGGGACCGTGGCGGCCGGCAGCGGCACCGTCATGTTCGACGGCAAGCCGGCCGCCAAGACCGGCGTGAGCTGCACGGTGTGCATGGGCCAGCCCGGCCAGCTCGCGGGCTCCGCCGCCGACGTCCTCATCGGCGGCTGAGCGCGACCGTCCCGGCGACGGGCGCGCCGTCGGCCACCCCGCCTCCTCCTGGATCACCCGCCAGGAGGGCGAGACGCGGGCAGCCCCCATGGATAGGATTAACTGGCAATAAAGTTTCCTATTTACCGATGGCGGGTGCACATGAGCCGTCAGCCCGGGACTCCCCGGCTGCTGCGGGCGATCAACGACCGTAGCGCGCTCGAGCTGCTGCTCGCCCACGGGCCGCTCACCCGGCCGCAGCTCGGCGTCCTCACCGGCCTGTCCAAGCCCACCGCCTCGCAGCTGCTGGTGCGCCTGGAGGAACGCGGCCTGGTCGAGGCCGTCGGCGCCCAGGAGGGTGGCCGCGGCCCGAACGCCCGGCTCTACGCCGTGGTCCCGTCCTGCGGTTACGTGGTCGGCGTGGACGCGCGGCCCGGCGGCCTGCGCGCCGAGATCGCGGACATCGCGGGCACCGTCGTCGGCTCGGCCTCGGTGGCGGCGGGGGAGGCCGCCGACCCGGTCTCGCTGGTGCACGAGGCCGTCGCCTCGGCCACGGCGGACGCCGGGTTCTCCACCGACCGGCTGCGGCGCGTGGTGATCGGCACCCCCGGGCTGGTCGACCCGGCCACCGGCGACATCCGCTTCGCCTGGGACCTGCCGAGCTGGCACCAGGGGCTGCTGGCCGCGCTGCGCCGCGACCTGCGCGCCTCGGTGACCTTCGAGAACGACGTCAACCTGGCCGCGATCGCCGAGCACCACGCGGGCGCCGCGCAGGACCGGCAGGACTTCGCGCTCATCTGGGTGGGCCGCGGGCTGGGGCTGGCCGTGGTGCTCGGCGGCCGGGTGCACCGGGGCGTCAGCGGTGGCGCCGGCGAGATCGGCTACCTGCCGGTGCCGGGCGCCGCGGTGGCGCACATCCGCCCGGCCGGCAAGGTCTACCCCGGCGGCTTCCAGTCGCTGGTGAGCGCCTGGGCGGTGCGTGAGCTGGCTGCCACCCACGGCTTCCGCGCGCCGTCGGCGGAGGACGCGCTGCTCGCCGCGCGCGACGGCGGCGCGGCCGGGCGGCGGCTGCTCGACGACCTGGCCGGCCGGATCGCGCTCGGCGTCACCGCGGTGTGCGCGGTCGTCGACCCCGGCGTCGTCGTCCTGGCCGGCGAGGTCGGCACCGCGGGCGGCGCCCCCCTCGCCGAGCGCGTCGCCGAGGCGGTCGCCGCCATCTCCCCGCTGCGCCCCGAGGTCCGCACCAGCGCCGTCGACGGCGACCCGGTGCTGCGCGGCGCGATCCTCTCCGCCCTCACCACCGCCCGCGACGAGATCTTCGGCTCCACCACCTGAGCCGGGGCGCGGCCGAGCCGGTGGGTGCGAGCGGAACGGCACGGCCGGCTCTGCCTGGTCGATCGCCGCCTCCGGCGGGGCGGCTCGGCGGACTGTCCATAGAGGCAGACCTGGACTGCGCCCCTTCCGCCTTGACAACCGGCCGGGCGACGATGTTCTGACGCCGCAGGGAGGAGGGGCCTTGGCTCGGTCCGCGCGTATCCCGCAGCCCGAGCCCGCGACGCCGCGTACTGCCCCCGCCACGCCGACCAGGCCGTCCGCCTTCGCGCCCCGGTCCGTGGCCGGCCTATTGGCCTTCCAGCGGTCCGTGGGCAACGCGGCGGTGGTGCGATCGCTTCAACGCCAGCCCCGGTCCGTCGCCGCACCACCGGCGGATCTGGCCCTCGTGCGGCGGGAGGTGAACGGCTACGGCGACCAGTGCTTTCAAGCTCAACGGGCCGCGTTCGCGACGGCCATCGGCGCGTTTCGGAATTGGTACTTCGACCAGGACGAAGGGGACGAAGCGTTGTTCACCGACCTCAAGCGGGTCGTGGGGGATGCGGGTCCCGCCGACGGGAGGCCTGTGGCACCCGCGTTACGGGAGGCGTTCACGGCGGCGGCCAAGGAGCTCCAGACTTCACGGTTCGAGTTCCTGACGTCGTTCGCGCGGGTGATCTCGACGTTCAGCGCACGGCTGTCTTCCGAGGTGCAAGGGCAGACCGCGCGTTTGGTCGAGCAGGACACCGCGGCGTGGCAGGACATCACCGCGCGGCAGCAGGCGGGTGGGGACTGGAAGCCGATGCTGCACGACCATGGGCTTCCGCGCACCACCGACGACCTGTCGCAACGGTTGCTCGGCGAGTTGATGTTCAGCTACCGGAAGTGGGAGCTGGCCCAGCACACCGACATGTACCGCGGCATCTATTCGATGACCGACCCGGACCTGAAGCTGATGAGGGCGGACGCGCAAGGGGAGGCGCGGCGGCTGCTGTCGTCGCCGACGATGAACTACGGCGACGTCACCCTCCCGGTTGGCACCTTCACCGTGAAGGAAGGAAGGATCGTCCCGCTCCTCGAACGGGCTTCCGCGGTCGAGGCGTCCGTTCGGTTACCCCTCTTCGACGCGGTCGGCGTCTCGATATCCGGTCAGCTGTCCGGCGGGGTCGGTGCCGACCTGGCGATCGACCCCATCATGCTCAGCGATGTCCGGGTCGGCTTGAACTACCGTGACTTCCCGGCAGTGGCGCGGTTGTTGTCCGGGCTGATGTCGATCGACGGCCTGGGCGCGTTGCGGCTGCTGTCCGGGTTGTACGGCCTGCGGTTGCGTGGTGCCGGTGTGCTGACGGCCGGTGCGGGGACGACAGCCCGGCTGTTCGTCGAGGCCGTGCTGAAACTGGCCGCGGACGTCGGCGTCAGTGACCTCACCGTCGACCTCGCGTCGGTCGAGGGCGCGCTGCGGGCATCCGCGTCGGCCCGGTTCTCCGCCCGCTACCGGAAGGTTGTGGACATCATCGTCGACCACGGCAGGCTGAGCTTCGCGGGCGCGGAGTCGAAGCACCTGTCCGAGGATCTCGAATTCGGCATCAACGGCCGTGTCGGGGCGCGCATCCTGACGCTCGGCTTCAGTAAGAGCTGGGACATCGCGACGTGGAGTTCCGGCCGTGCCTGGGAGACCAATTCCGACCTGAACCTGTTGTACGTCAACGGCATCCAGGGTGATCCGGACAAGGTGGTCGATCTGACGCGGCTACGTGCCGTGCTGTCCCAGCTTCGCGACCTCGGCGGCCAGATGATGCACCTGGGCCCGCCGGGCGCGACGACCACCGCGGCGCCGAAGCCGTCCGCCCCATTGGACCTCCGGTGGCCCAAGCCCGTCGCTGCCGGCTACCCACGCGTCTACCTGACGCACCGCGGCGAGACCCGCAGCCAGCACGAGCTGCGCGAGCGCTTCCGGGAAGGCGCACCGCACATCCGCGAGTACTCGCCCCTGGTGACCCGGCGGCTGCCGCACTCGTCGGAGGAGATAGGCCTGGACCCGTATAACCAGCTGGGCGCGGACAACCCGTACGTCGGTCCGCTGACCAACAACACGACACCGAGCGGCGACAAGATCAACAGGCTGCTCGGTCCGTACGGGGTGCAGCCGACCGTGCTCAACGGCGATCACGTCCGGGAGATCCAACTGGGCGGCGACGACGAGGTGAACAACCTCTGGCCACTGCCCGCCGCGTTCAACCAGGCGGCGGGCAGCCGGCTGAACCACGCCACCGTGGTCGACACGACGACCACACCGCCCCAGACCTTCAAGATCACCGTGCTCAAGAACCTCATCAAGACCTACCCGGCCAACTACTTCTTCCGGATCGTGAGCTTCGACCCTTCCGACTTCCGCTGACGTGATCGTGTTCCGGATCGGCTCTCGGCGGGTGATCATCCGCACCGAACCGTAGGCAGCTGCCGGAACCGGGAGGCCCCGCCGCGATGCAGGGTCGCGGCGGGGCCTCCACGGGCAGGGGTTACGTGCCGAGCGTGGTGTGCAGCGCGGTCACCAGTGACGCCTGGCTGTCGTCACCGTCGAGGGACCACACCATCGATCCGCCGAGCCCGTTGCTCTTGATCCAGTTGGCCTTCTGCACCATGAGCTGCGGGTCGTCGTAGGACCAGAACTGGCCGTTGGCGTAGAGGTACAGGGCGCCGTTCGTGGCGTCCCGGTAGCGGGTGCCCGGCCGGGTGGCGAGCACCTTGTAGTCCTCGACGCCGGCCTCCCAGGTGCCCGGCGCCGGCCCGCTCGACGGCTGGTACAGGCCGTTGTTCGTGGTGCCCACGCCGGCCCAGCCGCGGCCGTAGGCCGGCACGCCGATCACCAGCTCCCTGGCCGGCGCGCCGCCCGCCCGGTAGACGTTGACCGCGTTCTCCACGCTGAACTTGATCGGCGCCGGGTTGGCCGCCGGTGAGCGCAGCTGCGCCTGGTGGTTCGTCCGGTTCTCCCAGGCGCCGTGGAAGTCGTAGCCCTGGACGGTGGCGAAGTCGAGCTGGCTGAACACCGGCCCGATCTCGATGCCGGCCGCGATCTTGTTCGGGTCCGCGGGCAGGAACGCGCTCAGCTCGTACCGCCGGCCCACGGTGGCGCCGTAGGCGTCGAGCTGGCGGCGCAGCTCGGCCAGCATCAGCGTGAAGTTCTGCTTGTCCTGCGGCCGCACGACGTTGCCCACGTTGCCCTCGGAGGCCGGCCACTCCCAGTCGATGTCGATGCCGTCGAACACGCCGAACGCCGACCCCGGCCCGCCCTGCGGCTCGCCGCCGAACACCGGCAGGTTGCCCTTGATCCACATGTCGATGCAGGACGAGGCGAACGCCTGGCGCGAGGCCGCGGTGAGCGCCGCGTTGGAGAACCAGCGCGACCAGGTCCAGCCGCCCAGCGAGATCATCACCTTGAGGTTCGGGTTGGCGGCCTTGAGCTTCTTGAGCTGGTTGAGGTTGCCGGCGAGGGGCTGGTTGTAGACGTCGGCCACGCCGTCCACGCTCTCGGCGGCGGTGAACCGGCGCTGGTAGTCCGCCCAGGCGTCGCCCACGCCCGCGGCGTTGGCCTGGAAGCACAGGCCCTGCTCGTTGACGTTGCCGAAGGCGTAGTTGATGTGCGTGAGCCGGCCGGCGGCGCCGCTGGTCTGGACCTCCTTGACCTTGTAGTTGCGGGCGTACACGCCCCACTGGGCGAAGTAGCCGACCTTCTTGTAGGTGCCCGGCGGCGGTGGCGGCGGGCCGCTCGGCGTCGTGGCGCTCACCTGGTTGCTCACGCCGGACAGGTTGCCGGCGGCGTCGCGGGCGCGGACCGTGAACGAGTACGCGGTGCTCGGGTTCAGCCCGCCGATGGTGGTGCTCGTCCCGGTGACGGTGACCGGCGCGGCACCGGTGCGCGTGACGTCGTAGCCGGTCACGCCGACGTTGTCCGTCGAGGCGTTCCAGGCCAGCGAGACGCTGTTCGACGTGGTGCCGGTGACCCGCAGGCTGCCCGGGACGGTGGGCGCCTGGGTGTCCGGCGGCGGTGGGGTGCCGCCACCGCACGGCGCGCCGTTCAGCGTGCAGTTGGCAGGCTCGGTGAACGGCACGGAGCGCGTGCCGTTGAAGCCGAAGCTCGCCGTGGCGCCGGGCTGGATCGTGCTGTTCCAGCTCAGGTTGGCGAACGTGTAGTGGTTGCCGTTGCGCGTCATCTGGGTGTCCCAGGCGCTGGTGATCACGACGCCGGAGGGCACGTCGACCTCGACGCGCCAGCCGTTGATGGCGCTCGTGGTGCCGTTGGTGATGACGTACCGGCCCTCCCAGCCGGTCCCCCAGTCGGAGGTCTTGGTGAACGTGGCCGTGGCCGGAGCCGCGGTCGCGCTCGGCGCCACCAGCAGCGAGAGGCCGACGGCGAGCGCGAGTCCTGAGGCGAGTCTGAGCAGGCGTGGCGGCATGGGGAGCTCCCCGGAAAAATAGGAAACTTTCCTAACAATTTGCGACGGTAGTTGGTCACTCACTCACGGTCAATGCTCCGTTCGGACGCCCGTCGCCGTCCGTCCCAGCTCAGCGCCCTGCCCGCGCCCGTCGCCGGGGCCGTGGAATCCAGGGGTGCCGCGACGCGACCGCCCTGTTCCGCCGGCCGGGCGGGCCCGGCGCGGAGCTTCCTCGCGCCTCGTGTCGATCCGTGCCATTCCCGTTCGACGCGTAGCCGAGGGCCGGACCGGCCGGCCGTCACCAGGCGAGGAGCGAGCGATGCGGTTCATGCTGATCATCAAGTCGGACGCGGCGACCGAGGCGGGGGAGCTGCCGCCGCCCGAGGTGTTCGAGGCGATGGGCGCCTACAACGAGCAGCTCGTGCGCTCCGGCGTGCTGCTGGCCGGGGAGGGCCTGCACCCGAGCTCGGCCGGTGCCCGCGTCCGGCTCAGCGGCGGCGCGCCCGCCACCGTCACGCCCGGGCCGTTCCCGCGGGCCGAGGACCTGGTCGCCGGCTTCTGGCTGATCGACGCGCGGTCCGTCGAGGAGGCCGTCGAGTGGGCGCGGCGGGTGCCGAACCCGGTGGGCGGCGAGCTGGAGATCGAGGTGCGCCGCGTGTTCGATGCCGAGGACTTCGGCGCCGCCGTGGGCCCCGGGCGAGGGGAGGCCGAGCGGCGCCCGCGCGCGGGGTCCGCCACCCGCGCCTGACGCCGCATCCTCCACGCTGCGGGGTGAATGGACCATCCGCGCGCACCGGCGGGGCACCTGGTCCATTCGCCCCCGGCCCCCGGCCCCCGGCCCCCGGCCCCCGGCCCCCGG
>DASWTI010000450.1:0-4982 GCA_036402215.1 Pseudonocardiaceae bacterium
AGCCGGCTGGCCAGCAGCGAGTGGCCGCCGACGTCGAAGAACCCGTCGTGCACGCCCACCCGGTCCAGCTCCAGCAGCTGCGCCCAGATGGTCGCCAGGGTCTCCTCGATGGGGTTGCGCGGCGCCACGTAGTCGGCGGCCAGGTCCGGGCGCAGGCCCTCCGGGGCCGGCAGCGCGCCGCGGTCCACCTTGCCGTTCGGGTTGAGCGGCAGCGCGTCCAGCACCATGAACACGGCCGGCACCATGTAGTCCGGCAGCGCGGCGCGGCAGTGCGCCAGCAGCTCGCTGGTGCCCGGCCGGTCCTGCGGCGTGCACTCCACGTACGCGACGACCGCGGTGTCCTCGCCGTCGCCGCCGCGGCCGGTCGGCCGGGTCACCACGACGGCCTCGCGCACCGCGGGGTGCCGGCGCAGCAACTGCTCGATCTCGCCCAGCTCCACCCGGAAGCCGCGGATCTTCACCTGGTGGTCGACGCGGCCGAGGAACACCAGGGTGCCGTCGGCACGCCAGCGCACCACATCGCCGGTGCGGTACATGCGCTCGCCGGGGGCGTCCGGGTGCGGCACGAACCGCTCCGCCGTGAGGTCCGCGCGGTGCAGGTAGCCGCGGGCCAGGCAGCCACCGCCCAGGAACAGCTCACCGGGCACGCCGACCGGCACCGGGTTGAGGTGGCGGTCCAGCACGAGCACCGAGGTGTCCGGGATGGCCCGTCCGATCGGCACCCGGTCCGCGGCGTCCAGCCCACGCGCCGGGTCCATCGGGTGCGTCGTGGCGAAGATCGTGGCCTCGGTCGGCCCGTAGCCGTTGACCAGCCGCCCGGTCAGCCGGCCCAGCGCGCGCTCGGTGTGGCTGCTGGAGAGCTGGTCGCCGCCGGCGATCAGGGTGCGCATGCCGGCCACGGCGCGCGCGTCGGTCTCGATCACCGCGTGGAACAGCGCCGCGGTGAGCCAGCCGACGGTCACCCGCTGCCGCACCAGGAAGTCGCACACCCGCTCCGGCAGCGCCTTGCCCGGCAGCACGGCCAGCCGCGCGCCGTTGGTCAGCGCGGCGAACACCTCCAGCACCGACACGTCGAAGGAGAGCGCGAGGGCGTGCAGCATCACGTCGTCCTCGCCGATGTCCAGGTAGGACGGGCGGTGCACCCGGCCGACCGCGGCGCGGTGGCTCACCCCGACGCCCTTGGGGCGGCCGGTGGAGCCGGACGTGTAGATGACGTAGGCCAGGTTGTCCGGCGTGACCCGGCTGGCCGGCGCCCGCTCGTAGCCGGTGGGCGGTGGCGCGGAGTCGTCCAGCCGCAGCACGTTCGGCAGGCCGTGCGGCAGGCAGCGCTGGATCAGGTGCGGCTGCGCCACCACGACGCCGGCGCCGGAGTGCGCCAGCATGTAGTCGATGCGGTCCGGGGGGTTCTCCGGGTCCAGCGGCAGGTACGCGCCGCCGGCCTTGAGCACGCCGAGCATGGCGACCAGCGACTCCGGCGAGCGCTCGACGCAGATGCCCACCACGGACTCCGCGCGCACGCCCACCCGCTGCAGCCGGTAGGCGAGGTGGTTGGCCCGCCGGTCCAGCTCGCGGTAGGTGAGGCTGCGGTCGCCGCACACCGCGGCCACCGCGTCCGGGCGGCGCTCGGCCTGCTCGGTGACCAGCTCGTGCAGCGTCCGCTCGCGCGGCTCCACCCGCTCCTGCGGGCGGCACAGCGTGAGCCGCTCGGCGGGGGTGAGCAGCGGGTGGGCGTTCACCGGGCGGTCCGGGTCCGCGGTCAGCCGGCGCAGCAGCGCCTCCACGTGGCCGGCCAGCCGGGTCACCGTGTCCGGCGTGAACAGGTCGGTGGCGTACTCGAAGAACCCGGTGAGGCCGCCGTCGGCGTTGTGCCACAGGTGCAGCGACAGGTCGAAGGTCGCGGTCGGGGTGTCCACCGTGAGCGACTCGGCCAGCAGGTCGCCGAGGTGCCCGGTCTCCTCCGGGGTGTTCTGCACGACCAGCGCGGCCTGCAGCCAGGGCGTCACGCCCGGGGTGCGGCGCGGTTGCAGCTCCTCGACCACCCGGTCGAACGGCACGTCCTGGTTGGCGAACGCGGACAGCGCCGTCGTGCGGCAGCGGCGCAGCAGCTCGCGGAACGACGGGTCACCCGAGGTGTCGGTGCGCAGCACCAGGGTGTTCACGAAGAACCCGATGAGCCGTTCCAGCTCCGGCTGCGTGCGGTTCGCGGCGAACGTGCCGACCAGCACGTCGGAGCTGCCGGTGTAGCGCGACAGCAGCACCGAGTACGCGGCGAGCAGGCCCATGAATGGGGTCGCGCCCTCCTCGGCGCACACCGCGCCGAGCGCCTTCGCCACGTCCGGCGGGTACTCCAGGCGCAGCCGTGCGCCCCGCCCGGTGCGCCGGGCCGGCCGCGGCAGGTCCGAGGGCAGCTCCATGGTGTCCGGGGCGCCGGCGAGCGCGGTCCGCCAGTGGTCGATCTGCTCGGCCAGCACCGGCCCGGCCAGCCACTCCCGCTCCCAGACCGCGTAGTCGGAGTACTGCAGGGCCGGTGCCTCCAGCGGGTCCGGCGCGTCGGCCACCGCCGCCCGGTACAGCGCGGACAGCTCGTCCAGCAGGATCGAGGAGGACCAGCCGTCGAAGACGATGTGGTGCGCGGCGAACAGCAGCACGTGCTCGGTGGCGTTCAGCCGCACCAGGCTCAGCCGCACCAGCGGGCCGGCCGCCAGGTCGAACGGCTGCGTGGTCTGCACCGAGACGGCGCGCTCCAGCTCGGCCTGGGCGGCCTGCGCGGCGAGCCCGGACAGGTCGCGCAGCGGCATCTCCGGCTCGGACGGCGGGTCGATCACCGCGACCGGCTCGCCGTCCACCGCGGCGAACCGGCTGCGCAGCACCTCGTGCCGGGCCACCACCTGGGTGAGCGCCAGCCGCAGCGCCTCGGCGTCCAGCTCGCCGACCAGCCGCAGCGGCCACACGACGTTGTAGTCCAGGCCGCCGGGGGACAGCCGGTCCACCAGCCACAGGCGGCGCTGGCCGAACGACACCGGGGCCACCTTGACCCGGCCGTCGCCGCGCAGCTTCTCGGTGAGCAGCTTGCGGCGGTCGGCGAGTGGGGTGGTGTCTGAGGTCGTCATCGCTGGTCCAGGTCGCGCAGGAGGTCACCGAGGTCGCCGTCGGCGCCGGCCGGCAGGTGGGCGAGCGTGCTGGCGCCGGTGGCCGCGCGCAGCAGCGGCGGCCGGGTCGGTGCCGGCGCGGCCGGGCCGGTCCCGGCCGCCGCCTCCCTGCTCGGCAGCGCCGCGGCGAACGCGGCGAGCGTCGGATGTTCGAACAGCTGGCGCAGGCCGACGGACGGGCCGTAGGTCCGGCGCAGCCGGGAGATCGCCTGGATGGCCAGCAGCGAGTGCCCGCCCAGGGTGAAGAAGTTGTCGTCGGCGCCCACCCGGTCCACGGCGAGCACCTCGCGCCACACCTGTGCCACCGCCACCTGCGCCTCACCCTCGGGGGCGACGAACGCCGCGGTGCCGCGCGGCCCGGGGTCCGGGAGCGCGGCCCGGTCCACCTTGTCGTTGGCGGTGAGCGGCAGCGCGTCCAGCGTCACGAACGCCGCGGGCACCAGGTACGCCGGCAGCCGCCCGGCCAGCTCGGCCCGCAGCTCGTCCTGGTCCGGCGCGTGGCCCGCGGCCGGCACCACGTAGGCCACCAGCTCGTGGGTGCCACCGGCGTCCGGCCGGGCCACCACGGCCGCCTCGCGGACCGCGGCCAGCTCGGTGAGCGCGGCCTCGATCTCGCCCGGCTCCACCCGGTAGCCGCGGATCTTGACCTGGCCGTCGGTGCGCCCGGCGTAGTCCAGCGCGCCGTCCTCCAGCAGCCGCGCGCGGTCACCGGTGCGGTAGAGCCGGCTGCCCGGCGGGCCGTAGGGGTCCGGCACGAACCGGTGCGCGGTGCCGGCCGGATCGCCCAGGTAGCCCCGGGCCAGGCCGGCGCCGCCCAGGTACACCTCGCCGACCACGCCCACCGGCTGCGGCGCCAGCTCGCCGTCCAGCACGTGCGCGGTGGCGCCGGGCACCGGCCGGCCGATCGGGGTGCGGTCCGCCGGCCGCAGCGGCGGCAGCTCGGCCATGGTGGCGACGATCGTGGTCTCGGTGGGGCCGTACACGTTCACCACGCGGGCGTGCGGGGCCAGCTCCTGCCACTGCGCGACGCGCGCCGGGTTGGCCGCCTCACCGCCGATGGCCACCACGCGCAGCGAGGCCGGCGCGGCCGCGGCGGCCGGCGCCAGCTCGTGGAAGTACGCGCTCGGCAGGTGCGCCACGGTCACGCCGTGCTCGCCGCACATCGCCAGGAACTCCTCCGGCGAGTCCAGCATGGTGTCCGAGCGCAGCACCAGCGCCGCGCCCGCGGTGAGGCACGGCCAGATCTCCTCGGCGCTCACGTCGAAGGTGAGCGGGCTGAACTGCAGCACCCGGTCGGCGGCGGTCAGGCCGTGCGCGGCGCGGTCCGCGGCGGCGTAGTTGGCGAGCGCGCCGTGCGGCACCATCACGCCCTTCGGGCGCCCGGTGGACCCCGACGTGAACATCACGTACGCCAGCTCGTCCGGCTCCGGCTCGGCGTCCGCGGCGGGCTCGGCGGGCGCCTCGGAGCCGGTGTCCACCGTGACGTGCGGCGCCGTGGGCAGCCGCGGCGCGAGCGCCAGCGTGGTCAGCACGGTGAGCGGCGCCGCGTCGGCCAGCAGCGCGGCGAGCCGGTCGGCCGGGTGCTCCGGGTCGAGCGGCAGGTAGGCGGCGCCGGTGCGCAGCACCGCCAGGATCGCCACCACGGTGGCGGGGGAGCGGTCCATCAGCAGCGCCACCAGGGTGTCCGGCCCGGCGCCGACGGCGCGCAGCCGGGCGGCCAGCGCGGCCGAGCGCCGGTCCAGCTCGCCGTACGTGAGCCGCTCCCCGGTGGCCACGTCCACCACCGCGGTCGCGTCCGGCGTGGCGGCGGCGTGCTCCGCGACGAGCCGGGTG
>DASWTI010000451.1:0-3573 GCA_036402215.1 Pseudonocardiaceae bacterium
CCGTGGTGCGCGACGCGCCGTCCCGCTGCGCGGACCGTGGCTCGGACGAGCGGGTGGCGTCGTCGTGCTGCCCGGCGAGGGGGCCGGGCGTCGGGCCGGCGTCGGCGCGGGCACGCCGGGAACGACCGAACGGCCATCTCATCGTCGTGTCACCACCCTTCGTCGGTCTGCGTGTGGATGTGCCCGATCTCCGCGATCACGCGGTGCCGGCTGGGGTGGTCCAGGTCGAGGATCGAGTCCAGCGACCAGTGGAGGTAGTACGCGACGTACGTCAGCTCCTGCCAGAGCTGGTCCGTCGCGTACGTCACGATCCCCCCGGGGCATCAGCCGCGACGTCCACGGCGAAGGAGTGCCCGCACGACGGGCAGTCCACGGCCACGTCGGTGCGGCCTTCCTGGTTGATCCGGCGGTAGAGGTCCTGCAGGAAAGCGAGGTCGGACGCGAACAGGTTCTCGATGACGAACGTGTCCACCGCGGAGAGCCGGCCGAGCCGGGTCACCGTGCGCTCCAGCAGGAGCACGGTCAGGTAGGCCGGGTTCTGCCGCACCCGGGCGTCGGTCTGCGGCAGCAGCTCGTCGCGCGCGGTGGCCAGGCGCATCACGCCCTCGCGGTGCACGGCGCCGTTCTCGTCGACGTAGCCGCGCGGGAGGACGAACGGGTACTCGGTGCGCAGCCCCACCTCGGGCGGGGCGACCGCCGCCGTCACGGCGACACCCGCTGCATGTTCTCGCAGACGATGGTCACCGTCTCCATCAGCACCTCGGAGGCCCCGGCCTTGAGCGCGCCGATCTCGATCTTGGCCGGCCAGGCGTGCTCCATGTGGTAGCGGGCGACCGGCTTGCCGTCGGTGTTGTACATGACCAGCGAGCAGCTCTTGCGGGCCGCGGCGATGTCACCGTTGAGCACCGACTGGTGCCAGGCCCAGAGCTCCATGCCGGCGTTCTTGCCGCGCTTGAGCACCACCGTCGGCGGCATCCTGGTGCCGGGCAGCTTCTTGAAGATGATCTCCTTGTCGGTGGACTCCAGGAAGTCCACCGGCTTCACCTCGGTGGTGATGCCGGACAGCTCGGAGAACGAGGCGATCTCGTAGCCGTCGATCGTGATGGAGAACCGGGCGGCGGTGAGCGCGTCGTTCGGCTGGTTCGGTCCGAGTCCGATGGGCATGGCGCTGAACTCCTTGGGTCAGAGGGGAAGCGGGGTCACTCGTCCAGTGCCGCGCCGTCGGAGAACTGCGAGATGCGGAAGACCACGAACTCGGCCGGCTTCACCGGGGCGATGCCGATCTCGACGGTGAGGATGCCGGCGTCGCGGTTCTCGGCCGGGTTGTTCTCCTCGTCGCACTTGACGAAGAACGCCTCACCCGCGGTGCGGCCGAACAGCGCGCCGTCGCGCCAGACCCGGCGCAGGAACATGGTCACGGTGCGCTTGACCGAGTCCCACAGCTTGGGGTCGTTGGGCTCGAAGACCACCCAGTTCGTCCCCTGCAGGATGGACTTCTCGACGTAGTTGAACAGCCGCCGCACGTTGAGGTAGCGCCACTCCGGGTCGCTGGACAGCGTCCGCGCGCCCCACACCCGGATGCCCTGGCCCGGGAACGCCCGGATGCAGTTCACCGCGATCGGGTTGAGCTGGTCGTGCTCGCCCTTGGTGATGTTGAGCTCCAGCGAGAGCACGCCGCGGATGACCTCGTTGGCCGGCGCCTTGTGCACGCCGCGGGTGGAGTCGTTGCGGGCCCAGATGCCGGCCAGGTGGCCGGACGGCGGGACGTGCACGTGCTTGCCGGCCACCGGGTCGGTGACCTTGATCCACGGCCAGTACATCGCCGCGTACTTCGAGTCGTAGCCGGTGACGTTCATCCGCCAGTCCTTGACCTGCTGGGCGGTCAGGCCCGGCGGGGTGTCCAGGATGGCGACCCGGTCGCTCATCAGCTCGCAGTGCGCGATCATCGCGAGCTGCACCGAGCGCACGTCCTCCTCGGAGAACACGCCCGCCTGGTACGCGGCCATCACGTCCGGCGCGCACAGCATGGTGACGTTGTCGATGGCCTCCAGGCCGCCGAAGCCGGTGCGGTCCGCGGAGTCGCCCACGTAGTCGTCGGCCTTCGCCTTCGCCGGGGTGGCCGGCGGCCCGGCCAGCGCGACCTCGCCGGAGCGCGGCACCGCCAGGCCCTTGCCCTTGACCTCGTCGACGGTGATCAGCTTGGACTGCTGGCGCACCACGGTGATCACGTTGTTGGCGCCGCGCCGGCTGGACACGTTGTCGAACGTCTCGACCGGCGTGCCGCCACGCTTCACCACGAGCTTGAAGGTGTCCTCGGCGCCCTCGTCGGACGCCGGGGCGACCTCCACGGACAGGTCGTTGGCCCCGTCCGCCGCGGGCAGCGCGGACACCGTGAGCGAGGGGCGGCCGTTGTCCCCGGCGGACGGCAGCTCGGCCATCGGCGGCCGCGCCGGGGCGGCCCCGTCGCCGTTGCCGCCGACCCGCACCACGTACGCGGTGCCGCCGCCGTTGAGGAAGTAGCCGTAGACGGCGTGCGCCAGGTAGTAGCCGTCGACGAAGTCGCCGAAGACCTGCTTGAACTGCGTCCAGTTGGTGACCATGACCGGCTCGTCGACCGGGCCTTTCTCGGCGAGGCCCACGAACGCGGCGACGGCGGTGCCGACCGCCTCGATGGGCCGTGAGCCGGAGGACACCTCCTCCATGTAGACGCCTGGCGCCAGGTAGCTGCTGGCCATCGAACCCTCCTGCGATGAGACGGCGACAACGGCGAGAGTGGCCGGTGCGGGGTGATCACCGCAGGCGGTGGCGGGGCGGCACGCGGTGCGCGCCGGGCTGCCCGATCGGGCAGCGTCCCGGGACCGGCAGGGCGCCCGGCCGGTGCTGCCCGCCACGCCGGTGCCGCGCCCACACTGCTGCCCGTGACCTCGGTGATCTCGGACGTGGGACGGGCGCTGCGCACGCTGCTGCGACCCCGGCTGCCCGGCGAGGCCGCCGTCCATTTGGGCGTCCCGGCCGACGAGCGCGGGCTGTACCTGACGTTGCAGTGGCTGCGCGAGGACCCGTCGGGCCGGCAGTCCGGCCTGGAGGACGTGCGGGCCGGCGACGGCAGCCTGCTGGGCCGTCAGGCACCGGCCCGGCGGTACGAGCTGCGCTACCTGGTGACGGCCCGCGCCGAGTCCGTCGAGGACGAGCACGAGCTGCTGGACGCCGTGCTGCTGGCCGTCACCGACCTGGAGGCGCTGCCCGCGGACTGCCTGCCGAAGGGCCTGGCGGACGCCGGGCTGCCGGTGCGGGTGGCCGTGTGCGCCGAGCCGCTCGGCGGTGCCGCGCCGCCGGCCGGCGGTGGGTTCGCGCTGCTGGTGAACGCGCCGCTGCTGCCGCCGTTGCAGACCGAGCTGGCGCCGCCGGCCGCGGAGCTGGCTATGGGCCTGCGGCGCACCGTGCCACCACTGGTGCCCGCCGCCTCCGGCTCCGGCCGGCAGTGGCGGCGGGCGCGCATCGAGGAGGACTAGCCGCCGTGGTCGCCGGCGCCGTGCTGCTCCTCGGCGGCGCGCTGCTGGCCGCCGGGATCAC
>DASWTI010000452.1:0-18727 GCA_036402215.1 Pseudonocardiaceae bacterium
CCCGGCCCGCAGCAGCCGCTGCAGCCAGCCCGTGACGCGGTCCAGGTCGCCCGCCGCGTCCAGCGCCGGCCGCGCCGCCGACAACAGCCGCCAGACCAGCTCCACGGTGGGCAGCTGGCGCCCGGTGTGCACGTCGATGCCGTGCCCGGACAGCCCGTCGCGCGCCGCCCGCCAGTAGGCCAGCCGCAGCAGCTCCGGCGACAGCTCCGGCCCCGGGTCGCCGCGGTCCACCGCGGCCAGCGCCCCGATCACCAGCGCCCGCACCAGCACCGCCAGCAGCACCGACTCGGCCACCGTGGTCGGCACGTCGGCCACCCGCACCTCCAGCGTCGGCAGGTGCGAGGACGGCCGCACGTCCCAGAAGATCGTGCCCTCGTCCACCAGCGCGCCGGAGTCCAGCAGGATCTGCACGAGCTGCTCGTAGTGCGCGGCGGAGCGGAAGTACGGCGGGGGACCGGCCACCGGCCAGCGGTGCCACTGCATGACGCGCCAGCTCGCGTAGCCGGTGTCGCGCTCGGCCCAGTACGGCGAGTTCGCGGCGAGCGCCAGCAGCGCCGGCAGGTGCGGCCGCAGGTGGTTGCTGGCCAGCACCGCGCGGTCCCGCTCCGGCAGCTCGACGTGCACGTGCAGCGCGCAGAAGCTCAGCTCGTGGTGCAGGCCACGGAAGGTGGTGTTGCCGAGGTTCTGCCGCGGGCCGACGGTGACCGGGGCCGGCACGGCGTTGCCCAGCACCGGGGTGCCGGTGGCCACGATCCGCACGCCCTCCGCGGCGGCCGCGGCCTGGAGCCCCTGCCGCGCCGTGGTGAGCTGGGTGTACAGCTCGGCCCCGGTGCGGCAGGGCTCCGAGCGGGCCTCCACCTGCAGCTCGGTGATCTCCCCGCCGACGAGCGCGCCGAGGCACGGCTCGGCCCGGCGCAGCACCGCGCCGGCCAGCGGCACCACGGCCCGGGACACGGGGTCGACGACGAGGAACTCCTCCTCCACGCCGAACCGCGGCACGTCGCCCATGAACACAGAGCGTAACCGTACGAGCGCCCGGTATACAGCCTCCGGCCGAGGGACGTCACGCGGAGTCGCCGTTGATCCGGCCGACCGGGTGGCTCACTCGCCGAGCGCGCGGAACCGCCGCACCGAGAGCGGCAGGAACACCGCCGTCAGCAGTACCGGCCAGAGCACCGCCATGACCATGGCGTGATCGGTCACCCAGGAGCCGCCTCCGGCCCACCCCGGGTTGCCGAACAGCTCCCGGCTCGCGGCGGCCGTGGCGGCCAGCGGGTTCCAGTCGGCGACGGCGGCCAGCCAGCCCGGCATGGTCGAGGTGTCGACGAACGCGTTGGACAGGAAGAGCACCGGCCACACCAGGATCTGCACCGCGGTCACCGACTCCGGGCCCTTCGCCGCCAGCCCCAGGTAGATGCCCACCCAGAGCAGCGCGAACCGCAGCAGCAGGAGCAGCGCGAACGCCGTCAGCGCTCGGCCGAGGCCCTCGTGCCAGCGCCAGCCGAGCGCCAGGCCGGTCACGACCATGACGGCGAGCCCCAGCACGGAGTTCAGCAGGTCGGCCAGGCAGCGCCCGAGCACCACGGCGGCGCCGCTCATCGGCAGCGAGCGGAACCGGTCGGTCACCCCGCGGTTCTTGTCGGTGGCCACCGAGGTCATGGTCGACTCCAGGCCGAACAGCATGGTCATGGCGAGCATGCCGGGCAGCAGGAACTCGATGTAGTCACCGCCGGGCGTGGCGATCGCGCCGCCGAACAGCGTGCCGAACATCAGCACCACCATCACCGGGAACAGCAGGCCGACGGCCAGCAGACCGGGCCGCGCCACCCAGTGCGTCAGGTCGCGGCGGGTGATTGTCCAGGTGTCCCCGAGGGCGTGGATCATGCCGCCACCTCCTGGCTGCGGGCCGGGCGGCCGGTGAGCCGCAGGAAGACCTCGTCCAGCGTCGGCCGGCGCACCGTCAGGTCGGCCGGGGTGATGCCGGCGGCGTGCAGTTCCGCGGCGACCCGGACGAGCGCCGCCGCCCGCTCGGTGACCGGCACCCGCACCGTCGTGCCCGCACGGGTCACCACGCCCGTGGCGTGCGGCTGCGCGAGCCGCGTGGTGGCCTCGGCGTCGGTCTCGTCCGCGAGTTCCACCTCCAGCCAGTCGTCCCCGACCCGTGCCTTCAGCTCGCCGGGCGTGCCCTCGGCCACCACCCGTCCGCCGTCCAGCAGCACGACGGCGTCGGCCAGCCGGTCGGCCTCCTCCAGGTACTGCGTGGTGAGCAGCACCGTGGTGCCGCCGCCGACCAGCTCCCGGATCGCGTCCCACACCTCGATGCGCCCGCCCGGGTCCAGCCCGGTCGTCGGCTCGTCCACGAACAGCACGTCGGGCGCCACGATCAGGCCGGCGGCCAGGTCGAGCCGTCGCCGCATGCCGCCGGAGTACGTGCTCGCCGCGCGGTCCGCGGCCCCGGTCAGCGCGAAGCGTTCCAGCAGCTCCCCGGCCCTGGCCCTGGGCGCCGGCAGGTGGTTGAGCCGGCCGAACATCACCAGGTTCTGCCGGCCGGTCAGCACCTCGTCGACGGCCGCGTACTGGCCGACGAGGCCGATCCGGCGGCGCACCGCCCGCGGCTCGCGCCGCACGTCGTGGCCGGCCACCCACGCCTCGCCGCCGTCCGCCCGCAGCAGCGTCGACAGCACCCGCACGGCGGTCGTCTTGCCGGCGCCGTTCGGGCCGAGCAGCCCGCACACCGTGCCCCGCCGGACCGTCAGGTCCAGCCCGGTGAGCGCCTCCGTGCCGCCGCGGTACCGCTTGCGCAACCCACGCGCCACGATCGCGCCTTCCCCACCCACGTCGCGTCCGCGCGGGTCACCGGTGGCGCCTGCCCTGTCGCCCGCGGCCCGGCCGTCGCCGCCGGTAGTTCCGTTCGTCATCCGTTGCTCCTCCCAGTGCTGCCGTACACTGTATCGTACGTCGTACGGTAGGTGTTACGGGAGACTGCGGCCATGGCGCGAACATCAGCGGCGGGCGACCCGGCGCGCAGCCTCGGGCTGCTGTGGGGCCCGCACACCCGGCCCGGTCGCTCCGGGCTCACGGTGGCGGCGATCGTCGCGGCGGCGACCGCCCTGGCCGACGCCGAGGGCCTCGGCGCGGTGTCCATGCGGCGGGTCGCCGAGCGGCTGGGCGTCGGCGCCATGTCGCTGTACACGCACGTGGTGAGCCACGCCGACCTGGTGCAGGTCATGGTCGACACCGCGGCGGGCACCGTGTACGCCGACGTGGACGAGCCGTCGCGGGCCCCCGGCGGCTGGCGCGGCGCGCTGGAGTTCGTGGCACGGCGCAACTGGGAGCTCTACCAGCGGCACCCGTGGCTGCTCGACGTGGCGGGCGCCCGGCCGGTGCTCGGCCCGCACACCTCGCTCAAGTACGAGGCGGAGCTGCGCCCGCTGGACGGCGTGGGCCTCACCGACGTGGAGATGGACTCGGTGCTGACGCTCGTGCTCGGCCACGTGGACGGCACCGCGCGCGCCCTCGCGGGGGTGACCCGGACCCGCGAGGAGACCGGCATGACCGACGAGGAGTGGTGGCGCGCGTACGGCCCGGCGCTCAGCACCGTCATGGACCCCGCGCGCTTCCCGGTCGCCGGCCGCGTCGGCAGCGCGTCCTCCCAGCAGTACAACGCCGCCCAGGACCCGGTGCACGCGCTCGACTTCGGCCTGCGCTGCATCCTCGACGGCGTCGCCGCTCTCATCGCCGGCCGGCCGTAGACCGCGCGCGCGACGCAGCGCAGCCGCGCCGGTCTCGGCCCGGCCTCGGTGCCGTC
Source organism: Pseudonocardiaceae bacterium (assembly GCA_036402215.1). Lineage (GTDB taxonomy): Bacteria > Actinomycetota > Actinomycetes > Mycobacteriales > Pseudonocardiaceae > DASXTS01. Next base: position 3,809 of record DASWTI010000452.1, read on the forward strand.
TCGATCCGTCGCGCACCCTCGGCCGCCCCCGCGTCCACGTCGCACGCTCGACGGACGGCGGAGGGAGGCGGGCATGGGCCGGCTGACGGTGGCGGCGCTGGCGCTCGCGCTGGCCGCGGCGGGCTGCGGCCCGCAGCTCACCACGGAGACCGAGTCGGTGCCCGACCCGGACGTCCGGCAGGTGCTCGACCGCTGGGACGCCGCCGACCTCGCCGCGCCGCGCTTCCTGCCGTTGGGACCGCTCACCTCCTGGGGGCCGGAGTGGGACCTTCCGATGAGCACCGCGACCCTGTACGACGGGTTCGTCGAGCCGGCACCCGGGGTCGCGCTGCCGGCCGGTCCGCAGCGCGGCATCATCCGCTGGCCCGGCGGAGCCGAGCTGGACGTGCCGCTGCTCACCGCGCGTCAGGCGCTGGCGGACCTCCAGGAGAGCGCGCAGTGGTGCCCGGGCTGCCAGGGCGGCGCCCCGATCCGGCTGACCGGAGCCGAGCCGGTCACGGCCGAGATCCTCACCGACCGCGGGACCGCCACGGTTCCGGCGTGGTCGTTCACCGTCGAGGGCGGTGCCGTGCGGATCACCCGCGTGGCCGTGACCCCCGGTGGTCCGGGCGACCCCTCGGGCGGCGCACGGCTGGGCCCGCGGTACGTCACGCCCGGGCCGGACGACCGCACCCTCACCGTCCGCTTCCAGGGCAGGGCCGAGGGCGACGGCCCCTGCACCGCCGACTACCCGGCGCGGGCCGCCGAGTCGCGGTACGCCGCGGTCGTCGTGCTGTCCGAGATCAGGACCTCGGCGCCGGGCAGCGCCTGCGCCACGGTGCTGCACCCGCGCACGGTCACCGTGACCCTCACCGAGCCGCTCGGCCGCCGGGTGCTGCTGGACGTCGGCGGCCGGCCGGTTCGCGTCGAGCGCCGCTGAGCCCGCGCCGGTGCCGGCCGCGTCGGCGGCGCGTCCTCCCGGCAGTACAACGCCGCCCAGGACCCGGTGCACGCGCTGGACTTCGGCCTGCGCTGCATCCTCGACGGCCTCGCCGCTCTCGTCGCGGCCCGGTCCTGACGCCCGGCGCCCCCGACCGCCGGGATGCGGTGGCGTCACCACCGGGGCGGTCTCGGTGAGGCCTCGGTGCCGTGTCGATCCGGGTTGCCCTCGCGGTGCCCGCCCGGCCGTGCCACATGCTCGATGGACGCGCGCGGAGGGAGCCGGGGATGAGACGGATGATCGCGTTGCTGGCGCTGGTGGTCGTGGCGGCGGGTTGCGCTCGGGAGCACACGGCGGCCGAGCCACCGGTACCCGACGCGGACATGCAGCGGTTGCTGGCGGCCTGGGACGCGGACGCGGTGGCGGCCCCGCGCTTCGTGCCGATCGAGGAGCTGACCCTGGGTGTGCCGAGCTGGGACCACACCGTGGACCGCCTTCCGCTCAGCATGGGGCGCGTGGTGCTGGTGCCGGGCGCCACGCTGCCCCCGGGACCGGCGACCGGGGTGCTGCTCTGGGCCGGTGGCGCGACGACGGAGGCGCCGCTGCTCGGCGCCAGGCAGGCGCTGGACGCGTTGCGCGAGGTGCGGGGCGGTTGCGACGGATGCCCGGACGCGCCCGACTCGTTGCGGCTGACCGGCGCCGAGCTGATCGACGTGCAGGTCCGCACCGACCGTGGTCCGGCGATGGTGCCCGCCTGGGCGTTCGGCCTGGAGGGCAGTGCCATGCGGATCGCCCGGGTGGCCGTCGAGCCGAGCGGACCCGCCGCCCTGCCCGTCCGGCCACCGGTGGTGGGGTCGGTGACCGTGGGGCCGGACGACCGCACGCTCACCGTGGCCTTCGCCGGCGCCGCCGAGGGTGACGGCGCCTGCACCGCGGACTACACCCCGCGGGTGGCGGAGTCGCCGCACGCCGTCGTGCTGACCCTGGACACGGAGGGCCGGACCTTCGCGCCGGATGTGGCCTGCCTGGACCGGCCGTACGAGCGGACGGCGACCGTGACCCTCGCCGGGCCGGTCGGCGACCGGGTGGTGCTCGACGCCGTCGGTGCGGTCCCGGTCCCGGTCGAACGCCGGTGAGCGGCGCGGCCAGCAGCACCGCCGCGATGTCCGCCTCGTGCGCCATGGCGCTGCTCCGGTCGCCGAACGGTGCCCGCACCACGTTCTGCCCGCGGCCCGTCACCAGGATGGGCAAGGCTGTCCTCCACGAGACAGTGGCGGCGACGATCTCCGGACGCGTGCGAGACGGGCTCAGGGGGCTGCCACTATCGTGGCGGCCCGGGACACCGTCGGGGAGGTACCGGGTATGTCGAACGAGGTGCTGGGCGGCCGGAAGCGCCTGGCCTGGGCGGCCGTGGCGGTGGCGGCCGTGATCGGCATCGTGCTGCTGCTCGCCTTCGAGCCGTGGAAGCTGGTCACCAGCAGCACGATCGACGAGGCCATGCCGGACGGCGACGGCGTCGTCACCGCCGAGGGCCGTTTCGTCTCCCAGGCGCACGAGACCTCCGGCGTGGCCCAGCTCCTCACCATGGACGACGGCAGCCAGGTGCTGCGGTTCGAGAACCTGCGCTCCGACGACGGGCCGGACCTGCACGTCTGGCTCACCGACCAGCCGGCCGGCGGCGGCACCGACATCTACGACGACGGCCGCTACGTCGAGCTCGGCGACCTCAAGGCCACCAACGGCAACCAGAACTACCCGGTCCCGGCGGGCATCGACCTGACCGGGCTGCGCAGCGTGGTGATCTGGTGCGACCGCTTCAACACCGCGTTCGGCTCGGCACCCATCGAGCTCTGAGCGCGTTGACCGCGTGGCCGCGGTGAACCACCGTGGCCACGACCGCAGGACCCTCAGGAAGGAACGACGGCGTGGAGGACATCTACCGCGTGGGCGTGGTCGGGGCCGGGCTGATGGGCTCCGGCATCGCCGAGGTGTGCGCCCGCGCCGGCCTGGACGTGCTGGTGTGCGAGGTGAACCAGGCGGCGCTGGACGCCGGGCGGCAGCGCGTCGAGCGCTCGCTCGGCCGCGGCGTGCGGGCCGGCAAGCTCTCCGCCGCCGACCGCTCCACGGCGCTCAACCACCTGGAGTTCACCACCGACCTCGACCGGTTCGCCGACCGCGAGCTGGTGATCGAGGCGGTCATCGAGAACGAGCAGGCGAAGCTCGACGTGTTCACCACGCTCGACAAGGTGGTCACCGGCCAGGACGCCATCCTCGCCTCGAACACCTCGTCCATCCCGATCATGAAGCTGGCCATGGCCACCAGCCGGCCGCAGCAGGTGATCGGCATGCACTTCTTCAACCCGGTGCCGGTGCTCAAGCTCGTCGAGCTCATCCCGTCGCTGCTCACCAGCGACCACACCCGGGAGCGCACCGAGGACTTCGCCCGCACCGTGCTCGGCAAGACCACCGTGCGCTCGCCCGACCGCGCCGGCTTCGTGGTGAACGCGCTGCTCATCCCGTACCTGCTGTCGGCCATCCGGATGTTCGAGTCCGGCCTGGCCTCCGCCGAGGACATCGACAACGGCATGGTGCTCGGCTGCGCGCACCCGATGGGCCCGCTGGCGCTGACCGACCTGATCGGCCTGGACACCACCAAGGCCGTCGCCGAGTCGATGTACGCGGAGTTCAAGGAGCCGCTGTACTCGCCGCCGCCGCTGCTGCTGCGCATGGTGGAGGCCGGGCGCCTCGGGAAGAAGACCGGCCACGGCTTCCACGACTACAGCTAGGGCCTGTCCGACGGGCCGCACAGCGCCCGGCTGCCGGATGGTGCCGGCCGCGCGGGAACGGAAGGATCCGCTGCGACGCAACGGCGCGTGGAGAGGACTTCCATGGGAATCCCGTCGGACCTGGAGATCGCCCGGGGCGCGCGGCTGACGCCGCTGCCGGAGGTGGCGGCGGCGATGGGCCTCGGCCCGCACCTGCTGGAGCCGTACGGCGACGGCGTGGCCAAGATCAAGCTGTCCGCCATCGACGAGCTGGCGGCCCGGCCGCGCGCCAAGTACGTGGTGGTCTCCGCCGTCACCCCGACCCCGCTCGGCGAGGGCAAGACGACCACCACGGTCGGTCTGGGGCAGGCGTTCCGGCACCTCGGGCGCACCGCCACCATCGCGGTGCGCCAGCCGTCCATGGGGCCGACGTTCGGCATCAAGGGCGGCGCGGCCGGCGGCGGCTACAGCCAGGTGGTGCCGATGGACATCCTCAACCTGCACCTGACCGGTGACTTCCACGCCGTGACGGCGGCGCACAACATGCTTGCCGCCGTGCTCGACAACCACCTCTACCAGGGCAACCCGGCCGGGCTCGACCAGCACCAGATCACCTGGCGGCGGGTGCTCGACGTCAACGACCGATCGCTGCGCAACGTGGTGGTCGGGCTCGGCGGACGGCTCGACGGGGTGCCGCGCGAGACCGGCTTCGACATCACCGCGGCGAGCGAGGTCATGGCCATCCTGGCGCTGGCCACGTCGTTGAAGGAGCTGCGCGAGCGCCTCGGCCGCATCGTCGTCGGCTACCGCCGGGACGGCACCGCGGTGCGCGCCGAGGACATCGGCGGCGCCGGCGCGATGGCCGCCATCATGCGCGACGCGCTCAAGCCCAACCTCATGCAGACCCTGGAGAACACGCCGGTCCTGGTGCACGCCGGGCCGTTCGGCAACATCGCCCACGGCAACTCCTCGGTGGTGGCCGACCTGATCGGCATCCACTGCGGGGACTACCTGATCACCGAGGCCGGGTTCGGCGCCGACATGGGTGCCGAGCGCTTCTTCAACATCAAGTGCCGGGCGTCCGGGCTGAGGCCCGACGCGGCCGTCGTGGTGGCCACCGTGCGGGCGCTCAAGGCCCACTCCGGGGCGCATCGCATCGTGGCCGGGCGCCCGCTGCCCGAGGCGCTGCTCGCGGAGAACCCGGACGAGGTGCTGGCCGGCGGCGCGAACCTGGTGAAGCAGATCGAGAACATCGCCCTGCACGGGGTGTCGCCCGTGGTCGCGGTCAACGCCTTCCCGACCGACCACCCGTCGGAGCTGGCCGCCATCCGCGAGCTGGCCGCCGCCGCGGGCGCGCGGTCCGCCGTCTGCACCCACTTCGCCGACGGCGGCGCCGGCGCCGTGGAACTCGCCGAGGCGGTGGCCGAGGCCGCCGAGGAGCCCACCTCGTTCCGCTTCCTGTACCCGGACGAGGCCTCGCTGCGCGACAAGATCGAGGCCGTTGCCACGCGGGTCTACGGCGCCGACGGCGTGGACTACGAGCCGGCGGCCGCCAGGCAGCTCGCCACGTACGAGCGCAACGGCTTCGGCTCGCTGCCGGTGTGCATCGCCAAGACGCACCTGTCGATCTCCTCGAACCCGGCCCTCAAGGGTGCCCCGACCGGCTGGCGGCTGCCGGTGCGCGAGGTGCGCGCCTCGGTCGGCGCCGGTTTCGTCTACCCGATCTGCGGCGACATGCGCACCATGCCCGGCCTCGGCTCGGACCCCGCGGCACACCACATTGACATCGACGACGACGGCAACATCACGAACCTCTCGTGAACGGCTGACCACCACGGTCGGGCGACCGTGTCGTACATGACCATCGTCCCTTGTGAGACAGGTCCCGTAACGGATCGAATCCCGTTGCCAACCTGAACGGCAGCTAGCACGAGGGACGGTAGCCATGGTCGGGGAGAACAGCAGTGGTGACGGCGGCACCCGATCCGGTTCCGTTGATCTGGAGTCCGGCCGGGAACGGGTAATGCGGGCGGCCTACGGCCTGTTCTCCCGCGACGGCATTCGTTCCGTCGGTGTCGACACGGTGATTGCCGAGGCCGGCGTCGCGAAGATGACGCTGTACCGGAACTTCCCGTCCAAGGAGGACCTCGCGCTGGCCTTCCTGCGCCGGCGCGAGGAGGTGTGGACGCACGGCTGGGTGGTCCGGGAGATCACCGGACGTGCGGATACGCCGGCCGGGCAGCTGCTCGCCTGCTTCGACCTGTTCGACGAGTGGTTCCGTCGTGACGACTTCGAGGGATGTGCGTTCGTCACGATCCTGCTGGAGATGCACGACCGTGAGAGCCCGATTCGGCAGGCCTGCGTGAAGCACCTGGCGAACATCCGCACGATCCTCGCCGGGGTCGCCGCCGACGCCGGAATCGAGGACCCGGAGCGGTTCGCCGCCCAGTGGCAGATTCTGCTGAAAGGCGCCATCGTGACCGCCCAGGAGGGGAACGAGGACGCCGCCCTCCTGGGGCGGGAAATGGGTGAGCTGCTGCTCCGGCGGCACGGCCTCCTGGAATGACGACCGTCGACACGGCCAGGAACGTACGCGCCGTTCCCGAGGAGCGGGGCGTGCGGAAGAACGGGTGAGGTCCCGCGGAACCTCCACGCGACCGTCCACAGTGGACGCGTTCCTGTGGGGTCCGGCGCCTCGCCGTGCCCAGGCCACGCACCGGCGTCCCGGCTCGCGCCCGGCGGGGACGCGGGCCTGCCAGCAGGCCGGCGTGCGAGCTGCGGGGCGCGGGGGGTGCGAGCAGGCCGGCGTGTGAGTTGCCGGGCGCAGGGGTGCGAGCAGGGCCGGCGTGTGAGTTGCCGGGCGCAGGGGTGCGAGCAGGCCGCGTGTGGGCTGCCGGGCGCGGGTGTACGGGCCGGCCGATGGGCTTCGTGCCGGTGATGGGGCCGGTGGGTCTTCGTGTCGTGGTCGTGATGGTGCGGGCCGGTGGCCTTCGTGCCGGTGGCGGTGCGGCCGGAGGTCATGCGGGCCGTTCCCTGTTCGTGGGGCAGGGTCAGGGGGTCCAGCCGGGGTCACGGCCGCTGAGGCCGAGCACGCGGTCGAACTCCGTGGCGTCGGGCGCCACCGGCACCTCGGCGCCCCAGGCACCCGGCCGGCGCTCGGCCGCGAAGCTGCGGGCGAAGTACTCGTGCACGGTGGCCGTCACGGCCGGGTCCGGGTGGTACGCCCGCCCCGTCGCCCGCGCCACGTCCCAGCCGTGGACCAGCAGCTCACCGATGAGCTTGCGCCCGGCGTCGGCCGCCGGGAACGGGCGGCCCAGCAGCTCGGTGCCCCCGAGCCACGCCGCGTCCGTCCCCCAGGCCCGTTCGGCGGCGACGACCAGCGCGTCGAAGCGCCCGCGCCAGTCCCCGGTCATCCGGTCCACCCACAGCTCCTCCGGCGGCAGCTGCGCCACCTTCCGGCCGGCCCGGTCGGCCACCGTGAGCACGCCCATCAGGTGGTCCAGCACGCCCCGCACATCCAGCCCGGCACACGGCGTCGGCCGCCCCAGGTCACGATCGTCCACCCCGCCCACCACCTCCCGCGTGATGGCCGCGGCCCGCGCCAGCTCGGCGTGCAGCATCCCCGCAGTGTCCGCCCCCCTCCTCGACCCCAGGTCGAGCGGTGGGTGCGCAGGACCCGGCCGGCACCTGTCCGTGGACGGGCAGGCCTGGCCGTTCCACGTCCGTGCAGTGGCCAGGCTGCGCCGGCACGCCCGTACGGTGGGCAGGCCCGGCCCGTCCTACGTCCGCGCGACGTCCCGGGCCCTGCCCTCAGAGGTCCGTGCGGCGGGCCAGGTCCTGCCGTCAGAGGTCCGTGCGGCGGGCCGGGCGCTGCCGCCCCACGTCCGTGCGGCGGGCCGTCCGTCACAGGTCGGTGCGGCGGGCCAGGGCCTCGCGCAGCAAGGTGCGCGTGGCGTCGCGGTGGGCCATGACGTCGGCGTGGGGGAGCTGCCGGAGATAGCGGCCCTCGCCCTGGAGCAGGGACTCCGGGTCGGGCAGCAGGGAGCCCTTGTGGAACACCAGGTCCACGCCGCGCCTGGACACGGCCACGGCGCACAGCCAGTGGTGGTAGTCGTCGTCCACGGTGTACGTGAGGCGCTTCCACTTCACGGCGGCGGTGGCGCCGTCGACGGTGGACTCCACCAGGTCGGCCAGCTCCGCCGCCTGGGCGCGCGGCTCCTCGGCCCACTGGTCCAGCCATTCGGTTGTCTCGGGTGCCCGCACCCGGAACACCTCCTCCGGTCGCCGATCGGTCACCACCGACCATGACACGGGCCACCGACGGCCTCCCCCGCACCGAGGGGGCGTTCGGCGGCGGGAACCCGGCGGCGGAGCCCAGCGGCGGGAGTTCGGCGGCGGGAACCCGGCGGGGAACCAGCGGCGAGGAGCTCAGCGGCGCGAGTCCAGCAGCGCCTGCACGCCGTCCAGGATGCGGGCCAGGCCGAACCGGAACGTCTCGTCCCGGTCGGCCGCGGGGTCGTCGCCGGGCTCGAAGGCGCCGCCGTGCACGGCGCGCAGCACGGCCGGGAACCGGGCGGGGTCGAGCATCCGGGCGAGCAGCGCGCCGTAGTCCGTCAGCTCGTCCACCGAGTGCTCCGGCCCGGCGCCGCCGAACTGGATGTCGCCGATGACGTGCGCGTCGATCAGCAGCATGGTGGCGACCTTCTCGGGCTCGGTGAGCGCCGTCCCGCCCAGGGCGCGCAGCCCCAGCTCCAGCCAGGTGAGCTGGTTCGGCGTGGCGGGAGGCCCGAACAGGGCGATGGTCTGCAACACCCACGGGTGCGCCCGGAACGCGGCGACCACCTCGCCGGCCCACCACTCGAGCTCGGAGCGCCAGTCCGTCGGGTCCGGGTCGCGCGGCGGCGGCGGGCCGAGGGCGGCGTCCTGCATGAACAGCAGCAGCTCGTCCTTGTTCCGCACGTGGCGGTACAGCGACATGGTGGTGAACCCGACGCGGGCGGCGACGCGCGCCATGGACACGGCGGCCAGGCCCTCGGCGTCGGCCAGCTCCATGGCGGCGGCCACGATCCGGCGGCGGCTGAGGCCCTGGCGGGGTTCGGGGTCCGGCCGGCCGTGCGCCTCCCACACGGCCTGGAGCCCGCTCGCGGCGGCGTTCGTCATCGCCTTGATGCTAAGGCAGCGTATGACATACGCTTGGTGTATGATATACACGAACCGGCGGTCTTTGCTGCGGCGGCCCTGGGTGGGGCCGCTGGCCGTGCTGACCGTGGTGTTCCTGGCCTTCTCGGTGCCGCCGTACCTGACGCTCGACCCGGCGCGGGCCCGGCTGCCGGTGCCCGAGGGGTACGGCTGGTACTACCCGATGCTGGTGGCGCACATCGTGTTCGGCTCGGTGGCGCTGACCGCGGCCTGCCTGCAGGTCTGGCCCTGGCTGCGCGCCCGCCGCCCGGACGTGCACCGCTGGAGCGGCCGCGCCTATGTGTTCGCCGGCGCGATCCCGGCCTCGCTGGTGGTGCTCACCATCACCCCGTTCGGGGCCTGGGGGGCGAACCAGCGCACGGCCAACACGCTCCTGGCGCTGCTCTGGCTGGGCACCACGATCGCCGGTTACCGGGCGGCCCGGCGACGCAGCGTCGCCGAGCACCGCGAGTGGATGATTCGCAGCTTCGCGCTGGCGTTCTCCATCGTGGCGAACCGGCTGTGGGGCGTGGCGTGCATCGTGGTGTTCGCCCCGGAGACGCTCACGGCGGACGCGACGGCCACGCCGGACCCGGTGCTCGCCCAGGCGATCGGCGTGTCCACCTGGCTGAGCTGGGTGGTGAACCTGCTGATCGCGGAGTGGTGGCTGCACCGCACGCGTTTCCGCCGGGCGCCGGCCGACCGGCCGCGACGAGTTCCGGAGCCGGCCGCGGCGTAACCTGTTGGAACAGGTCGCACTGAATGTGCCGACGACCAGGCACGATGCCTTTGTCACCCGCGTACAGCCTCCCCGGAACGTATTGGTGAGGTATGACAAGAATGCTTCCGCTCTTGTGGGCTCACCGCAAAGTGGGGCTAACTTGTCGTGGGCGGAGCAAAGGAGCTGCGATGCGGGTGGAACCCCGGGTCGATTCCAGGCAGGAGAACAGCGGGTCCGGCGCGGTGCTGACGCGCGGCCTGGTGGAGATGTTCAAGCCGGAACTCCCCAGCCTGGCCAGCGAGATCGTGGAGGAGATCCGCTCGACGATCCCGGAGTACGCCCGCCCGCTCAACGGCCCCTACGGCCGCTCCATCCAGGCCGGGGTGCAGTACGCGATCGGGCTGTTCGTCGACCAGATCATCGACCCCGAGTGCTCCGCGCACGAGTGCCACGACGTGCACCGCAAGCTCGGCCAGAACGAGATGCGCGAGGGCCGCAGCCTGGACGCGTTGCAGGCCGCGCACCGGGTCGGCGCCCGGGTGGCCTGGCGGCGCATCATGTCCGTCGGCAAGCGCAACGGCCTGTCCTCGCTGGTCATGTCGCAGCTCGCCGACCGGCTGTTCGCCTTCATGGACGAGCTGGCCTCGGTGGCGCTCGACGGCTACCTGGAGGCCAAGGCCTGCACGGCGGGCGCGCTGGAGACCTGGCGCCGCCGCCTGCTGCGGCTCGTGCTGGAGCAGCCGCCCGCGCCGGCCAGGGCCATCGCGGAGCTGGCCCAGCTCACCGGCTGGGTGCTGCCCGCCGAGGTGACCGTGATCGCGGCGCAGCCGCTGCCCGGCACCGGTCACAACCAGCGGCGGCCGATCCTGGACGGCGACATCCTGGCCGAGCTGGACGGCATGGAGCCGCACCTGCTGGTACCCGGCGAGCTGACCGGCTCCCGGCTGGCCCGGATCCGCCCGGCGCTCGCCGGCGCCCGGCTCGCGGTCGGCCCGTGCGTGCCGCTGGACTCCGCGGCGGACTCGCTGCGCTGGGCGCGCCGGGGCCTGGTGCTCGCCGAGGAGGGCCTGCTCGGCGCCGGTCGCGTGGTGTTCTGCGCCGACCACCTGGCGACGCTGCTCGTGCACTCCGACCCCCCGCTCGTCGCGCAGCTCGAACGGCGGCTGTTCGCGCCGCTGGAGGGCCTGACCGCGCGCCAGCGGGAGCGCATGCTGGAGACGCTGCGGGCCTGGCTGGACGCGCAGGGCAGCGTGCCGGACATCGCCACCCGGCTCACGGTGCACCCGCAGACCGTGCGCTACCGCATGCGGCAGCTGGAGACGGCGTTCGGCGGCCTGCTGGAGGACCCGGACGCGCGCTTCCAGCTGGAGATCGTGCTGCGCGCGGCCGCCACCGCGCCCCGGCCCGCGCCGCCTCCGGCCGAGGGCCTCGGCGAGTTGCTGCCGGCGCCCCGCACCTCCGTCCGCCAGCCCTGACCGCGCCCACCGGCCATCACGGCGGGACGGTGGGTGGTCCTGCCGTGAGGTGCCGGCCGCCGCGCCTGCGCCGGCAGGGGTCAGCCGGGGGCGTTGGCCGGGCAGCCGGTCAGCCGGGGGCGCTGGCCGGGGCCTGCGGCGTGAGCGTCGGCTCGGACACCACCGGCGGGCAGAACCAGGGGTCCGACGGCGCGCAGATGTTGCCCTGCTGCATGCGCACGTAGTTGCCGGGGCCCGAGACCGAGCCGGACAGCAGCGGGTCGAGGTCCTCGCTGACCCCGCAGCCGCTGAACGGCGGGATGGTGGCGATGCCGTACAACGGGCCGCCGAACAGGATGTTCGTGTACTCCGGCGTGCCGCCCACGAGCTTCACCACCATCGGCTCGGCCGAGCGGCAGTTCGGGCCGACGTCGAGCGGCATGCCGTTGACCATGACGTCGCGGACCCGCAGGTCCATCCGCGCGGTGGCCTCGACGTAGTAGTCGAAGGGGGGCACGCCCTGGGCCACCTGCCGCACCGGGATCGGACCCACCTGGAGCATCTCCATCGTCGCCTTGATCGGCATGAAGCCGAACGCCAGGAACGTGCCGGTGGCCGGTGGCAGCCCGCCGGCCGGCAGGTCACCCACGTTGTTCTGGATGAGGAGGTTTCCGTCCTCGAACTCGAAGTTGTTGAGCGCGATGTTCATCAGTGCCGGGTTGATGCGCACGGCGCCGTTCAACTTGGTGACGTTGGAGTAGCCGGTGACGAAGCTGCAGCCGGTGGCGAGGCCCTCCCCGATCGGCGGGATGTCGCCGCACTCCTCCGGGGTGCCGGGCGGCGGGCCGATGTCGCCGTCCTCCACGATCACGATGCCCAGGAAGCCGTCCTGGTCGACGTTGAGCGTGCACGTGACCCGCACCGGGTCGAGGGACGAGCCGTCCTCGCGCTGCGCGTTCAGGGTCAGCGTGAGGTCGGCGGCCACGAAGAGCAGGGCGCCCACGTTCATCGGCAGCACGGCACCGCCGTCGCCGGTGGCGTCCAGCGGCAGCTCGCCCTCGGCCGGGATGGGCGTGGCGGGGGCCGGCAGGAACCAGTAGGACTCCACCGCGGTGCCGCTGTCGTCGACGTTCACCAGCAGCTCGGTGTCGGCGGCCACGCTGACCGCCCCCTGGGCGGAGAGCTCGTCCAGCACCGGACGCGGGACGGACACCGTGACGATCGCACCGGTGGGGATCACGATGTCGTCGACGACCGCGGTGTCCGGGAGGGTGGCCCGGATGCGCATGGTCGTCTGCTGGTCGCCGGACGGGAAGCCGCAGGTGTGGACGACCTGGATGTCGACGTCGCCGGCGAGCGCGGAGCTGCCGGTGAGCAGCCCGGCCGCCACGGCGCCGACCACCGTCAGCGCGGCGGCCCTGCGGAGGTGTCCCATCCAGCGGTCCTTTCGTCCGTCCGGCCCCTCATGGGGCCGACCGCCCGGCCGGGGGTGAGCCGGCCGGGCGGTCGAGGTCATGCGGTGTCACGTCATCGGTCAGGGGGTGTACCCCACGGTGAAGGCCGGGGTGACGCGGTACGAGCCGACGAACGTCGCGCCGTCACCGTTGCGGAGCAGGCCGAAGCAGCCGCTGACGTTGCTGATCCGCAGCGTCGAGCCGGCGGCCACCACGTTGAGGATGCCGGTGCCGTTGGTGTAGTTGCCGTTCACGGTGCCGGACACGGTCGCCGAGCAGAACGGGCCGGACAGCCGGGCCGCGATGTTCCTGATCGTCCCCTGCGTCACGCCGCCGGAGTGGCTGAGGCCGTGGATCGCCCAGGTGCCGGCGTGGGCGACGTTGAACGTGATGCCGCTCGGGCCGCTGCAGTTGCTCCACGTGGAGCCGGTGATCGTGGCGAGGCGGTCGACGACGACGGGCCCGGCCTGGCCCGAGGCCGTCCCGGACGTGCAGTTGAGCTGGGTGCCCGTGCTGGTGTCGGTCAGCACGAGGGTGGTGGTCGACGCGGCGCTGTACGGCCCGACCGGCGTCACCGTCCAGGTGGCCGCGTGGGCCGTTCCGGAGCCGAGCACGACGGAAGCGGCCGCCAGGCCGAAGGCCGCGAGAATTCCCATTACGCGTCTGCGCATAGTGATCATTCCTCCAAGAGCGATATCCGGCACTTGTGGCGATCTCGCAGCGCGCCATGGCCGGATCACGTCCGGGCCGGTCACGGCCCGTCCGACCAGCCGAGGGAGACTAATCGGCCGATCATTTCCCGGTGGGTTGTCCACAGCGTTCGGACCCCGACCTTCACGCGCTGCTGACCCTGAGATTACCCGCCGGTAATGTGATGCACAAGAACCCGCACGGCCATTTTCTCGGGCGCCGAAGTTTTTCTGTTTCCGGCACAATCCCTTTTGATCGTCTTGTTGGATCGGGAGCATTTCTCCGCCCTCAGCGCGGGGTCAGGTCGATGATCACCCAGCTCGCGCCCTGCCGCTGCGCGGTGACCGAGAGCTGGGCGGCGCCGGTGCTGGTGGTGTTGTTGTCGGCCCTGGTGGCGGACTGGTCGAGGAAGACCAGGACCTGCGCGCGGTCGCCGCTGATGCTCTGCACGGCGATGTGCACCACGCGCGTGGTGAGCACGATCTTCTGCTGCGGGGCCAGCTCGCGCACCTGGGCGAAGAGCTGGTTGTAGGTGTCGAGCGCCGGGCCGCGCAGGGCCTCGGCCGCGGCCCGCTCGGTGACCTCCGGCTTGTCGTAGGAGTACGAGAACAGCTTGTTGAGCGACGAGGTCAGCGCGGCGCTCACCTCGGCGGTGGTGCCGGTGTCCACCAGCGCGGTGTTGGCCGCGGCCGGGGTGTCCCGGACGGCGCGCGCCTCCAGGGTGAACCAGACGCCCAGCCCGGTCAGAGCCACGGCGGCAACGGCGAGCACGACGGCCACCGGCACCCGCCGGCGTCGCGCCGGGCCTCCGTCCGGTGGCGCCGGCTCCGCGTCGGCCGCGGCCGCTTCCGCGTCGGTGGTCGTCGCTTCCGGCTCGGCGGTCGCCGGTTCCGGGGCGGGCGGCTCGTCGTCCCCATCGGACGCCGAGGTGGCGGCCTCGCCCGCGGCCGGCTCCGGTGCGGCGTCACCGTCGGCCGCGGCCCCGGCGGGCGTGGGGTGGCCGGCAGCGTCACCGTCGGTGGGCGTGGCGTCGGTGGGCGTGGCGTCGGTGGGCGTGGCCTCACGGACGGGCTCCGCGCCGGGGCGGTCGAGGTCGATCCTGGTGCCGTTCACGGGGCTCACCGCGATGCTCCTGTCAGCGAGGTCAGCGGGTGCCCAGCGGCACCTGGTCGATGGCGCTCAGCTTCCAGCCGGCGTCGGTCCGGGTGAGCTGGGCGACGAAGCGGTTGCGCTTGGTCGCCGGGGCCGCACCCTCCTTGGTCACGGTGATCTCCACCGAGGCGAGCATCCGGGCGGTGCCGGCCCGCTGGTCCAGCTCGCTGATCGCGGCGTCCAGCACGGTCCCGGTGGACACCGCGGCGCCCTCGCGCAGCGTGGTCCGGGTCTTCTCGTCGGTGCGCGACAGCTCCTCGTGCAGGGCGCCGGTGGACACGTCGAGCCAGCCGGCGATCCCGGCGTCCACGTCCCGGTGGTCCAGGGTGGTCAGCCGCGCGATGTGCTCCCGCCCGGCGCGCAGCGCCTCGTCGCGCGCCACCGCGTAACCCAGCGACTCGTCGTTCGCCGCCGCGTACCAGCCCCAGCCGGACCAGCCGGCGAACACCGCCGCGGCCGCCGTCAGCGCGGCGAGCGCCGCCACCACCCGCCGGTTCACCCGTTGACCCACAACATCTCCTCCAGCGTGGTGGACACCCGCGGCAGCGCGGGCAGCGACAGCGGGCCGGCGAACAGCGGGGCGTCG
>DASWTI010000453.1:0-8584 GCA_036402215.1 Pseudonocardiaceae bacterium
GTCGATCGACCAGGCCGTCGTGGCGCTGGAGCAGGAGCGGCTCGGCGTCGTCGAGGACCACGTCGAGGCCGGGCTGGCGCTCGGCGACCACGCGCGGCTGGTGCCCGAGATCTCGCTGCTGGTCGACCAGCACCCGCTGCGCGAACGGCTGCGCGCCGCGTACCTGCTGGCGCTCTACCGTTCCGGCCGCCGCGCCGACGCGCTCGCCGCGTACCAGGCCGCCCGCCGCACGTTCGTGGACGAACTCGGCATCGAGCCCGGCGAACGGCTGCGGAAGCTGCACGAGGAACTGCTGGCCGGCGCGGCCACGCTGTCCGCGGAGGCCCGTCCCGCCGACCTGACGCCACGCCCCGCGCAGCTCCCGCCCGCGCCCGGCGACTTCACCGGCCGGTCCGCGCAGGTCCGCCAGCTCAGCGCGCTGCTCACCCCGCGGGCCCCGCGCACTGTCTCGGTGGCCGTGCTCACCGGCACCGGCGGGGTCGGCAAGTCGGCGCTCGCCGCCCAGGCCGGGCACCTGGTCGCCCGGCACTTCGACGACGGGCAGCTCTACGTGGACCTGCACGGCTCCACGCCCGGCCTGGCGCCACTCGCGCCCGCCGAGGTGCTGGGCCGGTTCCTGCGCGCGCTCGGCGTGCGGGCCGGCGAGGTCCCGGTCTCGGTGGACGAGGCCGCCGCGATGTTCCGCTCGCTCACCGCGCACCGCTCGCTGCTGGTCGTCCTGGACGACGCCGCGAGCCACAGCCAGGTGCGGCCGCTCATCCCGGCGAACCCCCGCTGCGCCGTGCTGGTGACCAGCCGGCAGCCGCTCACCGCGCTGGAGGGGGCGGCGCACCTGCGCATCGACGTGCTGCCCCCCACCGAGGCAGTGGCGTTGCTCGGGCGGATCGCCGGACGCGCGCTGCTCGACGAGGACCCCGCGGCCGGGCTGGAGCTGGCGCGGCTGTGCGGGTACCTGCCGCTGGCGCTGCGGATCGCCGCCGCGCGGCTCGTCGCCGACCCGGCGCCCTCGGTGGCCCGGCTGGTGGGGCGGCTCACGGATCAGCAGCGGCGGCTCGACGAGCTGCAGCTCGCGGACGTCGGCGTGCGGGCGACGCTGCAGGTGAGCTACGACGCGCTGGTCGCCGGCACCGACCCGCACGACGCCCTGGCCGCGCGCGCCTTCCGGCTGGTCGGCCTCCAGGACGGCCCCGACTTCGGCCGGCCCGCGCTCGCCACCCTCCTCGGCGTCCCCGAGGAGGACGCGCACGCCGCCCTGGTGCGCCTCGCCGCCGGGCACCTCGTGGTCACCCGCGTGCCCGGCCGGTACACCATGCACGACCTGCTGCGGCTGCTCGCCCGGGAACTGGCCGCCGCCCACGCCGAGGACGCCACGGCGGCGCTGGACCGCCTCTGGCGCTGGCAGCTGGCCTCCGCCCGCGCCGCCGCCGCCCAGATCAGCCCCGTCACCCGGGCCCGCACCGCGCCGCCCCCCGCACCGTCCTCGTCCACCACCGCGGGCCCCACCGGCCCCGCCAGCCCCACGGACTCCGCCACCACGCCCCTCCCCGGCGGCCTGGCGGCCACCGACGGCCCGGCGGACGCCGACATCCCGGCGGACGCCGCGGTGTTCGCGGACCGGGCGGAGGCGCTCGACTGGATGGAGGTCGAGCACCTCAACCTGCTCGCCTCGGTCCGCCAGTCCGCGGCCGTGGACGCCGCGCGGACCGTGGACCTGGCCGCCACCCTGTACGCGTTCTGCAACGGCAGCGGACGCTGGCACGAGCTGGCCGAGGCGAACCGCGTGGCCATCGAGGCCGCGCACCGGGCAGGCGACCAGGTGGCGGAGAGCCGCGCGCTGACCGACGCCGGCGTGGCGCACCTGCAGATGCGGCGCTTCGAGGTGGCCCAGGGCTACTTCGAGCGTGCCCTCGCCATCCGGGAGGCCACCGGCGACCAGTGGGGTGAGGCCGTCACGCTGAGCAGCCTCGGCGCCCTGCACGCCGAGATCGGCCAGGTGGAGACCGGCCGGCGGCTGCTGGAACGCAGCCTGGCGCTGCGCCGCGCCGTCGGCGACCGGGCCGGCGAGCCTATCGGCCTGGCGAACCTCGGCGAGCTCACCCGGCGCACCGGCGACCTGGCGGGCGCCGAGGCGTACTTCGAGCAGGCCCTGGCCGCCGCCGAGGCCACCGGCGACGTCAAGACGCAGGCCGCGATCCTGAACAACCTGAGCGAGGTGCAGCGCCAGCGCGGTGACCTGGCCACCGGCCGGGTGACCCTGGAGCGGAGCCTGGTGCTGCGCGTGGAGGCCCGCGACCGCGCAGGCGAGGCGCACACCCGGGCGAACCTCGGCGGGCTCTACCGGCGGCTCGGCGAGTTCGAGCTGGCCCGCGACCACCTGGAGCGCGCGATCAGCCTGGCCACCGAGGTGGACCAGCAGCGTGCCATCGACACCGCGTTCGACGAGCTCGGCATGGTGCTCGCGCGGCTCGGCGAGGTGGACAAGGGCGTGTCGTACCTGGAGGAGAGCCTGGCCCGCGTGCGGCTCGGCCGCGACCGCACCGCCCAGGCCAACGTGCTGCGGCACCTGGCCGACGTGCACCGTCAGATGGGCGAGCTGCCGCAGGCCCTGGAGTACGCCGAGCAGAGCGCCGCGCTGTCCGTGGAACTGGGCAACCGGCTCGGCGAGGCGCACGCCGTCCGCCTGCAGGGGGACGTCGTCAACGACCTCGACGGCCCGGCGGCCGCCGCCCCGTACTGGCGGCGGGCCCACGACCTGTTCGTCGCCGTGGGCACCGCGCACGCCGCGGAGCTGCGGGACCTACTTCTTGCCGCCGGCCACCCACTCTGACCACGGCACGTTCCAGTCACCGAAGCCGTCGTACGACTCCAGGGTTTCCCCGCCGGAGTTCGTGACGATGACGATGTCGCCCTTCTTGGAGTTGTCGAAGAACCACTTCGCGTTCTCCGGCGACAGGTTGAGGCAGCCGTGGCTGACGTTGCGCTGGCCCTGGTCGCCCACCGACCAGGGGGCGGAGTGCGTGAAGATGCCGCTGTTGGAGATGCGCACGGCCCACTGCACCTCCGTGCGGTAGCCGTCCGCGGAGTTCACCGGCACCCCGTAGGTCGAGGAGTCCATGACCCGCGTCGGGTTCTTCTCGGTGACCACGTGGACGCCGTTGCTGGTCGGGGTGGCCGCCTTGCCCATGGAGGTCGGCATGGTCCGCACGACCTGCCCGTTGACCTTGACCGTCATCTGGTGCGTCACGCCGTCCGCCTCGGCCACCAGCGCGTCGCCGATGCTGAAGGAGATGCGGCGGTCCTCCTGGCCGTAGATGCCGTTGCCCAGGTCCTTGCCGTACACCTTGATGTCCGCGACGACGGTGGTCCCCGGCGCCCAGTAGTTCTGCGGCCGCCAGTGCACTTCCTTGTCGCTGAACCAGTAGAAGGCGCCCTCGACCTTGGGCGTGGTCTCGATGGTGATCGCCTTCTCGGCCGCGTCCTTGTTCGTGATGGCTTCGTCGAAGTAGATGGCGACCGGCTGGCCGATGCCGACGACCTGGCCCTCCAGCGGGTTCATGGAGGGGTAGGTCAGGGTGCGCGGCTTGACCGTGGTGAAGGTGGAGGTGCTCGTCGCCTCCTTGCCGTCACTGCCCTTGGCCTTGGCGGTGAGGGTGTAGGTCTTGTTGTAGCCGAGGACCTCGGTGGCGGTCCACGTGCTGGCGTCCGGGCTGAGCCGGCCCGCGACGGCGTTGCCCTCGGGGTTGGTGAGCGTGACGGCCGTGATGGTGCCGTCCTTGGCCGTCACCGTGACCGGCTCGCCCGGCGGGACGGCCTTGCCCTGGTCGGCGGGCGCCAGCGTGAGCGCCACCGGCCGCGCCGGCTCCCCGGCCTGCTGCTCCTCGCCCTGGGCCCCGCCACCCCCGCCGTTGCCGGACGCGGCCTGCGGCTGACCCGACGCACAGCCCGCGGTGAGGGCCCCCACCAGCCCCACCGCGGCCAGCAGCCCCGCCACCGCGGCACGCCGCCCAGACCATGACTCCCGCATCGCCCGCCCCTTGATCAGCTCGTTCCGACCCCGACACCCAGTGTGCATCACGGCCCCGACAACGAGCCGATGATGCTTCTGCCCATGTAGACGCCCCGCCACCCGTTCGGGTTGTCGCGCCCAGGTGACAGGTCGGCCACGGCGGCCCTGCCAGCCGATTCGGAACCCCGACGGCCGCTGTGCTACGGTTTCGCCGCGCTCGCGCAGCCCGGTCTCACCGGGCTCGCGCCGCTAGCTCAACTGGCAGAGCAGCTGGCTCTTAACCAGCGGGTTCGGGGTTCGAGTCCCTGGCGGCGCACCAAACCCCCAGGTCAACGGCCTGGGGGTTTCGCGTATCTCCGGGCTTTCCCCGCTTTACTCACGCTTTCCCGTGACCCCTAGCGAACGCCGCGTCCAGCGCGGGCATTCTCCGCGTTGATCACCTTCCGGCCCAGGTACACGTCCCGCGTCATGCTCAGGCGTGGGCGAGCTGGTCCGCGATCGCCCGCGCTGACCGCCCCGCGTCGTCCAGGATCGTCGCGCATGTCTTGCGGAAGACATGGCTCGTGACCCAGGCGAAGTCACCCGAGCCGCCGATGACGTCTGGCGGCCTGCCGACCAGCTCACCGGGCAGGAGTTCACCTCGCCCATGGACGACCCGACACCCGGCGTTGAACGCTGAGTGTCGAGCAGCGCCGCGGCCGCTCCACTCGCGCAAGGGGTCCCGGAGCCGAAAACATCTTGCCGCTGATCGGAATCGCGCTCACCACCTCGTCTCGTACCTGGTCAGGACCACGCCGCCGGGAAACGTCCGCGTCTCCACCAGCTTCAGGTTCACCCAGCTGTCCAGCGCGGTGAAGAACGGCGTGCCGCCGCCCACCAGCACGCGTCGCCGGTGACCCAGGCGGGTGTTCCGGTCGACCTTGTCGATCGTCGAGGAGAACACCACCTTCGGCGTGTCCCGCCAGTTCCGCGCGAACTCGATCTGCGCCGGAGTGGCGTCGGGCTGCTGGTCGCCGGTCGGCCAGTGCGTACGGCGGTAGCCGGGCGGGCGTGGGGTGCGAACGCCGCAGCCCTCCTCCGCGAACGTGGGTCGTCCCGATCGGACTACCTTCTTCGGCGTGAGAAACAGGCGGAGCGTCGCGCTCCCGGCATCGGTACTGGTACTCGGACTGCTCGCCGGCTGCGGTGGGACGGACCTCGATCCCACGCTCGGGGAGAGCAGGACCAGGGTTCCCCTCGGCGACCTGGGGGCCACCACACCGGCGGCCCCCAGCGAGGGCACCCCGGCGGCCACCACCCCGCCACCGCCGCCGGTACCGCGGTTCACCGCCGGCAACCCCAGCGGCGGAGCCCCGGTACCGTCCGAGGCCCGGGCCGAGGACACCTCCCGGCCCACCACCGTCGTCGGTGACGGCACCCCGGCCGGCTGCACCTCCGAGGCCGTGGTCGCCGCCGTCGCCCGCGGCGGCGTCATCACGTTCTCCTGCGGCCCCGGCCCGATCACCATCGTCATGACCGCCACCGCCAAGATCCGCAACTCCACCGGTCCGCGCATCGTCATCGACGGCGGCGGCCTGGTCACCCTCAGCGGCGGCGGCCAGCGGCGCATCCTCTACATGAACACGTGCGACAAGGCCCAGGGCTGGACCACCTCGCGCTGCCAGGACCAGGACCACCCGCGGCTGACCGTGCAGAACATCGCGCTGGTGGAAGGAAACTCCACCGGCGACGACACCGAGGGCGGTGGCGGCGGCGCGGTGTTCGTGCGCGGCGGCCGCTTCAAGGTGGTGAACGCCCGGTTCGAGCGCAACCGCTGCGACGGCACGGGCCCGGACCTCGGCGGCGCCGCCATCCGCGTCCTCAGCCAGCACGACGGCCAGCCCGTGCACGTCGTCAACAGCACGTTCCAGGGCGGCGAGTGCTCCAACGGCGGCGCCCTCAGCAGCATCGGCGTGTCCTGGGTGATCCTGAACAGCGTCCTCACCGCCAACAACGCCATCGGCCGCGGCGCCAACCCCGCCAAACCGGGCACCCCCGGCGGCGGCAGCGGCGGCGCCCTCTACGCCGACGGCGATCGCTTCACCGTGCGCATCGCCGGTTCCATCGTCGAGGACAACAACGCCCGCGAGGGCGGCGGCGCGGTGTTCTTCGTCAGCAACGACCGCAGCGGCACCATGCGCATCGAGAACTCCACCCTGCGCCGCAACCCCAGCGCGGGCTTCGAGACCCGCGGCTACCCCGGCATCTTCTTCCTCGGCGCCGAGGACCCCACGGTCGTCGCCTCCACCCTGCGCTGACGGTAGGCCAGGGGCATTCACGGTAGGATAAAGGGCATGAGCGAGCCTACTCAGAAGTACTCCATCACCATGCCTCGCGACATCGCCGAGGCGGCCCGCTCCCGCAGCGGCCCCTCAGGGTTGTCCGCCTATGTCGCGGCGGCCGTGCGGCGCCAGATCGAACGGGACAATCTGAACGATGTGATCGCGGTGTCCGAAGCCATCCATGGCCCCATCGGCGACGAGGAGGTCGAGGCCAAGCGGGACGCCCTCCGGCAGGCTCGTGAGGACCTGGGCACCACGGATCCGAACGCGGCATGAGCAGGCTCCCCGCCAGGCCGGCGGGCACCCTCATCCTGGACAGCGAAGGGCTTGCCAAGGCCGTACGGCACGACCGGGAGCTCACCGTGTGGCTCGCCCTGGCGCAGGCCGACGACATCCGGGTCACCACCAGCGCGGCGACGCTGGTCGAGGTGGTGCACCCGCGAGTGAACCGTCCCGCGCTCGAATGGACTCTCTCCCGCCTCGTGGTGGAGCCGGTGACCGAGGCGATCGCCCGCTCGGCCGCCACCCTCCTGGGTGACGCGGGTCTGCACGGCCACAAGCACGCGATCGACGCGATGCTCGCCGCCACCGCTCTGGCCAGCGCGCGTCCGGTGACGATCCTGACGTCGGACCCCGACGACCTGAAAGCGTTGTGCGGCACCCGGGCGACCGTCATCAAGATCTGACGCGGCCCGGCTCACCTGCCAGGACGCTACCGATGTATCGCGTTACGATAGATACGTCGGCCGGCCGATGGAGGTGTCCATGAGCTCGCGACCGTTGACCAAGCGGGACTTCGAGGCCCTGGCCCGGTTCCGGTTCGGCATCCGCCACTACCTGCACTTCAGTGAGGGCGCCGTGCGCGCGCACGGTCTCACCCCGCAGCAGTATCAGTTGTTGCTGGCCCTCAAGGGTTTCCCCGGCCGGGAGTGGGCCACGCCGCGGGAGCTGGCGGAGCGCCTGCAACTGCGCCACCACAGCGTCGTCGAACTCGTCAACCGCGCCGAGAAACGCGGCCTCGTCCGCCGCACCCCCGACCCCGCCGACGCCCGCGCCGTCCGCGTCCTCCTGTCCCCCGAGGGCGAGGCCGTGCTCGCCCGTCTCAGCGCCCTGCACCGCGACGAACTGCGCCGCATCGGCCCGGTCCTCGCCGCCCCGTTCTGGCACGAGGACCGTCCGCCCCAGACCTGACCGGCGACCCGGGCGCCGTGATGACGGCCGGATTCCGGGCCGACCACGGTGGGCAGGGGCCGGCACCCGCCGGGAAGTCCGGTACGGCTCACCACGGACGCGACCGATTCCGTCCCTCACCGCCGGGCGAAGAACTCGAGCTCGGTGATCGCCACGTCGGCGGCGGGGTCCGCGGGCGGGTACGTGGACAGGACGTGCACCTCCACCTCGGTCACCCCGGGGCCGCTGTCCAGCTTCAGGGTCTGCCGGTCCGGGGAGTCGAGCAGCTGGAGGTCCGCGGTGCGGCCGGTGGAGAACACCAGGTGCAGCCGTTCCGCCCGGTGCAGCCGCCGGAAGTCCACGCCGGCGCCGTTGATCACGATGAGCTGGCGGAGCTCCACGGGCCGGTCGAAGGTGAACACCAGCGGCGGCTGCGGCTCCACGCGGGGCGCCGACCAGTACGTGGTGTCGGCGAGGTCGTTGGCGTGCGCGGCGGGGTGCTCGGCGCGTTCACCGGCGGACACCACGGTGGGCGGCCGGACCGGCACGTCGCGCGGCGCCACCACGGACCGGGCGCCGGACCAGGCCGAGCGCGCGGCGGAGTTGACCTGGCCGCGGACCGTGGGCACGACGGCGTAGCCGAGCAGGCCGAGCACCAGCAGGATCGTCAGCGCCCATCGCAGGCCGCGCCACACACCGCCGAGCACGGCACCCGCGCGGAGCCGGCGAACCGGGGGACGTTCGCCGGTCCGCCGCAGGTGCCGGTCGCGGCGCGGCAGGAACCGGTGCCACCACGGCCGCCGCACCACGGCGGCCTCCACCAGCGAGGCGGCGCAGCGGCGGCAGAAGCGCCGGGTGGGCGAGTTGCCGGCGCCGCACCGGCCGCACACCAGGTCCCCCGGGGACAGCGGCCGGTCGTCGGGCTCGGAGGGTGCCGGACGGTGCGCCGACGCCACCGGCTCCCCGGGCAGCGTCGGCCCCGGTCCGGCGGCAGGACCAGCGGCACCAGTGACGGGGCCAGTGGCGGAGCCGGCAGCGGAGCCAGCAGCGGAACCGGCGGCAGAACCGGCAGCGGAGCCGCCCGCCG
>DASWTI010000454.1:0-3872 GCA_036402215.1 Pseudonocardiaceae bacterium
GGCGGCGGGCCACCTCGACGGCCTCGGCCGAGGGCTCCAGCCCCACCACCTCGTACCCGGCGGCGGCCAGCGCGAGCGCGTGCCGCCCGGCGCCGCAGCCGATGTCCAGCACCCGCCCGGCGGCGAGCCCGCAGGCCGGCACGTCCGGCGGGAACCAGGAGGCGGGGCCGTCGAAGTAGACCGCGGCGTCCTCGCGGTAGCTGGTGCCGTCCTGGAGCTGGTAGGTCAGCTCGGTGCGGCCGGGGACGCCGTCGCTGTCCTCCAGCCAGCGGTAGGCGCGGCCGTACACGTCGGCCACGGTCATGGTGGTGACGGTCATCGGCCGGCCTCCGTCAGGCGCAGCACCGCCAGGTAGCTCGGCACGTCCGGGGGCTCCAGCCGGCGCACCTCCTCGACCACCCACGGGGTGTCCTCCACCAGGGCGTCGAGCTGCTCGGGGCCGTGCAGGGTGGCGGCGCCCCACTCCGACCACTCGGTCACCTCGTCGCCGCACTCGACCCGCAGCCGGTACTCGTAGGTGTCGGCGCCCTGCGCCTCGGGGGCCTCCTCCTCGGGCAGCACCGGGCAGGTGCCGACCAGGCGGGCGCCGGGGTTGGCCAGGTCGGCGAGGGCGGTGAGCACCTTGGACCCGAAGCCCGGCAGGAACAGCAGGTGCAGCCCGCCCCCGGCGAAGAGCAGCGTGTCGAACCTGCCGAGGTCCGGGGGCGGGTGCGGCAGCCCGCCGAGGCGGACGTCCACCCCG
Source organism: Pseudonocardiaceae bacterium (assembly GCA_036402215.1). Taxonomy (GTDB): domain Bacteria; phylum Actinomycetota; class Actinomycetes; order Mycobacteriales; family Pseudonocardiaceae; genus DASXTS01. The sequence continues at coordinate 743 of DASWTI010000454.1, forward strand.
CGGGCCCGGCCCACGGCCACCGCGTCCTCGGAGGGCTCCAGGCCGATCACCTCGTGCCCGGCGCGGGCCACCTCGGCGGCGTGCCGGCCGATGCCGCAGCCGACGGCGAGCACCCGGCCGGTGGCCAGGGCGCAGGCCATGGTGTCCACCCGCCAGAAGGACTCCGGGCCGCCGAAGTAGGTGGCCACGTCCTCGCTGTACGAGCTGCCGTCGCGGAAGCCGTAGGTCAGCAGGGTCTCCCCGGGGCGGGCGCCGGCCTCGTGGGCGCGGCGGTAGCACAGGCCGTAGGTGTCGGTGAGCGAACGAGCGGTCACGCCCGCCTCCTCTCGGGGCGGCGCAGGTAGCCGCTGCTGTGGAAGAACTCCAGGTAGTGGTCGAGCAGGCCGGCGTCGACCGGCGGGCAGACCAGCCCGCTGCCGGCGAGGTCGCGCTCCAGGTTCGCGCGGCCCAGCGTGGGGAAGGTGCCCTCGAAGTACATCTCCTTGACGGACATGTCGGCGTGGTTGCCGCGGTCCACGCACAGCGAGACGAACGGCGCGGTGGCGCTCGCCGGGTGCTCGGCGACGTGCCGCACCAGCTCGGTCACCCAGGCGTCGTACGGCAGCTCGGCGATCTCGTGGCCGGCGGCGCGCATCCGGTCGAGCACGGTGGCCAGCGAGGACGGGTTCGGGTTGGTCAGGTGGTAGGTGCGCCCGATGGCCGGCACCGTGGTGGCCAGGTGGGTGATCACGTCGGCCACGTGGTCGACCGGCACGAAGTCCATCGGCAGCGGGATGTCCGGCGCCAGGCCGGTCTCGGCGATCATCTTGAACAGCGAGCAGATCGCGGTCTCGGTGTTGCAGGCGCCGGTGCGGCGGTCGCCGGTGATCTCGTACGGCCGGTGCACGGTGACCGGCAGGCCGGCGGCGGAGGCGTTGCGCAGCAGCTGCTCGGCCACCCACTTGCTCTCCGCGTAGCCCATCGTGAGGTGCTCGGGGTACGCCAGCGGCAGGTCCTCGTCCACGTGCCGCACGCCGGCGCTGCCGAAGCCGGCGACCACGGCGATGGTGGACAGGAAGTGCAGCGGCACCCGGCGCGGCGCGGCCAGCCGCAGCAGCTCGCGGGTGCCCTCGACGTTCGCCGGGCGCAGCGCCTGGTACGGGTACAGGAAGTTGGCCCTGGCCGCGGAGTGCAGGATCAGGTCGAGCCGCCCGGCCAGGTCCGCCACCCGGTCCGCGGTGAGCGCCAGGTCCGGCACCGCCACGTCCGCGGCCAGGCACACCACGCGGTCCTCGTCGGCCACGGTGATGCCGTAGCGGGCCAGGTTGTCGAACACCCGCCGCCGGGCGTGCGCGTCGTCGCGGGCCCGCACCGGGCAGTGCACCACGGCTCCGGTGCGGCGCAGCAGCCGGTCCAGCAGGAACGCGCCGACGAAGCCGCTGGCGCCGGTGAGCAGCACGGCGCGCGGCCGCCGCCAGTCCGGTGGCGGCCCCAGCGGGGGCGGCGGCTCGAAGCCGAGCGCGGCGTCCGCCAGGAAGTCCCGGCCCCGGGGCGCCGAGGTGGCCGTGGCGGTGGTGCCGAGCGCCGCCACCGCCTCGCCGAAGCCGTCGAGCGTGGGCTCCCGCAGCAGGCCGCGCACCAGGGCGCTGCCGTGCCGGGCGTCCAGGCCGAGCACGGCGATCGTCCGGTTGACCACCTCGGCGGCGAGCAGCGAGTCGCCGCCGAGCTCGAAGAAGCCGTCGGTGGGGCGCGGCCGCACCCGGAGCACGGTGTGCCAGACCTCGGCGAGCGCGCGCAGCAGCGGCGGCGCGTCGGCCAGCTCGTCGCGCGGGCCGTTGCCGTCCGGCACGTCGGCCGGAGAGCCGTCCGAGGCCAGCCCGGCGAGCAGCCGCCGGCGATCCACCTTGCCGCCGGCCGCCACCGGGAACTCGGCGAGTTCCACCAGCCGGCCCGGCACGGCGGGTGCCGGCAGCCAGGAGGCGAGGTCGCGGCGCACGTCGTGCACCGGCACCGGCACGCCGGGCACGGCCGGGGTGACGAAGCCGACGAGCGCCCCGTCCACGACGTCCACCACCGCCTCGCCGACGGACTCGCAGGCCCGCAGCCGCGCCTCCACGCCGTCCAGCTCGATGCGGTGGCCGCGCAGCTTCACCTGCCGGTCGGCCCGGCCGCGGTACTCCAGGTCGCCGTCGGGCCGCCAGCGGGCGCGGTCGCCGGTGCGGTAGAGCCGCCCGCCCGGGGTGAACGGGTCGTCCACGAAGCGGTCGGCGGTGAGCTCGGGGTCGCCGAGGTAGCCGAGGGCCACGGCCTCGCCCCCGACGTACAGCTCGCCGGTCTCGCCGACGCCGGCCAGCGCGCCGTCCGGGTGCAGCACATGGCAGGTGACGTGCTCCAGCGGCCGCCCGATGGGCACCGAGGTGGCGCCCGGCGGCACCCCGGCGACCAGGTGCGCGGTGGACACCACGGTGTTCTCGGTGGGGCCGTAGAAGTTGACGACGGTGGTGTCCGGGCAGGCCGCGAGCACCGCGCGCGCCAGGTCCGGGTCCATCGCCTCGCCGCCGGCGGAGACGAAGCGCAGGGTGCGCAGCGCCTCCGGCCGGGTGCGCGCCACGTGGTGGAACACCCCGGTGGTCAGGTAGGCGACGGTGACCCGCTCGTCGCGGATGCGCTCGCGCAGCGCCATCGGGGAGAGCAGCTCGTCGCGGTCCACCAGCACCAGGCAGGCGCCGCCGAGCAGCGCGGACCAGATCTCGATGGTGGAGGCGTCGGAGGACAGCCCGTACCCGTGCAGCACCCGGTCGCCGGGCCGCGGCCGCTGGGCGACCAGGTCGGAGTACGCGAGGCGCACCACGCCGCGGTGCGGCACCGCCACCGGCTTGGGCCGCCCGGTGGAGCCCGACGTGAACATGACGTACGCGCAGTCGCCGCCGGTCACCGGGACCGGTGGCGGGACGTCGGCCGGAGCGGCGCCGGCCGGGTCCAGGTCGAAGCGGTTGCGCAGCCGGCGGACCCGGCACACGCTGCCGGGCAGCACCACCACGTCGCGCACCCCGGCGTCCTCGGCCATGGCGCGCAGCCGGGCCGGCGGCACGGAGTCGTCGAGCGGCACGTAGGCGCCGCCGGCCCGCAGCACGCCGAGCAGGGCGACGAG
>DASWTI010000455.1:0-10596 GCA_036402215.1 Pseudonocardiaceae bacterium
GGGCACCGGGACCGGCTCCGGGTCGGGCGCGGGTGCCACCACCACCGGCGGCGGCGCGGCCACCACGCCCGGCGGTGGCGGCACCGCCGGGGTCCTCGCCAAGATGTCGGACGTCCCGGTCGGCGGCGGCATCATCGTCGAGGGCGACGGCGGCCCGGTGCTGCTCGTGCAGCCCACGGCCGGCCAGATCAAGGCGTACAACCCCGCCTGCACCCACCAGGGCACCCAGGTCGAGCCGCCGCAGGGCGGCGTCATGACGTGTCCCAACCACGGCAGCCAGTTCGCCGCCGCCGACGGCAGCGTCAAGAAGGGCCCGGCCAACGGCCCGCTCGCCGCCGTCGAGGTCACCGTCTCCGGCGAGGAGATCACCCTGGCCTGAACCCCCGGGCTCCCGGGCGCGCCGGACACCCCGCGCCCGGGGCCCGCGGGGTGCACGTGCGGGTGCGAGGTCTCGGTGCACGTGCGTGATGGACGGTGCCGGCTCGTAGGCTGGACGACGCCATGGCAGATCCGACCACGTACCGGCCCGCGCAGGGCACGATCCCCGAGGCCCCCGGCGTCTACAAGTTCCGCGACGCCCACGGCCGGGTGATCTACGTCGGCAAGGCGAAGACCCTTCGCAGCCGGCTCAACTCCTACTTCGCCGACCTCACGCTGCTGCATCCGCGCACCCGGCAGATGGTGACCACGGCGGCGGCCGTCGAGTGGACCGTGGTGTCCACCGAGGTCGAGGCGTTGCAGCTGGAGTACAACTGGATCAAGGAGTTCGACCCGCGGTTCAACGTCCGCTACCGCGACGACAAGTCGTACCCGGTGCTGGCGGTGACCCTGCACGAGGAGTTCCCGCGGTTGCACGTCTACCGCGGCCCGCGCAAGAAGGGCGTGCGCTACTTCGGCCCGTACGCGCACGCCTGGGCGATCCGGGAGACGCTGGACCAGCTGCTGCGGGTGTTCCCCGCGCGGACCTGCAGCGCCGGGGTGTTCAAGCGGCACGGCCAGATGGGCCGGCCGTGCCTGCTCGGCTACATCGGCAAGTGCGCCGCGCCGTGCGTCGGCCGGGTCACCGCCGAGGAGCACCGCGACATCGTCGAGGACTTCTGCGAGTTCCTGGCCGGCCGCACCGACCTCATGATGCGCCGCCTGGAGAAGCAGATGCAGGCCGCCTCGGCCGAGCTCGAGTTCGAGCGCGCCGCCCGCCTGCGCGACGACCTGGGGGCGCTGCGCCGGGCGCTCGAGAAGCAGGCCGTGGTGTTCGGCGACGGCACCGACGCCGACGTGGTGGCGTTCGCCGAGGACGAGCTGGAGGCCGCCGTCCAGGTGTTCCACGTGCGCGGCGGCCGGGTCCGCGGCCAGCGCGGCTGGGTCGTGGAGAAGGTGGAGCCGGTGGACACCGCCGGCCTGGTCGGCCAGTTCCTCAGCCAGTTCTACGGCGAGCAGGCCGCGCTCGCCGAGCAGGCCGATGTCGGCGGCAGCCCGGTGCCCAAGGAGGTGCTGGTCCCCGAGCTGCCCGAGGGTGTCGACGTGTTCGCCACCTGGCTCGGCCGGCTGCGCGGCTCCCGGGTGCGCATCCGGGTGCCGCAGCGTGGCGACAAGCGGGCCCTGGCCGAGACCGTGGCCCGCAACGCCGCCGAGGCGTTCACCCTGCACAAGCTGCGCCGGGCCGGCGACCTCACGGCCCGATCGGCGGCGCTGCAGGAGATCCAGGAGGCCCTCGGCCTGGACACCGCGCCGCTGCGCATCGAGTGCATCGACGTCAGCCACGTGCAGGGCTCCGACGTGGTCGCCTCCCTGGTCGTCTTCGAGGACGGCCTGGCCCGCAAGGCGGAGTACCGTCGGTTCGCGGTCCGCGAGGGCGCCCAGGGTGGCGATGTGGGCTCCGTCGCAGAAGTCGTGCGGCGGCGCTTCCTCAGGTATCAGAAGGACGCCGCGCGGCCTCCGATCAACGGCGCCGCGGCGGACGGCGCCCCCGGCGAGGGCGCCGAGGACCGGCCGGGGATCGACCCGGAGACCGGGCGGCCCCGCAGGTTCGCGTACCCGCCGAACCTGTTGCTGGTGGACGGCGGTGCCCCGCAGGTGGCGGCCGCGGCGGACGTGATGGCCGAGCTGGGCATCACCGACGTGGCGGTGGCCGGCCTGGCCAAACGACTGGAGGAGGTGTGGCTGCCCGGTGAGCCCGATCCCGTGGTGCTCGGCCGCACCAGCGAGGGCCTGTACCTGCTGCAGCGGGTCCGCGACGAGGCACACCGGTTCGCCATCGCCTACCACCGGCAGAAGCGGTCCGCCGGGATGACCGCCTCCGAGCTGGACGACATCCCCGGCCTGGGCGCCGGCCGCCGGGCCGCGCTGCTGCGGCACTTCGGCTCGCTGCGCAAGCTGCGCGCGGCCACCGTGGAGCAGATCGTCGAGGTGCCCGGCGTGGGGCGCCGCACGGCCGAGGCGGTGCTCGCCGCCCTCGCGCCGGACCACACCGGCGCGGGCAGCGCGGAGGACAAGGGGTGAGGCACATGACGGCGGCGGGACCGGGTATCGAGGTGGCGGTGGTGACCGGGCTCTCCGGCGCCGGCCGCAGCACGGCGGCCAAGGTGCTGGAGGACCTCGGCTGGTTCGTGGTGGACAACCTGCCGCCCGAGCTCATCTCCACCATGGTGGAGCTCGGCGCCCAGGCCAGCGGCGCCGTCACCCGGGTCGCCGTCGTGATGGACGTGCGCAGCCGCGCGTTCACCGACGACCTGGCCTCGGTCATCAAGGACCTCGACGCCCGCGGGTACAAGCCGCGGGTGCTCTTCCTGCAGGCCTCGGACTCCGTGCTCATCCGCCGGTTCGAGGCCGTCCGCCGCAGCCACCCGCTGCAGGGCGACGGCCGCCTGGTGGACGGCATCGCCGCCGAGCGCGCCGTGCTCGGCCCGCTGCGTGCCGAGGCGGACCTCATCGTGGACACCTCCGGGCTGTCGGTGCACCAGCTCCGCTCGACCATCGAGGACGCGTTCGGCAGCGAGTCGTCCACCCGTACCCGGGTTACCGTGCTGTCGTTCGGGTACAAGTACGGCCTGCCGATGGACGCGGACATGGTGGTGGACGTCCGCTTCCTGCCGAACCCGTTCTGGATCCCCGAGCTCCGCGAGCTCACCGGACGCGACGACGAGGTGCGTGACTACGTGCTGTCCCAGGAGGGCGCGGGGGAGTTCCTCGACCGCTACCACGAGCTGCTGCGCCTGGTCAGCGGCGGTTATCGGCGCGAGGGCAAGCGCTACCTGACGCTCGCCGTCGGCTGCACCGGCGGCAAGCACCGCAGCGTCGCGATCTCCGAGGAGCTGGCCGGCCGGCTGGCCAACGAGGACGGGGTGACGGCCAAGGTCGTGCACCGGGACCTGGGGCGTGAGTGAGGGCCGCCGGGTGAGGGCGGTCGCGCTCGGCGGGGGCCATGGGCTGCACGCCACGCTGTCCGCGCTGCGCCTGCTGACCGGCGACGTCACCGCGGTGGTCACGGTGGCCGACGACGGCGGCTCCTCGGGGCGGCTGCGCCGCGAGCTCGGCATGCTCCCGCCGGGCGACCTGCGGATGGCCCTGGCGGCGCTCGCCGACGTCCGCGCGCCCTGGGTCGACGTCTTCCAGCACCGCTTCCGCGGCGACGGCGCGCTGGCCGGCCACGCCGTCGGCAACCTGCTGCTGGCCGGGCTGGTCGACGTGCTCGGCGACCCGGTGGCCGCGCTGGACGCGGCCGGCGAGCTGCTCGGCGTGCGCGGCCGGGTGCTGCCGATGTGCACCGGCCCGCTGGACATCGAGGCCGACGTGACCGGCCTGAACGGAGACCCCGGCGCGGTGCGCCGCATCCGCGGCCAGGTCGCGGTCGCCACCACCCCCGGCCGCGTGCAGCGCGTGCGGCTGTCCCCGGCCGAGCCGGTGGCCTGCGAGCAGGCGGTGCGTGCCGTCGCCGAGGCCGACCTGGTGGTGCTCGGCCCCGGCTCCTGGTTCACCAGCGTGCTGCCGCACCTGCTGGTGCCGGAGCTGCACCGCGCCCTGGTGACCTGCCGGGGCGTCCGCGTGGTGGTGCTCAACCTGGTGCCGCAGCCCGGGGAGACCGGCGGTTTCTCCCCGGAGCAGCATCTGCACGTACTCTCCGGCCACGCACCTGACCTGACCATCGACGCCGTGCTCGCCGATGACGACGCGGTGTCCACACCGGAGCGGCTGTCGCGCGCGGTGCGTGCGCTCGGCGGCCGCATGTACCTGGATCGGCTGGCCGCGGGGGGAACGCGGGACCGGCACGATCCCGGTGCGCTGGCCGGTTTGTTCAGGAAGGTGCTGACGGATTGCGTCATGCCTGAACGGGGCGGCGGTCGTTCCAGCGGGGGGCGGTCGCTCGGGAGAGAGGAGCAGGCGGCGTGGCAATGACGGCTGCCGTGAAGGACGAGCTGAGCAGGCTCGCGGTCACCAAGAGTTGCTGTCGACGGGCGGAGGTGTCGGCGCTGCTGCGGTTCGCCGGCGGCCTGCACATCGTCGCGGGGCGCGTCGTGGTGGAGGCCGAGGTGGACGCGGGGGCCACCGCGCGCCGGCTGCGCCGCGAGATCCACGAGTTGTACGGCCACACCTCGGACGTGCACGTGATCACCTCGGGCGGGCTGCGCAAGGGCACCCGCTACGTGGTACGCGTGGTGCGGGACGGGGACGGGCTGGCCCGCCAGACCGGGCTGCTGGACCTCCGCGGGCGGCCGGTGCGGGGCCTGCCGCCGCAGGTGGTGTCCGGCGGCCTGTGCGACGCCGAGGCCGCCTGGCGGGGGGCCTTCCTGGCGCACGGCTCGCTCACCGAGCCGGGTCGCTCGTCGGCCCTGGAGATCACCTGTCCCGGGCCGGAGGCCGCGCTGGCGCTGGTGGGGGCCGCGCGCCGGCTGGGCATCGCGGCCAAGGCGCGGGAGGTGCGTGGTGCGGACCGGGTCGTGGTCCGCGACGGCGACGCCATCGGCGCGCTGCTCACCCGGCTCGGCGCGCACTCCTCGGTGCTGGCCTGGGAGGAGCGCCGGATGCGCCGTGAGGTGCGGGCCACCGCCAACCGGCTCGCCAACTTCGACGACGCCAACCTGCGCCGCTCGGCGCGCGCCGCGGTGGCCGGGGCGGCCCGCGTGGAGCGTGCCCTGGAGCTGCTCGGCCCGGAGGCGCCGGAGCACCTGGTGGCGGCCGGCCAGCTGCGGCTCAAGCACCGGCAGGCCTCGCTGGAGGAGCTCGGCCAGCTCGCCGACCCGCCGATGACCAAGGACGCCGTGGCCGGGCGCATCCGCCGCCTGCTCGCCATGGCCGACAAGCGCGCCGCCGACCTCGGCGTGCCGGACACCGAGTCGGTGGTGACGCCGGACATGCTCGACGCCTGACCCCCCGGGGGCGGGTCGCATCCGACACACGGGCGCACGGCGTCCGTCGACCTCGCATAGGCTGTGCCGGTCCGATGATCCGATCGACGTACGCGCGGAGGTAGCAGCGGTGACGGTCCGAGTAGGTGTCAACGGGTTCGGTCGGATCGGCCGCAACTTCTGGCGTGCGGTGAACGCCGCCGGTCACGACCTGGAGATCGTGGCGGTCAACGACCTCACCGACAACGCGACGCTCGCGCACCTGCTCAAGTACGACTCGGTGCTCGGCCGGCTGGACGCCGACGTGACCTCCGACGGCGACTCGATCGTCGTCGACGGCGTGTCCATCAAGGCGCTGGAGGAGCGCGACCCGGCCGCCCTGCCGTGGGGTGACCTGGGCGTGGACATCGTCATCGAGTCCACCGGCCGCTTCACCACCGCGGACACCGCCGGCGCGCACCTCAAGGCCGGCGCGAAGAAGGTGCTCATCTCGGCGCCCGCCAAGGGCGAGGACCTCACGGTCGTGATGGGCGTCAACGACGGCGACTACGACGGCACGCAGAAGATCATCTCCAACGCCTCGTGCACCACGAACTGCGTGGCGCCGATGGCCAAGGTGCTGCACGAGTCGTTCGGCATCGTCAAGGGCCTGATGACGACCGTGCACGCGTACACCAACGACCAGGTCATCCTGGACTTCCCGCACTCCGACCTGCGCCGCGCGCGGGCCGCCGCGATCAACATCATCCCGACCACCACCGGCGCCGCGAAGGCCACCGCGCTCGTGCTGCCGGAGCTCAAGGGCAAGCTCGACGGCATCGCCATGCGGGTGCCGGTGCCGGACGGCTCGGTCACCGACCTCACCGTGGAGCTGGCGCGCCAGGTCACCAAGGACGAGGTGAACGCCGCGTTCCGGGCCGCGGCCGAGGGCGCCCTCAAGGATGTGCTCGTCTACTCGGTGGACCCGATCGTCTCCTCGGACATCGTGGGCTCCCCGGCCTCCTGCACCTTCGACTCGCCGCTCACCATGGTCATCGAGGGCACCACGGTGAAGGTCGTCGGCTGGTACGACAACGAGTGGGGCTACTCCAGCCGGCTCGCGGACCTGACCGTGCTGGTCGGCAGCAAGCTGGCATGAGGACGCTCGACGACCTGCTCGCCGAGGGGGTGGGCGGGCGCACCGTGCTCGTCCGTTCCGACCTCAACGTCCCGCTGGACGACGGGCGGATCACCGACGACGGCCGCATCCGGGCCTCGCTGCCGACCATCCGCGCGCTCGCCGGGGGCGGCGCCCGGGTGGTGGTCACCGCGCACCTGGGGCGCCCCAAGGGATCGCCGGACCCCCGGTTCTCGCTGCGCCCGGTGGCCGAGCGGCTCGGTGAGCTGCTGGGCGCGCCGGTGGCGCTCGCCGCGGACGTGACCGGGGAGTCCGCCCGGGCCACCGTGGCCGGTCTCGCCGACGGCGGCGTGGCGCTGCTGGAGAACGTGCGCTTCGACCCGCGGGAGACCTCCAAGGACGCCGCCGACCGCGGCGTGCTGGCCGGCGAGCTGGCCGCGCTGACGGGGGAGCGGGGCGCGTTCGTCTCCGACGGCTTCGGCGTGGTGCACCGCGAGCAGGCCTCGGTGTACGACGTGGCCTCGCGGCTGCCGCGCTACGCCGGCGGCCTGGTGCTCGCCGAGCTGGAGGTGCTGCGGCGGCTCACCGGCGACCCGGACCGCCCGTACGTGGTGGCCCTCGGCGGCTCCAAGGTGTCCGACAAGCTCGCCGTCATCGAGGCACTGCTGCCCTCGGTCGACACCCTGCTGGTCGGCGGCGGCATGTGCTTCACGTTCCTCGCCGCGCGTGGCGAGGGCGTCGGGGACTCGCTGCTGGAGCGGGAGCTGGTCGACACCTGCGCGCGGCTGCTCGACGAGGCCGGCGACAAGATCCTGCTGCCGTCCGACGTGGTGGTCGCCACCGACGTGTCCGAGGACGCGCGGACCCGCACCGTCGCGGCCTCCGGCATCCCGGACGGCTGGAAGGGCCTGGACATCGGGCCGGACACCGTGGCCCGCTTCGGCGAGGTCCTGGCCGGCGCCCGCACCGTGTTCTGGAACGGGCCGATGGGCGTGTTCGAGCTGGCACCGTTCGCCGAGGGCACCCGCGGGGTGGCCACGGCGATCGCCGGCTCCGGTGCCTACAGCGTGGTCGGCGGCGGCGACTCGGCGGCCGCGGTGCGCGCGCTGGGCATCGACGAGGCCGAGTTCTCGCACATCTCCACCGGCGGCGGCGCGTCGCTGGAGTTCCTGGAGGGCAAGGACCTTCCCGGCGTCGCGGTACTGGAGGACTGACCACCGATGCCCGCCCGCCTGCCGCTCATCGCCGGCAACTGGAAGATGCACCTGACCCACCTCGAGGCCCTCGGGCTGGTGCAGAAGCTCGCGTTCTCCTTGCCGGAGAAGTACTTCGCCAAGGTCGAGGTGGTGGTCCTGCCGCCGTTCACCGCCCTGCGCAGCGTGCAGTCCCTGGTGGAGGGCGACAAGCTGCTCATCCGGTTCGGCGCGCAGGACCTGGCGCCCAAGGACTCCGGCGCCCACACCGGCGACGTGTCCGGCGCCATGCTCGCCAAGCTCGGCTGCTCCTACGTCGTCGTAGGGCACTCGGAGCGCCGCGAGCACCACGGCGAGGACGACAAGCTGGTCAACGCCAAGGTGAAGGCCGCGCTCAAGCACGGTCTCACGCCGATCCTGTGCGTCGGCGAGGGCCTGGACGTGCGGGAGGCCGGCGGCCACGTCGCGCACTGCACCGGCCAGCTCGGCGGCGGCCTGGCCGGGCTCAAGGCCGACCAGGTGCGCCAGGTGGTGCTCGCCTACGAGCCGGTGTGGGCGATCGGCACCGGCCGGGTGGCCACCCCGGCCGATGCCCAGGAGGTGTGCGGGGCGCTGCGCGCGCGGCTGTCCGACTCGTTCGGCGCCGACGTGGCCGGCGAGGTCCGCGTCCTCTACGGCGGCTCGGTGAAGGCCGCCAACGTGTCGGAGCTGGTCAGGCAGCCCGACGTGGACGGAGCCCTGGTGGGTGGCGCGAGCCTCGACGGTGACGAGTTCGCGAAGCTCTGCGCGTTGGCGGCGGGCGGGCCCCTACCCTAGCCAGGTACCCGGTAGGCTGACTCTTCGAAGCAAGACATACCGCGAGGGTGAGATGAAGCTGTTCCTGCAGATCGTGCTGATGTTGTCCAGCCTGGTGCTGATCCTGTTGATCCTGCTGCACCGCGGGCGGGGCGGCGGACTCTCGACCTTGTTCGGCGGTGGCGTCCAGTCCAACCTCGCCGGCTCCAGCGTGGTGGAGAAGAACCTCGACCGCATGACGTTGTTCGTCGGCGCGATCTGGGTCATCTCCATCGTCGGCGTCGGGCTCGTCCTCAAGGTCGGGTGACGATCAGTGGCCAGTGGTAACGCGATTCGTGGGACCCGCGTCGGCGCGGGCCCCATGGGTGAGTCGGAGCGCGGCGAGTCCGCCCCCCGCCGCCGGGTCGGCTACTTCTGCGCGAACGGGCACGAGACCGTGCCGTCGTTCGCCATGGACGCCGAGGTCCCGGAGACCTGGGACTGCCCCCGGTGCGGTCTGCCGGCCGGGCAGGACCACGAGGCTCCGCCGGCCCCGCCGCGCAACGAGCCGTACAAGACGCACCTCGCCTACGTGAAGGAGCGTCGTTCGGACAGCGACGGCGCCGCCATCCTGGACGAGGCGCTCGCCCGGCTGCGGGCCCAGCGCGAGGGTTAGACCCGCCCGGCCCTTGGGGGCGCCGCCGGCGACGGTTCGGTTCCAGGGTCAGGCGTCGAGCTGCGTCCGTGGCCCGGCCTCGGTGCTGCTCGCCACGTCGGTCTCGGCGTTCCTCGCGACGGCCGCCTCGGCCTCGCTCCCGGTCCCTGTCGCGGCTTCGCCGAGGTAGCGAGGCGGGACCGCGTCGACCAGCCAGACCCCGTTGGCGCTCACCAGGAACTCGGCGCCGTCGGCCGCCATGGCGGCGGCGTCCACCCGCAGGACCACCACCTCACCGGCCCGGCGCCGCCCCACCCGCCGGGCCGTCGCCACGTCCGCCGAGAGGTGCACGTGGTGCCGCCGCTGCCGCGTGAGCCCGTCGCGCCGGATGGCCGGCAGGGCTGTGGCCGACGTCCCGTGCCAGAGCGCGGGCGGGGGAGTGGCGGTGGCCAGGCCGAGTTCCACGGGCACCGAGTGCCCCTGGTTCGCCCGGATCCGCCCGCCGTCGAGCGCGAACCGCTGCTTGTCGGAGTCGCGCACCAGCCCCTCCAGCTCCGCGCGGTCCACGGCCAGCCCCCGCCGCCGGTAGGCCGCCAGCACGTCGTCGACGTCGGTCCAGCCGGCCGCGTCCAGCGTCAGCCCGCCCGCGTCCGGGTTGTGCCGCAGCCACAGCGACAGCAGCTTGCTCAGCCGCAGGTGGCGGTCGTCCCCTCTCATGGCTGCGGACCGTACCCGGGTGGTGGCCGCGCGCGCCTCTGGGATTCCGTTGGCATCGCTACGATCGCGGCATGCTGAACGGAGGCGGCAGGGTCCGGCCGATCACCTACTACGGCGAGCCGGTGCTGCACCGGCCGTGCGCCGAGGTCACCGTCTTCGACGACAGCCTGGCCACCCTCGTCGACGACATGTTCGCCTCCATGTACGCCGTCGGCGGCGTCGGCCTGGCCGCCAACCAGATCGGCGTCGGCCTGCGCGTCTTCGTCTACGACTGCATCGACGCCGACGGCGAACGCCACGTCGGCCACCTCGTCAACCCCACCCTCACCACCGCGGTGGCCCTGGCCGGCACCGTCACCGGCCCCGAAGGCTGCCTCTCCGTCCCCGGCGCCGGCGCCGATGTGCCCCGCGCCGCCCTCGCCACCTCCCGCGGCGTGGACGTGCGCGGCGTTCCCGTCACCGTGTCCGGCAGCGGCACCCTCGCCCGCTGCCTGCAGCACGAACAGGACCACCTGGAGGGCCGGGTCTACGTCGACCTCCTCGCCCCCGCCCACCGCGACCGCATCCTCACCAAGGCCGGCCTCACGCCGTAGCCGCTCTGCCCGGGTGGCCTGGGGTCCCTGGCCTCTGGCTGTTCCGCGACGGGCCACTCCCAGCCCCCAGACCGCATGGATACTGCCTCACTGCCTCACTGCCTCACTGCCTCACTGCCTCACTGCCTCACTGCCTCACTGCCTCACTGCCTCACTGCCTCACTGCCTCACTGCCTCACTGCCTCACTGCCTCACTGCCTCACTG
>DASWTI010000456.1:0-1573 GCA_036402215.1 Pseudonocardiaceae bacterium
CTCGTCGCCCAGGCCGTGCCGGCCGGATCGCGCCAGGTCCGGGTCGGCGCACACCTCGCAGTCGCAGTGCCAGAGCGCCGCGGCGCCGGGCCCGGCCAGCCGCTGGGACTCCACGAACCGCAGCAGCTGCGGCACCAGCACGCCTGGCCGGTCCTGCCGCGGCCGCCGGGTCGGGCCGCGCCGCATGCTCTCCCGCAGGCCGACGGCGACCGCGTGGCCGCCGAAGCACAGCACACCCACGGCCGAGACGTCGGCGCGCAGCAGCATCACCGGCACACCGAGCATGAGCAGCCGCAGCAGGCCGTCCACCATCGGCAGGTGACCGAGCGGGTCGGCGTTGTGCTCGACGACGAGCGCCACCGGGATCTCCGCGGCGGCCACCTCGGCGCACAGCCGGTCGATGTCGTCCACCAGCCAGGAGGCGTGCAGCGGCAGCACGGCGACCACCCCGGGGCCGAAGGCCGCGGCCTGGGTGAGCACCGAGCACAGCCCGTCGCCGTCGCCCTGGCCGACGTAGCCGCTGTCGGTGAGCGCCACCGGCAGGCCGGCCGAGCGCTGCCAGTCGATCCAGGACTCGCTGAGCTGGGAGCGGCGGTGCGTGCGCACCTGCATGTAGCGGGCCGCGTCCACCAGCACCGGGCAGCGCACGCCGGACGCGAGCAGCTCCCGCGCGGCGGCCAGCCCGTCGCGGCCGGTGAGCACCAGCCCGCCTCCCGGCCGGTCGGCCCAGGGCGCGATCTGCGCGGCGTCGTCCGGGGACGCCTGCACGAGCAGGGAGCCGCGCAGGTCGCGCAGCCCGGGGCCGCCACCGCCCGTGGCGCGGCGCCGTCCGCTCGTCATGTGATCCTCAGGTTCCGTGCGTCGCGATTCCGTAGCGCGATAGGGCGATCACCGATTGTATGACCGTTCCTCGTGTCCGTCAGCGGGTCGAAGGAATCATATATGTGAGAAGTATTCACATTTACTCGTGGGGGCGGATACCGTATGACCTCGTGCACGCGCGCTACGACACGGCGACCGCAGACCTCGACCCGCCGCTGGCCGTGGTCGACCTCGACGCGTTCGACGCCAACGCCGCGGACCTCGTGCGACGTGCCGGTGGGCTGCCCGTCCGGCTCGCCAGCAAGTCGGTCCGCTGCCGCGCGCTCACCGAGCGGGCTCTCGCCGTGCCCGGCTTCCGCGGCGTGCTGGCGTTCACCCTGCCCGAGGCGTTGTGGTTGGCGCGTGAGGGAATCAGCGACGACATCGTGGTCGGCTACCCGACGGCCGCGCGCGCGGCGCTGCGCGAGCTGGCCGCCTCGGAGCGCGCGCTCGCCACGGTGACCCTGATGGTCGACTCGATGGCGCACCTGGACCTGCTGGACACCGTGCTCGGCGCCGGGCATCCCGCGGTGCGGGTCTGCCTGGAGGCCGACGCCTCGTGGCGGCCGCTGCGCGGCGTGC
Source organism: Pseudonocardiaceae bacterium (assembly GCA_036402215.1). Lineage (GTDB taxonomy): Bacteria > Actinomycetota > Actinomycetes > Mycobacteriales > Pseudonocardiaceae > DASXTS01. Next base: position 1,444 of record DASWTI010000456.1, read on the forward strand.
TCGGCGACCGGGTGCACGTCGGCACCCGGCGCTCGCCGGTCTTCGAGCCGGCCCAGGCCGTCGAGCTGGCCCGCGCGATCGTGGCCCGGCCGGGCTTCACGCTCGTCGGCCTGATGGCCTACGAGGGCCA
>DASWTI010000457.1:0-16029 GCA_036402215.1 Pseudonocardiaceae bacterium
TGCTCGCCGCCCGGGTGGGCGCCGCGCGGCTACGCGCCGAGCCGGCCGCCACCGAGGCGATCATCACCCGCTGCGCCCGGCTGCCGCTGGCCCTGGCCATCGTGGCGGCGCGGGCCGCCGGCAACGCGAACCTCCCACTGGCCGCCCTCGCCGCCGAGCTCGCCCCGCCGCAGCCGGATCCGGTGCACGGCAACGCCTTCCCACCCGATCACCAGGCCACCGCGGACGACCACGAGCGGCCCGCCGCCGAGGGTGACCACACCGCCGGAGCCGCCGAGGGTGACGACGTCCACGACGTCCACGACGTCCACGACCCGCTGGCCGCGTTCGAGACCGGCGACCCGGGGACCGACGTGCGCGCCGTGCTCTCCTGGTCGTACCGGGCGCTGGACGCGGAGGCCGCCCGGCTGTTCCGGTTGCTGGGCCTGCATCCCGGGCCGGACGTCACGGTGCCTGCGGCCGCCGCGCTCGCCGGCGCCCCGCCGTCCCGGGTGCGGCCGCTGCTGGCCACGCTCACCCGCGCGCACCTGCTCGCCGAGCGGGAGCCGGGGCGGTTCGTGCCGCACGACCTGCTGCGGGCCTACGCGGCCTGGCTGTGCGCGCACACCGAGGACGCCGCGGCGCGGACGGCCGCGCGGCGGCGGCTGTTCGACCACCATCTACGGACCGCGCACGCCGCCGACCTGCTGATCGAGCCGTACCGGCTGGCCGCCGTGGTGCCGCTGCCGCCCGGGCTGTCCCCGGTGACCGGGCTGGACCGCGCGGCGGCGGGGGAGTGGCTGGCCGGGGAACGGGCCGTGCTGCTCGCCGTGGTGGCCGCCGCCCACGCCACCGGATTCGACGACCACGCCTGGCGCCTCGCCGCGGCGCTCACCACGTTCCTCGACCGCCGCGGGCACTGGGCCGACCTCGCCGACGTGCAGCGCGTGGCCCTCGCCGCCGCGGTCCGCCGCGGCGACGTCCTCGGCGAGGCGCACGCCCACCGCGGGCTGGCGATCGTCAGCACCTGGCTCGGCCGCCCCGCCGAGGCGCACGCCCACTACCGGCGCGACCTCGAGCTGTACCGGGCGATGGGCGACCCGCTGGGCGAGGCCAACACGTGCATCGGCATCAGCTGGGTCCTGGCCCGCGAGGAGCGACACGCCGAGGCGCTGGCCACCACCCGCGACGCGCTCGCGCTGTTCCGGCGGATCGGGTCGACGGCCGGGCAGGCCAAGGCGCTCAACAACATCGGCTGGTTGCACGGCCGCCTCGGCGACCACGCCGCTGCCCTCGCCTCCTGCCGTCAGGCGCTGGCCCTGCACTCCCGCACCGGCGACCGGCACGGCGCCGCGCTCACCTGGGACAGCCTCGGCTACGCCCACCACACCCTCGGCCACCACGACGAGGCCGCCGCCTGTTACCGCCGCGCCCTGGCCCTGCACCGCGCCCTGGGCGACCGCTACGACGAGGCCGACGTCCTGGCCAACCTCGGCGACACCCTGCACGCCGCCGGCGACCTCACCGCCGCCCACGACGCCTGGCACGCGGCCCTCACCATCTACGACTCACTGCGCCACCCCGACGCCACCACCCTCCGCGCCCGGATCGCCGCGCTCGGCCGGTGAACCCCGCCGGGCCGCCCGGACGTCATCGCGCCCGTCCGCGGTCGTCCCCCGCTCCCGTGCCCGCGGAGCCGGGTGCGTCGCGGCGGCCGTGACGCGGTCGCGCATGGGGCGCCGGTGGATCGCGGTGATGGCCTCGTCCACCAGGGCGCTGATCGGGTACGACAGCTCGGCCTCCAGCTCGCGGGCCGCCGCCGAGGTCGCCTCCCACTCGGCGTCCAGGACGGGCAGCACGTCGCGCGCCCGGCCGGTCAGCGTGACGATGCGCCGCCGAGCGTCGTCGCCGCGGGAGAGCGTGACGAGACCCTCGCGGGCCATCTGCGCGACCGTCTGGCTGGCCGCCGAGTGCGTCACGCCGATCGCCTCGGCGATGTCGCGGATGGAGCTCGGCCCGGCCGCCGCCACCACGCGCACGACCGGCGTGAACCGCGGCCGGAACCCCGGCAGCCCGAGGTCCGCGTACACCTGTGCGATGCCCGCCTCCATCAGGTCGAGCAGGTGCCGCAGCCGCGTCCCGATCAGCTCCGGCCCCGGCCGCGGGCGCCGCCCCGGCTCCTCCCGAGATGTCACAGCGCTAATATAACAGCGCTGTCGTAGTTGCCGACGCCCCGAGGAGCAGCCCATGTACCCGCCCATCGAGCCCTACGACCACGGCCTGCTCGACGTCGGCGACGGCAACCAGGTGTACTGGGAGGCCTGCGGGAACCCCGACGGCAAGCCCGCGCTGGTCGTGCACGGCGGCCCCGGCTCGGGCTGCACGTCGGGGCACCGGCGGTACTTCGACCCCACGCGCTACCGGGCGATCCTGTTCGACCAGCGCGGTTGCGGCCGCAGCCGGCCGCACGCCGCCGACCCGGCCACCGACATGTCGGTCAACACCACGTGGCACCTCGTGGCGGACATGGAGCGGCTGCGGGAGCACCTCGGCGTGGACCGCTGGCTGCTGTTCGGCGGCTCCTGGGGCTCGACGCTCATGCTCGCCTACGCGCAGCGGTACCCGGAGCGCGTCAGCGAACTGGTGATCACCGCCGTCACCACCGGCGGTCACGACGAGCTCGACTGGCTCTACCGCGGCGTCGGCCGCTTCTTCCCCGAGGCCTGGGAGCGCTTCTCCGCCGGCGCCGGCAACGCCCCCGATCTGCTCGCCGCCTACGCACGGCTGATGGAGCACCCGGACCCCGCCGTGCGCGCCCGCGCCGCCACCGACTGGGTCACCTGGGAGGACGCCGTCATCTCCCTGGAGCCGCACGGCCGGCCCAACGCCTACAGCGACCGCCCGCCCGACTCCCTGCTCGCCTTCGTCCGCATCTGCGCCCACTACTTCGCCCACGACGTCTGGCTCGACGACGGCGCCATCCTGCGCGACGCCCACCGCCTCGCCGGCATCCCCGGCGTCCTCGTCCACGGCCGCCACGACCTCGGCGGCCCCGTCGCCACCGCCTGGAACCTCGCCCGCGCCTGGCCCGACGCCGAGCTGCACATCATCGAGGACTCCGGCCACACCGGCAGCACCGCATCGTCCGCCCGCATCCGCCAGGCCCTGGACACCTTCGCCGACCGCTGACGACGTCCCACCAGCGGACGGGGGACCGGTCAACCCAGCGGTACGTGGAGGGCGGCGGTGAGCAGCGGGTACACGGCGCGCACCGGCGGATGACCCAGCCGCCGGGACAGCACCCGGGACAGCGCGGCGAGATCCTTGTGCACCGTGGCCGACTCGACGAAAGCGCAGTCGGTCAACAGCTCCGGCAGCAGGGCGCACACCTGGTCCAACTCGCCGGCCGTTGCCAGCGCCAGCGCCCGCCGGGCGTTCCACCGCGCCCGGAACCGCCGCGCCCCTGGCGGTGAGGCCAGGATCTCCCGCTCGAACAGGGTCGCAGCCTCCTCGGCGTACCCCAGGTCGTGCAGGCACCAGGCCCGGGTGAGCGCCACCGGGTTCGCCACCGTCATGCTGCCCAGCACGAGCCCGTGCCCCGGTCCGCCGGACAACAGCTCCTCCGCGAGGTCGAGCGCCCGCAGGCAGTTCGTCGCCTCGCCGTCCACCGCGTGGCCCTGCGCCTCCCGCTGCGCGGCCAGCCCGCGCACCCGCGGCCCGGCGGCCGGGTCTCGCTGCGCCTGCCTGGCCAGCGCCACGGTCTGCCGGCCGTCGCGGCCGTACAGGGTGATGAGCGCGCGCCGGACCAGGCCGTACGCCGCCAGCTCCTCGTCGCCGCCCTCCGCCGCCAGGTCGACGGCGGTGTCCGTCCACCAGAGTGCGGCCCTGTCCTGCCCTGCCTCCTGCGCCATCCAGCCGGTGTACTCGGCGTACCGCGCGGCCAGCCCGGCCAGCTCCCGCCGGTCCCGGCCGCGGGTCTCGCCGATCAGGGTGCGCAGCGTGCCGGTCTGCGCGATGAGCGTCGGCAGCATGATCTCCGGTGTGGTGCGCTGGCCGAGGCCGCGTAGTTCACCGAACACGGCGGTGAACGCCGCCACGGTGTCCGCGCCCGCCCGCCGCCGCCCGGGTGGTGCCACGCCGCCCAGCGCCATCATCGAGGCCGCCCCCGCCGCGCCGCGGACGCCGGCGGCGAGCGCCTGCCGCCGGTCCAGCGGTTGGAACCACATCGAGCCCTGTCCGTCCATCTGCAACACCCAGCTCCCTCCGTCGACCAGGTTCGCGCCGTCGCCGGGCGCGAGGGGGGTGTCGGCGGAGCGATGGGACGTGATCAGCCGTCCACCGGCGTCGAGCACGCCGTCGCAGCGGCGCACCACGTCCTCGGCCGGTGTGCGGATGCCGTTCTCGATCTTGCTGAGGTAGCCCTTGCTGTAGAAGCTGCGGCGGGCCAGCTCGGAGAGCGACATCCCCTTCTCCATCCGGATCCGGCGCAGCAGCGCCCCGAACGGCAGCGGTTCCGTTCCGGTGGGGGACAGGTCGTCCGACGACACGAATCAACTCCATCTCGGTATCGCGGACAGGACAAGCGTTCTCGAATCGTTGGCCACAGGAAACGACGTGGTCGATCGGCCGTCCGAGTGATCGCGCTCAATGTCATTATTCTGTCCAGAAAAGACCGGGCAGGCATCGCTATTGTCGGACGCTGCGTGCACACGCCGATATCGAGGGAGTGCTGCATCGATGCCCCGTGTCTTCATCAATTACCGCTCCGGCGACGAGGAGAACTGTGCCGTCCTCGTCGAACGCGAACTCCGCCGCGTCCTCGGCAAGGACAACGTGTTCCGGGCCAGCAGCTCGATCCCGGTCGGCCGGACCTTCGACAAGGCGCTGCTGCGTGCCGTGCGGCGCAGCGACGTGCTGATCGCGGTCATCGGTGAACGCTGGCTGGACGCCACCGACGCACGCGGCAGCCGCAAGCTGGACGACCCGAAGGACTGGACGCGCCGGGAGATCAAGGAGGCGTTCGACTGCGGGATTCTCGTCGTACCGCTGCTCATCAACCGCACCGCGCCGTTGGTCGGCACGGCGCTGCCGGGAAAGCTCGCGCGGTTGGCCCGGCTGCAGTACCTGCGCTTCCACCACCGCAATGCCGACGCCGACCTACGGCAGCTCGTGGAACGCCTCGTCGAGCTGGACGGGTCGTCGCCGTCGGAACCCGCGAAGGCACCGGCGGAGGTTCCGAAGGCCACGACCACGGTTGGCGGCGTCGGCTCGATCACCGGCCGCACCGTCACGGCGGTCACCGGGGTCCAGGGCAACGTACAGCTCGGCAGAGGCACGCAGATCAACCAGAATCGGGTCCGCGACAGCCGGATCGACTCCCGCGGAACGGGTCCGGGGCGGGATCGCCGGTGACCACGCCGGACGCGCCGCCCGGCCTGGCGACCGCCGGCCCCGGGCACCCCGACGAGCACGATCACCTCGCCGAGCCGGAGGGTCTCGACGAACCCGAGGATCTCGACGAGGTGGACGGGCCGGGCGATCCGGTGACCCGCTTCGGCGGCGTCCGGCGTATCTCCGGCCGCCGGGTGACGGCGGTGACCGGCACCTACGGACATGTCAGCACCGGCGGCACCCAGGTCAATATCGAAACGGCAACCCTCGTGCTGGGCGACACGGCCGGTACCACGGTCGGCAGCCCACGCCGGGTCGCGGACGCGATGCTGCTCGACCTGGCCCGGCGCTACGTCGAACCGCCCGGGTTCGCCGGTGCGAGCCGGCGGCTGGCGCAGGACCGCGCGGTCTTCCTCGTCGGCGAGCCCGGCGTCGGCCGGCGCACCGCGGGCATGATGCTGCTGCACCAGGTGGGCGCCGCGGGCGCCGCGTTCCGCGAGCTTCCGGACGAGGTGCGCGACGAGAGCGTCCTGACGCCGGAGGCCGTGGTCGCCGGTGAACGGCTGCTGCTCGACCTGACCGACGGCACGCTGCGCCTCACCGCCCTGCGGCAGCACTTCCTGCGCTACCACGAGGCCGTCACGGCGGTCGGCGCACTGTGGGTGACGGTGCTCCCCGACGACGGCCTGCACCAGCTCCCGGAGGAACTGCGCCCGCTGGTGGTGCGCGTCGGCCGGCCGGACGGACGTGAGGTGCTGCGACGGCACCTGGCCGCCCTCGGTCTCATCGTTCCCACGGACGATCCGGGCGACGACGTGGCCGGCGCCCTCGACGTGCCGGGCCTGCGGTCGCACGTCGGCACCGACCCGATGCGTGAGCTGGCCCGGCTCGCCTACCTGGTCGAGGAGACCCGCGAGGCGGCGGAGGGCGCCGGCTCGCTGCGTGACTGGGTGGAGCAGACCGTGGCCGCGTTGTCCGCGCCACCGAACCAGGTCGCCGAGCAACTGGCCGACCTCACCGACGGCGCGACCAGGGCGCTGCTGTTCGCCGCGGCGATGTTCGAGCGGGCCCCGGGCCGCATGGTCCAGCGCGCGGCCGACCTGCTCCTGGAATTCGTCAGCTTCCCCGACGACGCCCTGCACCGTCTGGAGCGGCCGGACCTGCTGGAGAGCCTGCGGCGCATCGACGCCCGGCTCGACGGGGAGCGGCGTGTGCGGTTCGGGACCGTCACCTATGGGGCCGCTGTCCGTTCGCACTACTGGGACGGCTTCCCCTGGCTGGCGTCGTCCGTGCCGGCCTGGCTGGACCGGCTGCTCGCGGCCGAGGACCTCGACCAGCAGGATCGCCGCCAGGTGCTGCTGCGGTTCGCCGGCCAGTGCGCCCGTACCGGCCGGACCGATGACCTGTTCGGCCTGATCAGGGACTGGGGCACCGGAGCCCGGCCGTTCCTGCTGGACGTCGCCGAGGGCCTGCTGCGCGACTGGTTGCTCGACGAGGAGCACGGCCGGCTGGTCCGCCGGCAGCTCCGGGAGTGGGCGATGCGGTCGCAGCTGCCCGCGCCGCTCGCGCTGCGGCTGGTCCGGCTGTGCGGCACCGCCGTCGCCCCGACCCATCCCGACCAGGCCGTGGTTCGCCTGCGGCACCTCCTGCGGAACCGGAACGCCGAGGTCGCCGCGGCCGCCCGGGAAATGCTGGTGGCGCTGGCGTCGCAGGATCAGCACTTCCTGTGGCGGGTGCTGGACAGGCTGGCCACCACGTCCGCGCACCGGGCGCTGCATGCCGCCGACGTCGGGCTGTTCGCGGCGGTCGCCACGCCCGCGCTGCTGACCGGCCCGCCGCGGATGCCCACCGCGGTGCGGAGCTCGGTCGCCGACTGCTGGCACGGTCTCCTGACGGACCTTCCGCACCAGGAGTGGGAGGCCCTCGCCGTGCCGTGGTTCGAGGCGCACGCCGCGCACCCGGACGGGGCCACCGAAGACCTGCTGGCGGTGCTCGTGGAGGCTGCCGGCGGACGCCCCGATCGGCTGGCGGAGCTGTTCCTGAGCAGCCGCACCTGGGCCGGCGACGTACCGGCCCGCCGACCCACCCGAGCCACCGTGCGACGGCTGATCCACGAGGCGCGCCCACCCGCTGCCGTTCGCGCGGGCACCACCGGAGGAGGACCGTCATGAGTCGAACCGCGCTGCTGATCGGTGGCGTTGTCCTGGTCGCGATCCTGCTGGCCGTGCTGGTGGCCACCGACCTGCTGCCCGGCTGGGCGGCGGTCCTGCTGACCGGCGCCGCGGCGGTGCTGGCCGCCGTGCTGCCGCGGGCGCGGCGCGCGCCGGTCCTGGAGCCCGAGGTGCACTACGTGCCGCCGGCCCCGGTAGCGGCGCCGGTGCCCGCGCCGCGCCGGCCGATGACCGCAACCGTCCAGGAGGTGCGGCTGCCCAGCGCCGACCCGGACTACCGCTTCCTGCTGTACGGCACGGTGTGCTGGCACACCGCGGACGGCTTCGATCCGGTGCGGCACGGCAACGCCGAGGAACTGGCCCGGCGCAACATCATCCACCGTGCCGCGCAGGTGACCCGCACCGAACAGCCCGGCATGTACGACCTGGTGCAGCACAAGCTGAACCACGCGCTCGCGCAGAGCGTGCCCGACCACACCGGCTGCCTGGACGCCGTGTGGGCGCAGGGCGTCGGGCTGACGCTGCCACGGGAGGACCTGGAGCGGCAGTACCAGCTCGCCACCGTGCGCAAGGAGGAACAGGTCTGGGAACACCGCCGCAAGTACGAGCGCAACGTCCGGGCGTACCTGGCCGACGAGGTGCTCGGCACCACCGGCAGCGCCCTCGTCTGGTGGCTGGCGCGTGACGACAGCAAGGTGCCCGAGGCGGTCGAGATGATCGGCACCTTGGCCCGGCTCACGGCCGCCGCCAACAACCGGGAGGTCGACCCGATCTTCCGGGCCCTCGTGTACGGCGCGCCCGCGGCGGCCGAGGCCCCGCAGGCCGTCCCGATGGGGGTCGGTGACCCGCCGGCGCCGGGGCTCGACCGGGTGTCCGAGGCCGCTCGCATCGTGCACGTCCTGGCCGACACCCTGTTCGGCGGGAACGGCGCGCCCCGCCGGGCGCTGTTCGCCGACGAGCTGGCCGGGCTGGTCGCGGCCCACGGGGACGACGAGCTGGCCGCGCGAATCCGCGCGGACTTCGACCTCGACCTGCCCGGTGACGAGTCTCCCGCGGCCGCGCCGGGGTCCGTCCCGGCTCCTGCGGAGGTCCCTGCTCCGGACGGCGCCGCAAACGGCGACCACGGTGGCCGGCACGTGATGCCCGGCTCCGATGACGGTTTCCCGCCGGTCGGCGAGGAGGCTCCGGCCGGTCGTGACCGGGCCGGGTTCGACGCCTTCTGGCAGCCGCCGCGGGCGTAGTCGTGATCCCGGGGGCCCGGCTCGTCGCGGTGGCCGGGTGCTCGGGCGTACGGTCGGCCGGTGACGGCCGGTCCGGTGCGGTGGCCGGGGCGCGGGCGGTCGTGAGGGGCCGGACGGACGGCGGGGTGAGGTGGATGGGCATCGAGGACGTGAGCCTGCCCGGCAGGGTGGCGGAGGACGGCGAGGGGATCAGCCTGGAGGAGCTGGCGCTGGCCGCCCGCAACCACGGGATGCCGCTGGAGGCGCTGCGTCACGACGTCACGCCGTTGGGGTTGCACTATCTGCTGATCCACTACGACATCCCGTTCCTGGACGTGACGACGTGGCGGTTGCGGGTCGGTGGGCTGGTGGGTGCGGCGGCCGAGCTGGGGTGGGACGAGCTGCGGGCCATGCCCTCGCGGACCGTGCGGGTGACCATGGAGTGCGCGGGGAACGGCCGGGCCCGGCTGGTGCCGCGGCCGGTGAGCCAGCCGTGGCTGGTGGAGGCGGTCGGCACGGCGGAGTGGACGGGGGTGCCGCTGCGTGACGTGCTGGACGCCGCCGGGGTGGACGCGGGTGCCCGCGAGGTGGTGTTCACCGGCGCCGATCACGGGGTGGAGCGGGGTGTCGAGCAGGACTACCAGCGCAGCCTCACCCTGGAGCAGGCGCGCGAGGAGGACGTGCTGCTCGCGTACGCGATGAACGGAGTGGACCTGCCGCCGCAGCACGGCTTCCCGCTGCGACTGGTGGTCCCCGGCTGGTACGGCATGGCCCACGTCAAGTGGCTGACGTCGATCGAGCTGGTGGGACGGCCGTTCACCGGCTTCCAGCAGGAGGTGGCGTACCGCCTGCGGCAGGACGCCGGCGAGCGCGGCGACCCGGTCAGCCGCATCGCGCCGCGCGCGCTCCTGGCGCCGCCGGGGTTCCCGGACTTCATGTCCCGCGCGCGCGTGGTGCGCCCAGGCCCCGTCGAGCTGACCGGGCGCGCCTGGTCCGGCCGCGCCCCGATCACCGCCGTCGAGGTCTCCACCGACGGCCGCACCTGGCATCCCGCGCGGCTCGACCCCGACGACGGGCACCGCTGGGCCTGGCGCCGCTGGCGGCACGCGTGGACCGCGGAGCCCGGCCACCACGTCCTGCGAGCCCGCGCCGTCACCGCGGACGGCGAGTCCCAGCCGGACGGCCTGCCGTGGAACCGTGGCGGCTTCGCCAACAACGCCCCGCACGAGGTTCCCGTCACGTGCCTCGCCGGCTGAGCACCTCCGACGCCCCGCCTCGGAGGCCCCGGGCAGGTGCCTGAAGGTCCACCGGCGCACCGGGAAGCTCCCGGACGCCTGGGTGAATGGACTGTCAGCCCCGCCGGTTGGGGGAAATGGTCCACTCGCCCCAGATTCCCAGACACGGCCCAGCGGCCGCTGCTCGTCGTCACCGCGCCGGGTCAGGGCGTCCAGCGTGGGTCGCGGCCCGTGAGGCCGAGCACCCGGTCCAGGAGCGGCGCGTCGGCCGGGACCGGGACCTCAGGGCCGTAGACGCCCAGCTCGCGGCCCTGCCCGGCGCTGCGGGCGACCTCGCCGAGCACGTACGCCAGCAGCTCGTCGTCCCAGGAGACCTCGTGGCCGGTGGCGCGCGCCAGGTCCCGGCCGTGCACGACCAGCTCGCCCACCACCATGCCGCCCACCAGCGACGCCGGCAGCTCCATCGGCCCGCCCATTCGCGTGACACCCGTCCAGGCGTCTGGCCGGCTCCACGCCTCGACGATCCGGTCGAGCTGCGCGGCGAGCGCGTCGGACCACTCGTCCCCGGGCCACGAGTCCCCGGCCGGCGGCGGCACGGACTCCTTGCGCGCCGCGCCCTCCAGCGACGGGCCCCAGTGCAGCAGGTGCCCCAGCAGCCCCCGCACGTCGAACTCGGAGCACGGCGTCGGCGCGTCGAGCTGGTCGGGCTTGACCTCGCGGATGAGCTGGGACAGCGGAACGGCCGCGCGGGCCGGCAGGTGTGCCTCGAACATGGCGGCCACGCCAGGCAACGATCCACCGCCCGTCTTGAACGAACGCGACATAGGTTCGGCCAGTGTCCCTGGAGGCCCGCCCCGCACCGGCCGTCTCCTCCGTCGCCGGGGCCCGCGCTGGCCCGGGTCGGCGGGACGAGCGGGAGCTGGCCGGGGCCTGGACCCGGTTCCAGCGCCACGAGTTCCCCACGCCGTCGCCGGACCTGGCGGGGTACGTGGAGCGCTACTGGGTGGTGTCGTGGCACTACGAGGAGCCTTACCGCCAGTTGATCGTCCCCTATCCAAATGTCCACCTGACGTTCCGCCATGACGGCGTGTTCGTGCACGGGGTGGCCGGACGGCGTCAGATCCGGGTGCTGGAGGGCCGTGGCGGCGTGCTCGGGGTGGCCTTCCGGCCGGGACGGTTCCGGCCGTTCCTCGGCGCGCCGGTCGCGTCCGTCACGAACCGGGTGCTGGACGCCGCCGAGGTGTTCCCCGGGCTGCCGCGCGACCCCGATGTCGCCGCGGTGGAGGAGTACCTGCGGGCGCGGCTGCCCGAGCCGGACCCACGCTCCGAGGAGGCCGGCGCCATCGTCGACCGGATCGCCGCCGAGCCCGGCATCACCCGCGTGGACGCCCTCGCCGCCGAACTCGGCACCACCGTGCGGCGCTTGCAGCGCGTGTTCGCCGAACACGTCGGCATCGGCCCCAAGTGGGTGATCCGCCGCTACCGGCTGCGCGAGGTGACCAACACCCTGGAGTCCGGCGGCGGCGTCGACTGGGCCGGCCTGGCCGCCGACCTCGGGTATGCCGACCAGGCCCACTTCACCCGCGACTTCCGCGCCATGTTCGGCGAGGCCCCGACCCAGTACGCCGCCCGCTACTGACGGCGGCGGTTCGGCGGCCGCGCGGTGCGCCGCCGTCAGGCGTGTCCCCGAGCCACCGCCGCACGGCAAGGCGCGCCCCGGACGCCTGGGGCCGAACGGACCAGGTGCCCCGCCGGGGTGGGCAAACGGTCCATCGCCCCGCCGCGTGGGGCGAACGGTCCATTCGCCCCGGATGGGAGGACGTGCCCTGGCCGAGACCGGTGCCGGGCCTGCCCTGGGTGGTCGGCCGTGCAGCCGCCGGCACGGCATCACCGGCCCGTCGCCTTCGTGTCGGCCGTCGCCGCGGCGTGGGTAGGGTCCCGGCGTGGTCGTGGACATCTACACCGACGGTGCGTGCAGTGGGAATCCCGGGCCCGGCGGCTGGGGCGCGGTGCTGCGCTACGGCGCGCACGAGCGGGAGCTGCGCGGCGGCGAGGCCGGGGCGACCACGAACAACCGCATGGAGCTGATGGCCGCCATCGCCGCCCTGGAGGCGCTCACCCGGCCGGCCGTCGTGCGGCTGCACACCGACAGCACGTACGTCCGCAACGGCGTCACCCAGTGGCTGCCGCGCTGGAAGAGCAACGGCTGGCAGACCGCCGCCCGCCAACCGGTGAAGAACGCCGACCTCTGGCAACGCCTCGACGCCGCCGGCGAGCGTCACCAGGTCGAGTGGCACTGGGTCAAGGGCCACGCCGGCCACCCCGAGAACGAACGCGCCGACCGCCTCGCCGCCGCCGGCCTCCAGGAGGCCCAGGCGGCCGCCGCAACCCGCTGACGGCCGCTCACCGCACGCCGCTCGCCGCCGACGGCCGGGGACGGGGACGGCACTCGGTGGCCGGGAGCCGGGGAGATTCCCGGCCACCGAGTGGGGCGCGAGGCGGTTACAGCGGGGCGACCCAGTACGGAGCGAGGTCCATCCAGCCGTTGGCGGCGGCGCCGGTGAACCGGCCGCCGGACGAGGTGGTCATGGTGTACCAGGAGTCGACGTAGTCGGGGTCGTCGGACCACCAGGAGGCCGGAATGGCGTCGATGATCGCGGTCACCAGCGGAATGTAGGCGCCGCCGTCGACAATGGTCAGCAGGGCGGTGGCGATGGCGCGGGCCAGCGACTGGTAGTTGGTGTCGCCGTCGTCCTCCATCATGACGTAGTCGGCCAGGTTGTACTTGTACGCCGAGAAATGCACGATCAGCTGGTTCGGGTAGTACGTGGTGCCGTCGTGGTCCAGGTACGGCATGGTCACGGTGTCCACCTTGACCTTGCTGTCCAGGCCGAACCCGCCGGCGATGCCGAAGATCTCGGCGGCGCCCTTGACCCAGGGCTCGTGGTCGTTGGACAGCCGCACGGAGCGCACCTGGGTGGCCCAGTAGCCGGACTGCACGGTGGCGCGCGACGGGGTGGCGGCGGTGATGCCGTGGCTGTCGAGCGTGGAGCGGAACACCCGCAGGCCCATCTCCAGCGCCGCCGACACGTCGACGTCGACCACGAACACCGGGCGCTGCGGCAGCCGGGCGGCGTCCAGGAACACCGTGCGGCCGCTCGCGTCGTACGCGGTCACCGAGGCGGTGTCGTCGTCGGAGGGCACCGAGGCCACCAGCGGCGCGACACCCTTGGCGAGGGCGGCGCGCATGTCCGGGTGCGCCAGCCGCAGCCGCAGCACGTCGGCGCCGTCGGTCGGCAGGCCCTTGGCGACGCGGACCGCGCGGTTGGCCTCGCGCAGCGTGCCGTCCAGCGCCGGGCTCGCCGCCAGCCGGGACAGCGTGACGTCGCGCCCGGTGGCGGCGGCGAACAGCGCGGTGCGGCCGGCGTCGGTCGCGAGCCGGCGGGCCAGGGCGTCGGTGATCGTGGCGACCGGGCTCGCCGTGGGCGTGGCGGCCGGACCGGCGTCGGGTGTGGCACCGGGGGCGGCCTGGGCGGGGGCGGCGGCCAGGCCGATCGCGACGGCGGTCACCGCGACCGTCGTGGCGGCGAGACGGAAGAGACGTGGTTTCACCCGGGACCTCCTGCTCGTGGCGGACTTCGACGCCGATTAGGACGGACGTTCACGTTCGGTGTCAACACGCACACGCACCGTTTCCGAATGGCCGTGCCGGTGGCTGCCGAATGCCGGGCCGAAATGGACGTTCGGAGTAGGCGGAACTGCGCCGAATCGCACACCGGCCGGCTCGTTCACACCGGTTCGGACCATCGGGACCGGCGCCCGTCCCCGGGTCGCGTGACACAGCCGCGGGGTCCACGACGGCTGGGCCGAACTGCCGTGTCCCGGCCGCCGCGCCCGCAGCCGCCGCGTGGCGCGTCGTAGCCGGGCCGGTGCGGGCTGGCCGAGCAGCACCCCGGTCAGCACCAGGGCGATGCCGAGCCACTGCCGGCCGTCCAGGCGCTCGTCCGCCAGCGCCGTGCCGAGCAGCACGCCGGTCACCGGGTTGAGCAGCCCGATGAGCCCGACCGTGCCGGCCGGCACCCGCCGCAGCCCCGCGAACCAGGCCACGAACGCCACCGCCGTGCACACCACGGACACGTACGCGAAGCCCGCCGCGGCCGTCGCGCCGAGCGCCGGTGGGGCGCCCTCCACGAGCACCGCGAACGGCAGCAGCACCAGGCCGCCGGCGACGAGCTGCCAGGCCGTCGCGGGCAACACGTCCACCCGGTCCGCCGCCGTCCACGTGCGGGCCAGCACGAAGCCCGCCGACGACATGGCCATGGCCGTCACCGAGGCCACCACGCCCCAGGGGTTCACGGTGCCCGCGCCACCGGCGAGCATCAGCACCACGCCGGCGATGCCGAGCCCGGCCCCGGCCACCGCGGGCACCCGTGGCCGTTCGGCCACCGCGGCCCAGGCCGCCAGCATCATGGCCACCGGCGACGTCGCCATGACCATCGACGCCACGCTGGTCGGCAGGAGCTGGGCCGCGAGGTAGACGAGCGCGAAGAACGCGCCGCAGTTCAGCGTGCCGAGCACGATCGAGCGCCACCACCAGGCGCCGCGCGGCAACGTGCGCGCCACCAGCAGCAGGAGCAGCCCGGCCGGCAGCGCCCGGATCGCCGCGCCGTACAGCGGGTGGTCGGCCGGCAGGGCCTCCCGCGTCACGAAGTAGGTGGTGCCCCAGGCGACGGGGGCGATCGCGGTGACGAGCGACCAGCGGCCGATAGCTTCCATGGAAGCAACATTAGCTTCCCGGAAAGCTAGTATCCAGCCTCGTGGACGATCGGGTGGCGAGCATCCAGCGGGAGTGGCGGCGCGAGCGGCCGGACCTCGACGTCGGGCCGCAGGGGGTGATCGGCCGGCTGCACCGCCTGGCCGGCCTGCTCACCGAGGAGCTGTGCGTCGTCTACCGCCGGCACGGGCTGGCGGAGGGCGACTTCGACGTGCTCGCGACGCTGCGTCGTGCCGGTGCGCCGTTCGAACGAACCCCGAGCGAGTTGGCCGGGCACACCATGATCACGACCGGTGGCATGACCAAGCGCATCGACCGGCTGGAGGGCATGGGCCTGGTCCGCCGCCGGCCGAGCGCCCACGACGGCCGCGCCAAGGTCGTCGGGCTCACCCCGGCCGGCCGCGAGCTGATCGACGCCGCGTTCACCGAGCACCTGGCCAACGAGCACCGGCTGCTCGCCCACTTCAGCACCGCGGAACGGGAGCGGCTGGAGGAACTGCTCACCGCGTGGCTCGCCCGCTTCGAACCCCCGGCCTGACCGCCGGCGGAAATGCGGTGCGCCGGTGGCGTCCGGCGGGACAGCATGCGGCATGCCGACGTACCTGCCGAGGACCTGGTTCGACCCCCGCCTCGCGCTCGCCCCGTCCGACACCGACGGGCAGGGGATCGTCGCGCGGGCGCCGTTCGCCGTAGGGGAGGTCGTGATGATCTGGGGCGGCACCCTCTACAGCGCCGAGGACCTGGCCGCGGGCCGGGTGCCGCGTGGCGTGTCCTACTCGATCGTCGCCGACGGTCAGGTGCTGGCCGGTCCGGCGGACGACCTGGACTACTACCTCAACCACAGCTGTGACCCCAACGTGTGGATGGCCGACGAGGTCACCATGACCGCGCGGCGGCCGATCGCGGCCGGGGAGGAGGTGCGCATCGACTACGCGCTGGTCGAGAGCGAGCCGGACTACGAGATCCCGGTCTGCCGCTGCGGCGCCACGCCGTGCCGCGGCCGGATCACCGGCGGCGACTGGCGCCGCGACGACCTGCAGGAGCGCTACGCCGGCCACTTCCTGCCGTTCCTGAATCGCGCCGCGCCGTCTCCGTAGTCGCGGCGGCGGGCACTCCGTAGTCGCCACGGATGTGCGCCGGGCCGCCCTCCGTGACGCTTCGAGGCATGTCGCTCAGCAGCCGAACGGCCACCACCGTGGCCCTCCTCGCCGGACTCCTCACACCCCTCGCCCCCGCCGCCGCCCTCGCCACCCCGCCCC
>DASWTI010000458.1:0-2974 GCA_036402215.1 Pseudonocardiaceae bacterium
CCCTCGTCGGCGGGGTCCACGCCGAGGCAGGCCGCGAGCGCGTCGTCGTCGAGGTCCGGGTACAGCCGGGCCCGGCCGAACGCCGCCGCCCCCAGCCGCAGCGCCCGGCCGAGCGCGACCCCCACGTCGACCGCGCCGAGCCGGTAGGCGAACTCGCCGTACTTGTAGAAGTTCTTCCAGAACCGGTGGGTCAGCACCAGCAGCGCCGGTGCCGGCGGCCCGTCGCCGACGGCCGCCCACACCGCGGCGGACGGCGCCGGGTGGCCGAGGTCGAGCAGCTCGTGCCGGTACGGGTCGTGGTGGCACAGCCGGTCCGGCCCGGCGAGCAGCAGGTACGCCTCGGTGGGGTACATCGACCCGCCGGACGGGATCGGCCGCCGCGCGGTGACCCGCGGCCCGCGGTGCCGCGGCAGCGGGTCCTCCGGGGTGGCCGGCAGCCCGCCACGCGGGTCGAAGCGCACCCTCCCGAGCGCGAACGTCCCGCGCAGCAGCCGGTCCACCCGGTCCATCAGCGGATCACCGGAGCCGCCGCGCAGCGGCAGCCGGGCGCCGCCGGCGCGCACGGTGACCGGCCAGGGCCCGTCCTCCCAGTCGACCCGCCAGCCCGGCGGGTTGGCCGACCGCGGGTCGAGCCGCAGGCCGGCCAGGTGCGTCCGCACGGCGTCGTCGTCGGCGGTCAGGTTCCGCGCGGGGGCCGAGAGAGTTCGCATGAGTGGTCCTCGGGTCACGGGAACGGGTGGGGAACGGCGCCGATCTCGCTGCCGGGCGGGAGCTGGCTGCGGTACGGGATGCCCACCCCCTCGGTCAGCCGGGGCAGGTTCCGGGTGCGGCGGTTGCGGTGGCCGAAGGTCATCGGCACCAGGCCGGGCACCAGCACCCGCACGCAGTGCAGGCCGTTGCGCCGCGGCTCCGGCATGGTCTGGTCGACCACCAGGACGTCGGCGCCCGCGTCGAGCACCCCGGAGACGGCGGCCTGCAGGTCGGCCCGCAGGTCCGGTTCCCCGGTGCGCACCGTCCGCGGCAGGTCCGCGAGGTCCACCGTCCGGGGCTCGCGGTCGAGCACGAAGTCGAAGCGGGAGCGGGCCTCCGGCAGCGCGCCGACCAGCGAGTGGTCCTCCATGCGGCGGATCTCGTCCGGGTCGGCGAGCATCCGCAGCCCGTCGGGCCGCCGCCGCTCGTAGCTGTGCCGGGTGGCGAGGATGGTGCCGACCAGCTCGTACAGGCCACCGGTGATCGCCTGCACCGGGTCCGGGTGCGCGCCCGAGCCGGCCAGCAGCGCCGGGCCGTCGGAGCCACGGTTCTCGGCCACCAGCCACACGCTGGGCATGCCGTACTCCATGGTGGAGCTGAAGCACCGGAAGTCGAAGCCGGTGAACAGCCGCGACTTGCGCAGCAGCTCGTCGAGCCGGGCGTCGCCGCCGGCCAGCCGGACCTCCGGCAGCGCGAGCTGCCGGTACCAGGTGAGCAGGAACGAGTCCCGCTCGGCCACCTCGCGCAGCCCGTGCAGGATCGCCTCCTCCACCGAGTTGCCCAGCGAGCAGCCGTTGGAGGTGTCGTAGACGAAGGAGGTCTCGCCGTCGTGGCGCGGCCCCCAGAACGCGGTCCGCTCGGGCAGCAGGATGCGGTCCTGGCGGCGGAACGAGTACGCCCACACCCAGTCGACCACGGTGTCCGGGTCGAACTCCCGGTACCGGAAGCCGGGCGTGCGGTAGGACTCCTCGGGGTGCGTGCCGAGCTCCGGCGGGTACAACGCCCGGTCGGCGACCGCGGCGTAGCTGGACCGCACCGGGGCCAGCCGGCCGCCGCGGTGCAGGCCCGCGTAGCGCTCCAGTCCTTCGAGCACGGCCACCGTACGCCCGGCCCGGTAGCTGCGGGCCCGCCCGATCGCCGGCTCCCGCCGCCCCCAGCGGGTGGACAGTTCCACCGAGCAGGCCCCGAACGGGCTCTGCAGGTCCTGGTTGACCTCCTTGAACAGGCCGAGCCCGGCGAACAGGTAGTCGCGCTGCACGACGCCGGCGTCCAGCTCCGCGGTGCGCAGCACGGCCGGGCCGAGCTTGGTCAGCGGCACGTCGGGCCCGGTGAGCACCGGCACGGTGTCGGTGCCGGGCGTCCCGCAGCCGGGGCACGTGGAGTCCGGCAGCAGCACCTGCCGTTCGGTGGTGCCGTTCGACCCGTCCACCACGAGCACCGACCCGTCGGCGCCCAGGTCGCCGCGCAGCACGGCGCGCAGGCACAGCTCGACGATGCCCAGGACGGCGGGGCCGAGCGTGCACACCGTGCGGTCCCGCGGGCCGGCGTCGGCGAACCGGTCGCCGTCGATGTCCGGCCCGAACGGCGAGTTGGCGGTGCGGGTGACCAGGCAGTACGGGCAGCCCGCCGTCCCGGGCGCCCACCTCGGCCCGAGGTAGATCAGCGACCGCCAGGTGCCGACGAACAGCAGGGGCCGCCCGGCGCCGAGGCACTCCACGAACGTGTCGTGGTAGTCCCGCAACCCGTCCAGCTCGGCCACCAGCACCGTCGGCGCGG
This sequence comes from Pseudonocardiaceae bacterium, assembly GCA_036402215.1. Taxonomy (GTDB): domain Bacteria; phylum Actinomycetota; class Actinomycetes; order Mycobacteriales; family Pseudonocardiaceae; genus DASXTS01. Next base: position 2,527 of record DASWTI010000458.1, read on the forward strand.
GCGCGCCGCCGGCCGGGACCGCGCCGGCCAGCCGCCGGGCCAGGAACCCGGCGAGGAACCCGTCCCCGACCACGTCCGGGGTCGCTCCCCCGCGTCCCGCGTCCGCCTCGACGCCCCCGGCGTCACCAATGTCAACGGTGTCCACATCGGCGACGCCGGCGATGCCGAGGCCGGCGAACGCCGACGGTGGCGCCGGTGGCCGCCCGGAGAAGATCGTCACCGCGCCACCCCCGGGATCGGCACCGTCACCAGGTGCGCCTCCCCGGCCAGGAACGGCAGCAGGTACCCGGCGTCGGTCACGACGCCGCCGTCCAGGCGGTCCAGCGCGGCGGCCCAGGTCGGCGCCGGTGGCGCGAGGAGGGCGAGCGCGGCCGGGCCGGGCCGGGCGTCGGCCAGGGCCCGGAGCAGGGCACCGTCGACGGCGTGGTCCGGGTCCACCCCGACGGCC
>DASWTI010000459.1:0-2726 GCA_036402215.1 Pseudonocardiaceae bacterium
GGCCCCGGCCGCGCCGGTGGCCGGGTCGGAGCCGGAGCCCGCGGAGCAGCCCGCCCCGGTCACCCCGGCCGTTCCCGAGGAGCCCGCCGCCGTGGCCCCGGCGCCCGCGCCCGCCGTGCCGTCCGAGGCACCGGCCGCGGCACCCGAGCCGGAGCCCGCCGCCGAGGACACCCCGGAGCCGGAGGAGCCGAAGGCCGAGCAGCCGGCCGAGCCCGCCACGCCGCCGAGGCGTGGCCGCAACAACCGGCCGGTCGTGCCCTCCTGGGAGGACGTGCTGCTCGGCGTCCGCTCCAACCCCAGCCGCTGACCGGGCCCGCCCGGCTCAGCCCTTGGGGGCCGCGCCGCGCATGACCTGGCCGGCCACCAGGTTCGTGCCGGCCACTCCCAGGCCGAGCAGCACCGCCAGGCCGACGTCCGCCTGCTCCTCCACGCCGATCACCAGCGCCACGGCCAGCACGCCCACGGCGATGTTGACCAGCGCCACCAGCAGCGCCAGCACGGTGGCCGCCGGCGCGGGCAGCCGCGGCCGGGCCAGCACCACCAGCAGGCCGACGGCCACCACGGCCAGCGCGAGCACCACCACGCCGCGGGCCCAGCCCTGGCCGAACGGGGCACGCGCCGCCGCGGCCGGGCTGACCAGCCAGACGGCCAGGGTGGCGCCGAGCACGACGAGCGCGAGTACGCCGCCGACCAGGGCCGTGCGGCGTCGGCGGGCGAGGTCCGGAGCGGTCATGACGGCCGACGCTAGCGGGCCCCGGGGCCCGTCACCGAACGCGCCCGGCGATCGTCGCGGGGGTGGGCCGCGGAGCCGACATTCAGTGGAACCGATGACCCCCCGATGGTGTCCATAATCAGGGCGACCGGGTGTCGGGCTCACCCGTCACGCAGGGCTTACCCGGGGGCGATTTCCCGAACCGCCACCGCCGGGTGTATGCGCTGTGCGATGATCTGACGGCAGATGGTGGCAAGGAGGGGCACTGTGGCAGGCATCATCCACGGCGTCGAGGGCATCTGGGACGCTGCCGTATCCGCCGTTACCAGGGTCGTCGAGCGGGTCCAGTACCGCGCCAACCAACAGCAACAGGTCGCCGAGTACACGCAGGCCTCCGGCGAGCGCTTCCGCATCGAGCCGGCCGACGTCCCCCAGGTCATCGCCGACCTCCGCTCGGCGCTCGACAAGGTGCGCGACATCCGCACCCAGGCGCAGGCCATCGCCTTCACCCCGGCTCCGGGCAGTGACGAGGTCAGCCGCAACGCCGTGCGGCAGATCGGGCAGATGGCGATGGGCTCCGAGGGCTCCCTCAAGGCCGCGCTGGACGCCTACGAGATCGAGATCGTCAAGACGATCAACAAGCTGGAGGCCGATCTCAGGGCCTACCTGCGGACCGAGGAGCTCAACGTCCCGCCGGCCTCGGTGTGGCCCTGAGCGTGATCCGTCGTACGACTCTGGTGGGGGTGACCGTGCTGGCACTCGCGAGCGCGTGCACGGGCACCGAGCCGGGTTCGCCGTCGCCGACCGGCGACGTGCCTCCGGCCTCGGGCGCCCCCACCTCCGCCGTTCCCACCTCCGGCGCGGGCGACGCCCCCGCCGTGTCCGACCCCCGCGACGCCTCGGCGACGACGGCCTGCGAGGCGCTCACCGCGGCCCAGGTCGGCGAGCTGGCGCTGAACGCCGGCTCGCGCCGTGAGCTGACGCTGCCCCGGCCGTTCGCCCAGGGCTGCGCGTGGACCAGCCCGGACTCGGCGTGGAGCGTCGGGTTCGGGTTCGCCTCGGAGGGCCTCGGCACGCTCTACCGGGCGCGGGACAACTTCCAGCACTTCGAGCCGCGTGACCTCGACGGCCGGCCGGCCGTGGACGCGCAGACCGTCTACAACGCCGAGGACTGCTACACCTACGTCGGCCTGGCCGACGACCAGACGCTGTACGTCAACGTCGACAACAGCCCGGCGCTCGCGGACACCCCGCTGCCGCCGGCGTGCGAGCGTCTCGACACGATCGCGAAGATGATCATCGGCAACCTGCCGCCGTTGAAGTGAGGATCGACGATGGGCTACCAGGGAACTGGCACGAACTACGGGGGTCGCGAGCTCGACGAGCTGCGTGAGCCGGTCGTCTTCGGGCAGGGTCCGTCCGGGCTGTCCGAGTCGCAGGCGGCGTGGGAGGACGTCTCCCGGCAGCTCCGCGAGGTCGGCCTGTACGTCGAGACCTCGATGAACCGCAACGCGGCCGCCCGCCAGGGTGCCGCCGCCGATGCCGCGAACGTCCAGGGTCTGTCGCCGCTGGCCAGCTACGCGCAGGCCGCCCAGATCCAGGCCGACTTCGCCGCCGAGGCCACCGGCAACCAGGCCGAGTACTACACGTCGGCGCGCAACGGCATGCCCGGGCACATGGACCGACCGAGCTTCTGGCCGGACTTCCTCACGCCGTGGGAGTACTTCCGCAAGAAGCGGGAGTACGACCGCCGGGTCGACCGCGCGACCGACCTGATGAACTCCTACCAGTCGAACTCCAACTCCAACATCAACGGCATGCCGGAGTTCACCCGCCCGCAGAGCACCGACATCGGCATGACCATGCCGGGTGGCAGCCAGGTCAACCCCGGCGGCCCGAGCACCACCGTGCCGAGCCAGGGCGGCGGCCCCACGCCGACCACGCCGCAGCTCACCCCGGGTGGCGGCCCCACGCCGGGCACCGGCATCCCGCGGCCGCCCGGCGGCGGCCTGCC
>DASWTI010000460.1:0-10081 GCA_036402215.1 Pseudonocardiaceae bacterium
CGGGCCGTGGGCTGCCCGGGTTCCGACCCCACGGCACCTGGGGCGACTGGGCCACCCCCCCCGCCAGGTGGGGCAGATGGTCCATTCGCCCCTCGGCATGCGCGGTCCGGGCGGCGCGCCGGAACCGGGTGGTACGCCGGAGGGCCCCGGCGTCGCCTGACATGACTGAAAGGCGCCTTCAGCGAGGCCCGGCACCACGGAGCGCGATCGGGCGGGCGTGCGAGAGTGAGCGCATGACGGCGGATCTCGTCCTGGTGGAGAGCAACGGGACCTACGGCCGGGAGCTGGCGCTGCTGGCGGTCGCGGGCGGGCGGCGGGTGCTGCTGCTGGCCCGCGACCCCGAGCGGTACGCCGACCTGGCCGAGCACGGCGTGACGGTGCGGGAGTGCGACACCCGCCGGCCGGACCTGGTGCTCGCCGAGTCCGGGTCCCGGCCGGCCGGGGTGCTCTCCGGGTACGAGATCACGCTGCCGGTGGCCGCCCAGGTGGCGCGCGTGCTCGGGCTCCCGGGGCCCGACCCGGCGGCCGCGCACGACACCCTCACCAAGCCGCGGGCCCGGGCCCTGACCAACGCGCTGGTCGGCAACGACGTGCCGTTCTGGCTGGTGGACGGCCCGGCCGAGGTGGACGCGGTGCCGGCCGGGGCCTACCCCGTGGTGGCCAAGCCGTCGGCCAGCGGCGGCAGCATCGGGGTCCGGGTGCTGGCCGACGCGGACGCCCTGCGCGAGCACGTGCGGCGCTGGCTGCACGCCCCCGACGAGCGCGGCCGCCCGCTGGTGGGGCCGCTGCTGGTGGAGCGGTACGTGCCGGGCCGGGAGTACTCGGTGGAGCTCTTCCACGGCCGGCCGCTGGCCGTGGTGCGCAAGAGCCTCGGCGGGGTGAGCGGCGTGGTGGAGACCGGGCACGTGGCCGTGCCGTGGGCGGCGGCGCCGGAGCGGGCCGCGCTGGAGCCGTTCGTCACCGCGCTGGTGCGGCGGCTGAACCTGGGCTGGGGGCCGGCGCACCTGGAGCTGCGGCTGGACGGCGACACGCCGCGGCTGGTCGAGGTGAACCTGCGGCTCGCCGGCGACCGCATCCCGGAGCTGGTGCGGCACGTCACCGGCGTGGACCTGTACGCGCTGACGCTCGCGGCGACGCTCGGCGAGGACGTGGCACCGGAGCCCGGCGCCGGGCCGGCGCGAGCCGCGGCCATCCGCTTCCTGACGGCGCGCGCCGCCGGCACCGTGACCGCCGCCTGGGGTGAGGCCGACGCGGCCGCGGTGCCGCACGTGGTGCGCTCCGGGCTGATGACCCGGGTCGGCGCCACGGTGCGCCCGGCCGAGGACTCCGGCGACCGCATCGGCTTCGCGGTGGCCGTGGCCGGCGACCCGGACACCGCGGTGCTCGCCGCCGAGGACGCCGTCGGCAAGCTCGGCGTCACCGTCGACGGCTGACGGCCTCCCGCCGAGGCCGGTGACACCCCGTCCGGCGCAGCGGGCGTCCCGGTTCGGCGGCTGACCGCGCCGCGGCCGCGGCGGCCTCGAACGCCACCCTGATGGCCCGGCCGGCGGTGGACCACGCCGTGTACTGCGGCTGCACCACGTTCTCGTCGCTCTGCGGCGGGTACCGGATCAGCCTGGCCTGCAACAACCGCGCGGTGGCCGGCGCCGGCACCGTGCTGAACGACGTGGCGAACAACGCCTATTTCGCGTCCTGGTGACCGGCCACGGCGGGACGCCCGGCAGCCGGGGTCATGAGGCCGGTCACAAGCAGCTGTTGATCTGCGACACTGGGTGACGGCCGCTGCGGCCACTTGCTGACGGCACCCTCGGTCCCGGGAGAACGGCATGATCCGCATCGCGGTCCTTCTCGTCGCGCTCGTCGCGCCCCTGGCCACCCCGGCGGCCGCGGCGCCCGCGCCCACCACCGCCGCCACCGCGGACGCCGTCGCCGGTGGCCGGGCGGGAGTGACCGGGATCGACACGCTCGGGCTCGGCGGGCGCTACGACGCCACCGGGGCGAACGTGACGTTCCGGGTGTTCTCCTCGCGGGCCACCCGGCTCGTGGTCGAGGTGTTCGCCGCGGCCACCGGGCAGCCGGAGCGGGCGCGCCTGCCGCTGACCCGCAACGCCACCACCAACGTCTGGGCCACCACGGTGAGCGTGGCGACGCTGCGCGACACCTACGGCATCACCGGCACGGTCTACTACGGCTACCGCGCCTGGGGGCCGAACTGGCCGTACACCGCGAGCTGGACCGCGGGCTCCGCCGCGGGCTTCGTGTCCGACGTGGACGCCGCAGGCAACCGGTTCAACCCGAACAAGCTGCTGCTCGACCCGTACGCCCGCGAGGTGAGCCACGACCCGAAGCGGCCGGGGATGACCGACGGCGCGATCTACCGGTCGGGCGCGGCCACCCGGACGATCGACACGGGTCCGCACGCCGCCAAGGGAATCGTGCTCGCCGCCGACTCCACGAGCACCGGCACCAAGCCCGGCAGGGCGCTCAAGGACGACGTGATCTACGAGGTGCACGTGCGTGGCCTGACCCGCAACGACCCGTCGGTACCGGCCGCCTACCGCGGCACCTACCGGGGCGCCGGGCTGAAGGCCGGGTACCTGGCCGCGCTGGGCGTGACGGCCGTGGAGTTCCTGCCGGTGCAGGAGACCCAGAACGACACGATCGACGTCGACCCGACGAGCACCACGGACGACAACTACTGGGGCTACATGACCCTGAACTACTTCGCCCCGGACCGCCGCTACGCCTCCGACCGCTCCCCCGGCGGCCCGACCCGCGAGTTCAAGGCCATGGTGAAGGCGTTCCACGACGCGGGCATCAAGGTGCTGGTGGACGTCGTCTACAACCACACCGGCGAGAGCGACGGCACCATCCCCGCCGACCGCACGGTGCACGACCTGATCTCGTGGCGTGGCCTGGACAACCCGGCGTACTACTCGCTCACCGCGGACCTGCAGGCGCCGTGGGACAACACCGGCGTCGGCGGCAACGTCAACACGTTCAACCCGGTGGCGCAGAACCTCGTGGTGGACTCGCTGGCGTACTTCCGGAACACGCTCGGCGTGGACGGCTTCCGGCACGACCTGGCCTCGGTGCTCGGCAACACCTGCCAGCACGGCTGCTTCCGGTACGAGCGCGACCATCCCGGCACGGCGCTGCGCCGGATCGTGGCCGAGCTGCCGCCGCGACCGGCGGGCGGCGGCACCGGCGTGGACTGGATCGCCGAGCCGTGGGCGCTCGGGCCCGGCACCTACCAGGTGGGCAACTTCCCGCCCGGCTGGTCGGAGTGGAACGGCATCTACCGCGACACGCTGCGCCGCGACCAGAACAAGCTCGGCGTGGACGCGGTGACCCCGGCGCAGCTCGCCACCCGGTTCGCCGGCTCGTCGGACCTGTACGGCGACGACGGGCGCCGGCCGTGGAACTCGGTGAACTTCATGGTGGCGCACGACGGCTTCACGCTGAAGGACCTGTACTCCTGCAACGCCAAGCACAACGACCAGCCCTGGCCGTACGGGCCGTCCGACGGCGGCTCCGACGACAACATCTCCTGGGACCACGGCGGCAACGCCGTCGAGCAGCGGCGGGCCGCGCGCACCGGGCACGCGTTCCTGCTGCTCTCCGCCGGCACCCCGATGATGACCGGTGGCGACGAGTACATGCGTTCCCAGCGCTGCAACAACAACCCGTACAACCTGGACTCCGTGGCCAACTGGCTGGGCTGGGCGCCGGACGCCGACCAGGCGGTGTTCCACACGTTCACCGCGCGGCTCATCGCGTTCCGCCGGGCGCACCCGGCGCTGCGCCCGGTGAACTTCTACTCGGCGTCCGACGGCAACGGCAACGGCATGGGCCAGCTCGACTGGTTCACCCCGGCCGGCTCGGCGCCGGACTCCGCGTACTGGAACAACTCCGGCAACCACGCGCTCGCCTGGCGCATCGACGGCACCGAGCTCGGCGACCCGGCCCCGGCGATCTACGTGGCCTACAACGGCTGGTCCGGCGACGTGAACTTCACGCTGCCCTCGCCGGGCACCGGCCGCCAGTGGTACCGGGTGACCGACACCTCGCCGTGGGCGGAGGGCACCAACCAGGTGGCCCTGCCCGGCTCCGAGGCGGCGCTCGGCGGCGCCGGCACCCAGTACCTGCTGCGGGCCCGCGGCCTGCTGCTGCTCGTCGCCCGCTGAGCCGAGGGAGGCCGCAGACACCGTGGCAGACGCCGTGGCGGCGGCGGGCGGCGGCGGGGCAGCGGCGGGGCGGCGCCGGACCGGCCAGACGTCCGACCGCGTCAGCCGTTCGGCTGCTGGCCGGGGCACGCGGGGGCTCGTTAGCGTCCTCGGCCACGGGAACCGCGGCTCGGGGGAGGCTGCCCGTGCGGCCGGCGCACCGTCGCGCCGGCCCGACGGAACTGGGGGAACACCATGCACTTCACCATGAGACCGGCCCGCGCCCTGATCACGGCGGCGGCGCTCGCCGTCGCGCTCGTGCCGGCCGCCGCCGGACCGGCCGCCGCCGACCCGGCGGTCTCGGCGGTCGGGCTGCTGCCCGGCACCACGCGGACCCTGCCGCTCGGCATCAACGCCCTGGGCGTCGTGGTCGGCCAGGCGTCCGACCCGGAGCGGTCGATCTACCGCGCGGCCCGCTGGCTCCCCGGCGGCTGGGCCGTCGAGCTCCTGCGGCTGCCCGGCGAGACCGAGGCGGTGGCGAACGCGATCAACCGCTCCGGCGTCGCGGTGGGCAGTTCCGGCGAGCACGCCGTCCGCTGGAACTCCGCCGGCACGCCCACCGGGCTGGCCGGGCTCGCCGGCTACAGCGACGTGTACGCCACGGCGATCAACGGCGGCGGCGTGATCGTCGGCGACGCCTGGGACCGGTCGACCGGCGACCGCCGGGGCGTGCGCTGGAGCCCGGGCGGCGCGCTCACCGTGCTGCCGCCGCTGCCCGGCGACGTCTCCAGCTCGGTCGAGTCGATCAGCGAGAGCGGCGTGGCCGTGGGCAGCTCCCGGGACTCGTCGTTCCGCGAGCGGCCGGTCCGCTGGGCCCCCGACGGCAGCGTGCGGGCGCTGCCCGGACCCACCGACGCCGAGGGCCGGGCCCGCGACATCAACTCCTACGGGGTGATCGTCGGGCAGCTCACCACGAGCGACGGCTCGCAGCGGCCCGTCCGCTGGAACCTGGACGGGTCGGTCACCGACCTCCCGCTGCTGCCGGGCGGCGGGCCGCTGGGCGCCGCGCTGGAGCTCAACGACCGCGGGGCCATCGCCGGGCTGGCGCAGCAGGCGGACGGCGGTTACGCCCCGGTGCGCTGGGGCGTGGACGGCAGCCTGACCGTGCTGCCGCCACTCACCGGCGCCGTGAGCCACGGCTGGGTGTACGACCTGAACGAGGCCGGCACCGTCGTCGGCACGTCCGGCGACTACCTGTTCGGGCCCGGCGTGCGGTGGACCTTCCCGACCAAGTGATCACCTGACCCGTTGACCCCCGTCCCGCTGAGTGCGTACCGTCCGTGATCGGTTGATCGCTCGATCACGGAGGTGGGGCATGCGCCGTCGACCCGGAACCCTGGTGGCGGCGCTGCTCGCCGTCGCGCTCGTCGGCGGGGCGGGAGCGGCGGGCGGAGGTGGCGCGCTGGCCCAGCCCACCGGCGAGGCCGCGCTGGTCGCCGACCTGGACCGCATCCTGGCCGACGCGCGGCTGCGCGGGGCGGGCGTCGGCGTGGTGGTGAAGGACGCCGCCACCGGCGAACCGCTCTACTCACGCGGGGCCGGAAACCGGCTGCTGCCCGCGTCCAACAACAAGCTCCTCACCTCGGCGGCCGCGCTCGCCGCGCTGGGCGCCGACCACCGGTTCGCCACGACCGCCCGGACCACGGCGGAACGGAGCGGGCCGGCCCTGCTCGGCGACCTGAACCTGCACGGCACCGGCGATCCGACGATGCTGGCCGCGGACTACGACCGGCTGGCCGCCGCGGTGGCCGCGACCGGCGTGCGGGTGGTGACCGGGCGGCTGCTCGCCGACGACTCTTGGTTCGACGCCACCCGGCTCGGCACCTCGTGGGCCTGGGACGACGAGCCGTTCTACTACTCGGCGCAGGTCTCGGCGCTCTCCGTGGCCCCGGACACCGACTACGACGCGGGCAGCGTGATCGTCGAGGTCCGGCCCGGCGCGGCGGCCGGCGCCCCGGCGGCGGTCGGCCTGGTGCCGGCCAACGGGTACGTGCGGATCGACAACCGCGCCACCACCGGACCGGCCGGCTCGGCGAACACCGTCGGGCTCGACCGGCCGCACGGCACCAACACGATCGTGGTCACCGGTTCGATACCGGCGGACCGCGCCCCGCTGCGCAGCTGGCGCACCGTCTGGGAGCCCACCGGCCTGGCGCTGGACGTGTTCGCGCGCGCCCTCGCCGCGCACGGCGTGCACGTCGTCGGGGGCACCGGCCTGGGCGTCACACCGGCCGGGTCGCGCACCGTCGCCGAGCACCGGTCGATGACGCTCGGCGAGCTGATGGTGCCGTTCATGAAGCTCTCCAACAACGGCCACGCCGAGGTGCTGGTGAAGGCCATGGGCCGCGCCGGCCGCGGCCAGGGCACCTGGTCCGCCGGCGTCGCCGTGATGAACGAGCGGCTCACCGCGCTCGGCGTGCCCGCCGGCACGTACCGGATGGTGGACGGCTCCGGTCTGTCCCGGATGCAGATGCTCACGCCGGACGTGGTGTCCACGCTGCTGCTCACCGCCACCGACGAACCCTGGTTCGGCGCCTGGTACGAGTCGCTGCCGATCGCCGGCATCTCCGAGCGGCTCGTCGGCGGCACCCTGCGCAGCCGGATGGGCGGCACCCCGGCCGCCGGCAACGCGCACGCCAAGACCGGCTCGCTGACCGGCGTGACCGCCCTGTCCGGCTACGTCACGACGGCCGACGGGCGGCGCCTGGTGTTCAGCATCCTGCTGAACAACTACCTGTCGGCGAGCCCGAAGGACATCGAGGACGCTGTGGTGGTTCGCCTGGCCTCGCACACCGGCGCCGGCGACACCCGTTCCGCCGCAACGCTTCCGGCCGCGGAGCTGCCCGCGGACGACCCGGCGACCGCGGTCGACGAGAGCGCGCTCGAGTGCGCCTGGAGCAAGGCCTGCTGAGACTCCACGCAACGCCCGCGCGTCGCTACCATCCGTGGGCATGACGACCACTGCCGACGGCACCCGCGCGGAGCCGGCGATCGAGGAGACCGTGCACATCGCCGCGCCGCCGGAGGTGGTGTGGGGCCTGGTCACCGACCTGACGCGGATGGGTGAGTGGAGCGGGCAGGCGCGCGGCGGCCGCTGGCTGGGCGGCCGCGGCCCGGCCGTCGGCTCCCGGTTCCTGGGGCACAACAAGCTCGGCCGCATCCGCTGGACCACCACGTGCGTGGTCCGGGAGTTCGAGCCGCCGCGCCGGTTCGTGTTCCGCAACGAGCAGAACCGCGCCCAGTGGGTCTACGAGCTGACCCCGGAGGACGGCGGCACCCGCGTGGTCCACCGCCGCGAGCTGCCCCTCGGCCGCCCCGCGATGGCCAAGTTCATCGCGCTGCTCGTCTTCGGCGGCGGCGCCAAGTTCGACGCCAGCATCCCGCCCGCCATGCGCCAGACCCTGGCCGGCGTCAAGGCCACCGCGGAGGCCACGGCCGAGGCCGCCACCGAGGGCACGGACAGGGGCACGGACCGGCCCGGCTGACCGCGGGCGGACCGCCGTCAGCCGGCGGGCTGGAGCACGAAGTCGTAGCGGGCGCGTAGCCAGGGCACCTCGGACGTGCCGCCGTCCGGGGTGGGGCCGGGGGCCTGCTCCTCGAACGGCACCACCAGCTCGGCCTTGGTGCCGAACACCACGTCGGTGTCCAGGTAGTCGCCACCCTGCCGGAACAGGTGCGTGATGAGCGGCTCGTGGCCGTCCGCGGCGAGCAGGAAGTGCACGTGGGCCGGCCGGTAGTGGCTGATCGCGGTACGGCCGATCAGGTCGCCGACGGTGCCGTCCATGGGGATGGTGTAGCCCGTGGGTGCGATGGTGCGCACGCAGTACGCGCCGTCGGGGCGGGAGCGGTACCTGGCGCGCAGCCGGGCCTCGTCCACCTCCAGCTGGGACTCGTAGGCGCCCTCGGTGTCGGCCTGCCAGACGTCGAGCAGGGCGCCGGCGACCGGGCCGCCGTCCAGCGAGCGCACGGTTCCGGTGACGTACAGCGGAACGCCGGGCACGCCGCCGGACATGTCCTCGCCGTACCCGAGGTCCGGCGAGCCGTCGATGTGGAACGGCCCGAGCACGGTGGCCGGGGTGGCGGCGGGGTCGAGCCGGTGGTTGAGCTGCACCACGAGCATGCTCAGCCCGAGCACGTCGGACGCCAGGATGAACTCGTCGCGTTTCTCGTCGCTCATCCGCCCGGTGTCGCCCAGCCAGCGCATCGCGGCCAGCCACTCCGCCTCGGTGAGCCTGACCTCGCGGGCGAAGGCGTGCAGGTGCCGCACCAGCGCGGTCATCAGCTCGGCGAGCCGCGGGTCCCTGGCCGTCGCCCAGCGCTCCACCGCCAGGTCGGTGATGTTGTCCTCGGTCACCAGCCGCATGGGGTGCTCCTCACAACTCGGCGCGCAGCAGCGCGGCGGCGCCCGCCATGGCGCGCATCTTGCCGGCCGCGGCCTCCCGCGGCAGGTACTTCATCCCGCAGTCCGGGGCGATCACCAGCCGCGACGGCGGCACCCGGTCGAACGCGCGGCGCACCCGGCCGGCCACCACCTCGGCGGTCTCCACGACCGGCGTGGACAGGTCGATCACGCCGAGCACGATCGTCTTGTCCGCCAGGTCGGACAGCACGCCCAGGTCCAGCCCGGACTGCGCGGTCTCGATGGACACCTGGTCGGCCGTGGTGGCGGCCAGCTCCGGCAGGAACGAGTAGCCCTCGGGCCGCTCGTGGATGATCGCGGCGTAGCCGAAGCACAGGTGCACCACGGTGGTGCCGGTGACGCCCTCCAGGGCGCGGTTGAGCGCGGCGATGCCGTAGGCGCGCGCGGCGTCCGGCCGGGCCTGCAGGTACGGCTCGTCGAGCTGCACCACGTCGGCGCCCGCCGCGAACAGGTCACGCACCTCGGCGTTCACCGCGGCGGCATACGCCATGGCGGCCTCGCCGGCGTCCGGGTAGTGGTCGTTCTGGGCCTGCTGGCTCATGGTGAACGGCCCCGGCACCGTCATCTTGACCGGCCGGTCGGTGTGCGCCCGCAGGAACTCCAGGTCGCGCACCTGCACCGGGTGCGGCCGGTGGATCGGGCCGACGATGCGCGGCACCGGGTTCGGGTGGCCGCTGCGGTCCAGGGCCGTCCCCGGGTTGTCCACGTCCACGCCGTCGAGCGCGGTGGCGAAGTGGTTGGAGTAGCTCTCCCGGCGGATCTCCCCGTCGGTCACCAGGTCCAGCCCGGCCAGCTCCTGCGCCCGGATCGCCAGCTCGGTGGCGTCGTCCTGGGCCTCGGCGAGCAGCTCCGGCGGCACCCGCCAGAGCTCCCTGGCGCGCACCCGCGGCGGGAAGCGGCCGGCCAGCCGGGCCCGGTCGATCAGCCAGTCCGGCTGGGCGTAGCTGCCGACCAGCGACGTCGGCGGCAACGGCAGCGTCATGCGCCCTCCTCGGTGGTGGCCGTCGGGGCGGCGGTCCCGGCCACGGGACGAGCACCACCCGGCCCGGGCGGTCCCAGGCGTCGGTGACGTCGGCGAGCGGCACGCGCTCGTGGTCGGCGGTGAGCCGGCCGGCGGCGGCGTGCCGCGCCACCAGCAGCAGGGCCTCGCGCCGCTGGCCCACGGTCAGCTCGTTGTTGGTGTAGCCGAGCACCCGCAACGACCGGCCGCGCAGCACCGAGGACTCGAAGGGCGCGTGCTCGCCGGCCGCACCGCCGAGGTTCACCAGGCGGCCGTGCGCGGCGAGCACCCGGCAGGCCGCGGCGGCCGGCACCCCGAACACGGGGTCCAGCACCAGGTCCACCGCCCCGCCGCAGGCCGCGCGCAGGACGTCCGCGAGCCCGGCGACGTCCGCCGGGGCGCCGGGCGTGACGTCCGGCAGCGGCGCGACGGCGT
>DASWTI010000461.1:0-5979 GCA_036402215.1 Pseudonocardiaceae bacterium
GCCCGTACCGACTCGTCGACCTTCCGTGCCGCGTTGCACGAGTTGACCACCATGCTCGCGTACGAGGCGGCCCGCTCGTTGCCGGTCGAGCGCTACCCGGTGCAGACCCCGGTCGCCCCGACCCAGGGCACCCGCCTGGCCAACCCGCCGCTGCTGGTGCCGGTGCTCCGGGCCGGGCTCGGCATGGCCGACGCCGCGCTCGCCCTGATCCCCGAGTCGTCGATGGGCTTCGTCGGTCTCGCCCGTGACGAGGAGACCTACGAGCCGCGCGCCTACATGGAGTCGCTGCCCCGGGACCTGACCGGCCGGCCGGTGCTGGTGCTCGACCCGATGCTGGCCACCGGTGGCTCGCTGGAGCACTGCTGCCGCCTGCTCGCCGAGCGGGGCTGCACCGACATCACCGTGCTCTGCGTGCTGGCCGCGCCCGCCGGCATCGAGCGGCTGGAGCGCTCCGGCCTGCCGATCCGCCTGGTCACGGCGTCGATCGACCGCGAGCTGAACGAGCACAAGTTCATCGTCCCCGGCCTCGGCGACGCCGGCGACCGCCAGTTCGGCGCCGTCTGACGGTCCGGCCCTACCGCTGACCTGCGGGGTGTCACACCGCGGCCGGGTCGTGACGACAAGGGGTCCGTGACAGGAACCACGGGCCGGGCACCGGCACCGGTGCGGCGGCGCCGGGGTGCCGCCCCGAAGGGGCCGACGGATGGCTGACGGGAACCCGCTCGTCGCCGGGCGGCAGGACTCCACGACGGCCTACTCGGGCATCGGGATCATCGAGTCCGCGGTCGATCTGCACGGCGGCATCTCGTCCGGCAGCTGGATCGAGGGCGGCCTCGGCGCCGCCGGCGGCGGCCTGGAGACGCTGAGCCTGGTGATCGACCCGATCGGCACGCTGGTCGGCTACGGCATCGCCTGGCTCATGGAGCACGTGCAGCCGCTGTCCGACGCGCTGGACTGGCTCGCCGGCGACGGCGACGCCATCGCCGCGTACGCGCGGACCTGGCGCAACGTCGCACAGGCCATCGGCGGGGCGCGCGCCGAGTACGACGGCGCGGTGTCGCGCGACACCGCGGCCTGGACCGGCGCGGCCGCCGACACCTACCGCGCGCAGGCCGCCGCCCAGTCCGAGCACCTGGGCGCGGCGGCCACCTCCGCGGAGACCGTCGGCACCGTGGTCGAGGTGGTCGGCGTGCTGGTCGGCGTGGTGCGCGAGCTGGTGCGCGACCTCATCGCGGACTGCGTGGCGACCATCATCGCGCGCATCCCGCAGTGGCTGGCCGAGGTGGGCGTCACCCTGGGCATCGCCACCCCGCACGTCATCGCCTCGCTGGTCACGCTGGTCACCCGGTGGGCCAACCGGATCTCCGAGGTGCTGCTGAAGCTGGTGCGCTCGGTGGAGAAGCTGCGGCCGTTGCTGCGGCGCCTGGACGAGATCTGGGCCGCGATCCGCGGCGGCCTGCGCGGCCTGACCCCCGGCGGCCCGTCGTCGCCGAACACGCCGGGTTCCACGACCCCCGGTGGCCCGCCGGTGCGCGATCCCTCCACGGTGCGGCGGCCCACGGTGTCGAGCGACCCGACGACGCCGTTGTCGTCCACGCCGCCGACGCCGACCACGCCGGTGTCGTCCTCGCCCACCGTGCACAGCGACCCGACGCCGCCGTCCTCCTCGACGCCGCCGACGCCGACCGCGCCGGTGTCCTCGGCACCGACCGTCGACCCGTCAGCGCCGTCCTCGCCGTCCTCGCCGTCAGCGCCGTCCTCGCCCACTGGCGCGCAGGGCAGCGGCGGCCCGCCGTCCGACGGCACCCCGCCGCCGCCCGGCGACGGTCCCGGCTCCGGTTCCGGGTCCGGCGGCCCCGGCGACGGCAACGGTCCGCCGTCGCCCGCCAAGCTGGCCGACGACGCGCCGCCGCCCGGCCCCGGCACCCGGTCGCTCGGCACCCTGCCCGAGCACCGCCTGACCCGGGGCGACGACGGCCTGGTCACCCACGTGGACGGCCGCCCGGTCACCGAGTACCTGCGCGACGTCATGGACCAGCGCGCCAACGCCTACCGCGACGGCGCCGGCACCGACTTCTCCAAGAAGGAGATCGGCCCGGTCACCTCGGTGGCCATCGACCGCCATACCGGCGAGCTCGTCGAGGGCACCAACGGCCGGCGCGGCGACATCATCGCGCCCGACGAACTGCACCCGTTGCTGCGACAGCGTCTCGACGACCTGCGGGCCAACGGCCCGTACCCCAAGCTCGACGAGGCCGGCAACCCGGTGATCGGCGCCGACGGGCTGCCCGAGACCCAGCCCTACCCGCACGGCGACCACCCGCTGCGGCACGCCGAGGTCAAGGCCGTC
Source organism: Pseudonocardiaceae bacterium (assembly GCA_036402215.1). Taxonomy (GTDB): domain Bacteria; phylum Actinomycetota; class Actinomycetes; order Mycobacteriales; family Pseudonocardiaceae; genus DASXTS01. The sequence goes on from DASWTI010000461.1 coordinate 2,351, forward strand.
AACCAGCTCCTGTGGGCGCGCGGCGAGAACGTGGACGCGAGCGCCTTCGACGACTTCCGCGTCGACAACTCCTTCCCGTTCGGCAGCGACGGCCCACGGTCCGCCCCGTGCTGCGTGAACTGCCACAATCTGCTCGGCGGGGTGCCGAGCAACGCCGGCCGCTTCACCGGCTGGCCGCCGGGCCCGCACAACTTCATCGAGCCGGAGTAAGAGGCGATGCGCATCAACGTCGACGAGGCCGACTGGGACGACGACCAGCGGCTTCTCCACCGGGGCGTGCCTTACACCGGCGAGGTCTACGAGGCGCACGCCAACGGCCGGCTGGTGGCCCTGACCAACTACGTCGCCGGGCGCGAGGACGGCCCGGACTGGATGTGGTACCCCGACGGGACGCTGCGCTCCCAGGGCCAGTCCAGGTCCGGCCGGGCCGTCGGCCTGGTCCGCGACTGGCACCCCAACGGCACCCTGGCCGAGGAACGCCTGTTCGACGAGCACGGCGACCTCCGCGCCCGCCGCCGCTGGTCCGACGACGGCACCCTCCTGGAGGACCGCACCTTCTGACCCGGCCTGCGGCAGGGCGGGGGTTACCGCCGTGGCGGGGACTGACGGGGGCTGGCGGTAGGTTGCCCCGGTGACGGTGGGACACGGGGCGGTGCGCAGGCCGGCCGTGGGGGTCGCCGTGAGCCCGGTGGACTGGGTGATGCTCGTGCTCGCCGTGGTGGCGGTCGGGCTGCTGGGGTGGGTGACGTTCGGCCGCGTCAGCGATGTCGTGGCGTGGCGGGTGTTCGTGGCGGACACGGTGCTGTGCGGCGTCTTCGCGCTGGAGTTCGGCTGGCGCTGGTGGCGGGACGGCTGGGACCGGGCGTTCCCGCGGCGGCACTGGTACGAGCTGATCGGCATGATCCCGGTCGCGCACCCGGCGTTGCACGGGTACCAGGCGCTGCGCACGGTGGTCCTGGTGGCCAGGGTGGGCGCGGCGGCGGACCGGGCGTTCGGGGCGCGGTTCAGTGCCCGCCTGATCAGCCGGGTGGTCGACGTGATCAAACGACCGGTGACGGTGGCGGTGCTGGACGAGGTGGTCGACGTCCTGCAGGCGGGGCACTACAGCCGCAACGTGGCGACGGCGCTGCGGGAGCACCACGAGGAACTGCGCGCGATGGTGCTGGAGAAGATCAAGCAGGACGCCCGGGCGGGGCGCCTGTCGGTCCTGCCGTTCCACGACGAGATCGTGCGGGCGGTGGCGGACGCGACGCTGCGGGTGCTGCACGACGTGCTGATGGACCCGCGGACGGACGAGTTGGTTGCGAGCATGCTGCGGGAGAACGTGGAGCAGATCAGGATGGCGGTGCACGGCAGGTACCGGCCGCTGGAGCCCAGTGACTGGCCGATGCCGGGAGCCGCCGGCAGCCCGGGGGACGCCGGGGGAGCACGATGAACCCTGGCGCCGTGGTATCGCGGTGGTACCATCGCTGGCATGGCGATGACACTGCGATTGTCGGACGAGGAGAACCGCCGGCTCGACGAGCTCGCGGCCGCCGAGGGTCGGTCCAAGCAGGACATCGTCCGGCTGGCCGTGGCCGACCGCTGGGTCAGGCACAACCGCGAACAGCGGCTGGGCGAGGCGATCGACCGGGCGCTGCCCCGGTACCAGGGCCTGCTGGAACGCTTCGGCAAGGCCTGACCGGTCCGCGCGCTGAGGCGGTCACCGTCCGGTGATCGTCTACCTGGACAGCGCGGACCTGCTCATGATCGCGAGTTCCGTCGTCGAGGGTGACCTCGTGGTGCGGGACGCGGGCCTGCTGGACGCGGCCGCGTACCGCCCGCAGGCCACCATGCTCGGCGCCGAGGCCTACCCGACGCTGTGGCTCAAGGCCGCGGCACTGCTCGACTCGATCGTCCGCACCCGGCCGCTGGTCGAGGGCAACTGGCGCCTCGCCTGGGTGGCGGTGGTGACCTTCTGCGACCTCAACGGCTGGTGGGTCGACGCCGAGGACGAGGCGGCGCTCGACGTCATCCGGCGGATCAGCCGCGGCGACGTGGAGCTGGCCGAGATCGCGCACTGGCTGGAGACCTGGGCCAAGCGCACCTGACGACGGCGAGGGGGCCGGTCGCCCGGCGCCTCCGCCCGGCGGCGGGCGGGCTCAGCCCAGCAGCTCCGTCACGGCGCGGCGCAGGCCGGCGAGCCTGGCGGTGGCCTCCTCGCGGGCGGCCGGCAGCGCGGCGGCGTCCGCGACCGGCACCACCACCTCCAGGTACGCCTTGAGCTTCGGTTCGGTGCCGGACGGCCTGATGACCACGCGCCGTCCGGGGCCGCGCAGCCGCACCCCGTCGGTGAGCGGCAGCAGGTCCTCGGCCGTCACCGGCTCCCCGTCCACCGTGGCCGGCAGCGCGGCGCGCACCCGGGCCATCGCCGCGGACCCCGACTCGGTGAGCCGCACCGTCACCGGCTCGGTGACGTGCAGTCCGTGCGCCAGCGCGAGGTCGTCCAGCGCGTCGGGCAGCGTGCGCCCGGCCGCCTTCAGCGTGGCCGCCAGGTCACAGGCGAGCACGGCCGCGGAGATGCCGTCCTTGTCGCGCACCACGTCCGGGTCGACGCACAGGCCGAGCGCCTCCTCGTACCCGAACACCAGCCCGGTGCCGTGCCCGTCGCCGGCGCGCACGATCCACTTGAAGCCGGTGAGGGTCTCGTCGTAGCGCGCGCCGTGCGCAGTGGCCACCGCGCCGAGCAGCGACGAGGAGACGATCGTGGTCGCCACCAAGGGATCCGGCCGCGCGGCCCGGTCCACGGTGGACAGCACGTGGGCGCCGAGCAGCACGCCGGTCTCGTCGCCGCGCAGCATCCGCCAGCCGTCCGGCCCGGGTACGGCGAGCGCGCACCGGTCGGCGTCCGGGTCGAGCGCCACGGCCAGGTCGGCGTCCACGTCGGCGGCCAGCGCGAGCAGCAGGTCCACCGCGCCGGGCTCCTCCGGGTTGGGGAACGCCACGGTGGGGAAGTCGGGGTCCGGGTCGAGCTGCGCCGCCACCTCGTGCACGTCGGTGAAACCGGCCCGCTCCAGCGCGGCGCGCAGCGTCGCGCCGCCCACGCCGTGCATGGGCGTCACGGCCACCCGCAGGGTCCGCGCCGTGCCCCGGGGCAGCGCGGCCACGCGGTCCACGTAGGCCTCGACGACGTCCTCGCCGAGCACCCGCCAGGTGTCCGTCGTGGGCACCGCGAGCGCCGGTCCGGCCGCGCCGATGGCCGCCTCGATCTCGGCGTCCGCGGGGGGCACGAGCTGCGCGCCGGCGTCCAGGTACACCTTGTAGCCGTTGTCGGCGGGCGGGTTGTGCGAGGCGGTGATCTGCACGCCGGCCACGGCACCCAGGCGGCGCACGGCGAACGCCAGCACCGGCGTGGGCAGCGGCCGCGGCAGCACCCGGACGTCGAACCCGGCGGCGGCCAGCACCCCGGCGGTCTCGCGGGCGAACTCCTCGGAGCGGTGCCGGGCGTCGCGGCCGACCACGACCGGGCCGCCGGCGTGGCCGTGCGCGTGCAGCCAGCGCGCCAGGCCCGCGGTGGTGCCACGGACGACGGCGGTGTTCATGCCGTTCGGCCCGGCGCGCACCACGCCGCGCAGCCCGGCCGTGCCGAA
>DASWTI010000462.1:0-2372 GCA_036402215.1 Pseudonocardiaceae bacterium
AGCCCCGGCCGCCAGGGCGCGGGGGCCGGGCGCGGGGGCCGGTGCGTCCGGCGTGTCCGGGCTGTCCGGCGCCGGCCTGGGCATCCCCGCCGGCTCCCCGGGTGGGACGTCCAGGGCACGGCTCGCACTGGCCCAGCGGCCGCGCCAGCCCTCGACGTCACCGCCGAGCGCGGCGACCAGGCGGGCGGTGACGTCGCTGGAGGGCAGCCGGGTGCCTTGCAGCGCCTCGTGCAGCGTGCTGCGGCCGTAGTGGGTGCGGCGGGCCAGCTCCCGATAGCTCGGCCGTCCCGCCGCGTGCCACAGCGCGCGCAGCTCATCGGTGAAGTCGGCGACCACCTGATTGGCCGGCACTGGCTGCCTCCGTCCGTGCGCCGCGGGCGTCCGGAGCCGTCCGGACCTGTCCGCTCAGACGCCGGAATCGTAGTGAGCCCTCACCCCATCCGGTGAGCTGTACCGGCAACAGCACGCCGCCGGCCCGACCGGCCGCCACCGGCGGCCCGCGGCCGGCGGCACCGACACAGGACGAGGAACCTCACCATGACGACGAAGCGCGCACTCATCGCGCTGGCCGCGACCGCTCTGGCGGCGGCCGGCCTCACCGCGGCGGCCGCGCCGGGCTCCGCCTCTCCCGGCGACGGCCGGGTCTGCATCACCAACAGCCCGACCCCGCAGTACCGCAGCTTCAGCGGCCACATCGGCATCGGCCACGAGCTGACGCACAGTGAGGGCCGCGGCTTCCGCATCCACGGCGGCTACGACGTCGACCCCGGCGTGGACTGGTACTACGGCCACGGCGCCCAGTACCCCGACAACGACGGCTGGGTCCGCGCGGACCGCATCAGCTGCTGACGGGGAGCACCACCTGAGCACGCTCCGCGCGATCACCGCGCGCATCACCAACAGCCCGATCCCGCAGGACCACGACGGCAGGGTGCGCCACGACCGGCTCAACTGCTGACCTCGCGCCGACGTGCCCGGCCGCCCACCGGTGGCCGGGCCGGGTCCGGGCCCCTCCTGGCCGCGGCCCGACCCCGCGACGCCGCGTCGACCACCCACCAGGGTCGACGCGGCGTCGTCGTTCGTCCGGGTGCTTCGTCCGGGGTGCGGGCTCAGCGGACGCCGAGCAGGTCCACCACGAAGATGAGGGTCTCGCCCGGCTTGATGGCGCCGCCGGCGCCGCGGTTGCCGTAGCCGAGGTGCGGCGGGATCACCAGCTTGCGGCGGCCACCGACCCGCATGCCGGCCACGCCGCGGTCCCAGCCGGCGATGACCCGGCCGGCGCCCAGCGGGAAGCCGAACGGCTCGCCGCGGTCCCACGAGGCGTCGAACTGCTCACCGGTGGAGTGCGCGACGCCGACGTAGTGCACGAGCACGGAGCGGCCGGGCGTCGCCTCGTCGCCGTCGCCCACGGTCAGGTCCTGGACCAGCAGGTCGGCCGGCGGGTCGCCGTCGATCGGGTCGACCTCGGGCTTCTCCAGCGCCATGGGAATGCTCTCCTCGCCTCGGTGATCGGTCCCGTCCCATCCTGCTGGACCGACCCGGCGCGGCGCCTGCCGGGTGCGGCCGGCGGCCCCCTCCACGGACGAGCGACACGGTTCGCCTGATTGTCCAACCGACCGGCTGAAGTGCCGGCGTAACGCCGCTGTCCAGCGGGTTCCGGGGCCGACGCGCGGCTACGTTCGCCGCCGTCCCTACCAAGATCAACCCCGAGGAGGACCTCATGAGGCTGCGCAGGACGACCGCCGTGATCGCCGCGACGGCAGGACTGGTGCTGGCCGGCTCCCCCGCGTTCGCCGCTCCGGGCGCGGACGCCGTGGCCGCGCCGGCCGAGCGGGTCGAGGTGGTGTCGCTCGACGACGACGGCTTCTCGTTCGAGGACGCCGTCGAGCTGTTCGTCAGCGGTGGTGCCGCCGTGGGCTACGGCGTGGCGGCGCTCATCGCCGGCGCGTACTCCGGGATCGCGACGACCCCGGAGCTGGTGCTGGACTCGCTGGGCGGCTGACGCCCCGCACGGCGGTGACGGGCCCGGGACCACGGTGGTCCCGGGCCCGTACCGTGTCCGGCCGCCGATCGGCGAGACTGGGCACATGCTCGTGCTGTCCGTCGTGGTCTTCGGGCTCGCCTGGTGGCTCGGGCTGTACCTGCTGGCCAGGGACCCGGCCAAGCCGGTGCTGCGGCACGCCGGGCTCGGGCTGCTGGGATACGCGGCGGCGGTGGCGGCCGAGGCGTTGCGCCCGTGGGTCGGCGGCGGGGCCCTGGCGACCGCCGAGGTGTACCTGCTGTGCGTGCCGGCGGTGGCCTGGCTCGCCGTGCTCCTCGCCCTTGCCGTGCCGGACGACGACGCACCGGCCGGCGCCGGCGGTGCGGCGGAG
>DASWTI010000463.1:0-4632 GCA_036402215.1 Pseudonocardiaceae bacterium
CCGGCCGGGGCCGCCGGCTCGGTCAACGGCGCACCCGGCCGCCGGTGTGCAGCAGCGCCGGGCGGGTGTTGAGCAGCACCGCGACGTACACCTGGGAGGCGGCGATGACACCGGTCACGATCCGGATCCAGAGTGCGACACCCTGCAGGGCGAACAGCATGTGCAGCAGGGCGAAGGTGAGCGCGAACAGCAGGCCGGCGTAGCGGGCGATCCGGCTGCCGCGCAGCAGGCCGCCGGCGATGCCGATGCCGATGCCGAGCTGCAGCAGCGGCACCAGCAGCAGCGCCGAGGTGTCCTCCTCGACGGCCGCGAGCACCAGGTCGGTGATCACGAACAACGCGCCGCCGCCGACCAGCAGGCCGGCCGCCGCCTTGATCTCCACCGGGGCGTCACCACCGGCGAGCGGCCAACGGCGCCCGGCGGTCGGGTCCAGACTCATCGCACCTCCACACCGGCGGACCGCAGGGCCTGTTTGACCTCGCCGATCCGCAACCGTCCAAAGTGGAACACGCTGGCCGCGAGCACCGCATCCGCCCCGGCGGTGACCGCCGGCGGGAAGTGGTCCAGCGCGCCCGCTCCCCCGCTGGCGATCACCGGCACGGTGACCGCGGCGCGCACCGCGCGGATCAGCTCCAGGTCGAAGCCGGCCGTGGTGCCGTCGGCGTCCATCGAGTTCAGCAGGATCTCGCCGACGCCGAGGTCCTGGCCCCGGCGGGCCCACTCCACGGCGTCGATGCCCGTGCCGCGGCGCCCGCCGTGCGTGGTGACCTCGAAGCCGGAGGGGGTGGGCGGGCCGCCGGTCACCCGCCGGGCGTCCACGGACAGCACGACGCACTGCGCGCCGAACCGCCGCGAGGCCTCGCCGAGCAGCTCGGGCCGGGCGATGGCGGCGGTGTTCACGCTGACCTTGTCCGCGCCCGCCCGCAGCAACCGGTCCACGTCGTCCACCGAGCGCACCCCACCGCCCACGGTGAGCGGGATGAACACCCGCTCCGCGGTGCGCCGCACCACGTCGTACGTGGTCTCGCGGTCCGAGGAGGAGGCCGTGACGTCCAGGAAGGTCAGCTCGTCCGCCCCGTCGGCGTCGTAGGCCGCGGCCAGCTCGACCGGATCGCCGGCGTCCACCAGGTCGCGGAAGTTGACGCCCTTGACCACGCGCCCGCCGTCCACATCGAGACACGGGATCACCCGGACCGCCACCGCCATGGTCACGAGCCTAGGACCCGGCCGCACCGCCGGGTCCGGCCGGCCCGCGGCTGGGGTGAACGGACCCTGTGCCCCGTCGGTGCGTGCGAATGGACCATTCACCCCGGCCGTGAGGGCGGGCGCGCCCAGCGGCGGCCGAACAGCGCGATCACCGGCAGCGTGCACAGCAACGGCCCGGCGACGGCCACCGGCCGCTCGAACCACCACTCGAGGTCCGGCCGCGGGTCGGTGCCGGGCAGCGCGGCGCCGAACAGGCCCCAGCCGAGCGCCAGCCAGACCGCCATGCCGGTGGTGTGGAACAGGAACAGCGGCAGCGCGAACCGGTTGATCAGCTCGTTGCTCCTGGCCCAGCGCGGCCGCCGCAGCCGCGCGGTGAGCCAGGGCCGCAGCACCTCGGCCACGCCCATCTGGAACGCCAGCAGCGCCACGATGACGAACGTCGGCGGCGCCATGTTGGACCACTTGTCGCCCGGGACGCCGACCATCGAGCCGGGGTACAGGCCGGAGAACACCAGCCCGGTCAGGCCGAACAACCCGGTCCACAGCAGCGCCAGGTCGAGCCGCCGCGGAGCCGTGCGCAGCCGCTCGTGGAAGAAGCCGGCCTGGTGCGCGAGCCCCCACACCACGACCATGTTGAGCCAGCCGAGCCCGGCGTGCCCGTACCGGAAGCGCAGCACGTCCACCAGCATGGCCAGGCCGGCGAGCCAGACAACCACGAGCACGTCGAAGCGGCGGTGCAGCCAGAGCGCCACCGGGAGCAGCGCGATGAGCATCAGGTACACCGCGAGGAACCAGAGCGGGCTCACCACGAGCAGCACCGCGCGGCCGATCCAGGGCTGGTCGAACGCCGCCTCCAGCACGGAGCCGAGCGTCAGCCAGGTGATCAGCAGCGCGGCGCCCGGCACCGCGAGGCCGCGCAGCCGCCGTCCGACGAACCGGCCGATGCTCTCGCCGCGGCCGCGGGCCGCGCCCCAGGAGCGCAGGTGCACGTAGCCGCCGATGTAGAAGAACAGCGGCATCACCTGCAGCAGCCAGGTGAGCAGCCACAGGCCGGACGTGAAGCCCAGCGGGCTGGTCGCCGAGGGCCCGTCCGGGCCCCAGCGCAGGATGGTGAACGCCCAGTGCCAGACCACCACGACGAGCAGCGACAGCGCCCGCAGGAAGTCGACGTAGGAGTCCCGTCCAGGTGGACCGGCCGCCGGGTGCGCGGTGTCGTCCTCGGCCGGCCGCTCCACCCGCTCGCTCACCGGGGCAGGATGGCAGGTCCCCCCACGCCGCGGCCGTCAGGCGCGCAGGGCGGCCTCGACGAGCGGCGCGAAGCCGGCGGAGTGGCCACCGCGGTTCGGGTGGTACGACTCGCCGACCGGGTTGGACAGCCCGTTGACCCACTCGACGTCGTCACACACCGCGTGGCCGGTGAACGCGGCGCGCACGTCCACGAAACGGAAGCCGTGGGCGGCGGCGCGGCCGGCGATGGTGGTGGCCAGCAGGTCGGCGGTCTGGTTCAGCGAGCTCTGCTCACCGGGGCTGATCCGCGCGCCGGGGTTGCACTCCTCGCCGTTGAACAGCCGCGGGTAGCCGACCACCACGACCGTCGCGCCCGGCGCCCGGCTGCGGATCGCCGCGTAGAGGCCGTCCAGCCGCCCGGGCAGCGTGTTGCGGATGAACGACTGCGCCGCGGAGAGCTGTGAGGTGCAGGTGTACGGCCAGGGCAGCGCGCACTGCGTGATCACGTTGGAGAAGCCGGCGTCGTTGCCGCCGACCTGGACGGTGATGTACCGGGTGCCGGCGTTCAGGCTGCCGAGCTGGCTGTTCTGCACGTCGGCGACGCGCGCCCCGGCGCAGGCCGCGAAGGTGAGCGCGGCGCCGAGCCGCTGCGCGTCGAGCACCGGGAACGCGTACGACGAGCGCTGGCAGTTCGTGCCGTCGCTGTAGTACGACCGGGTGCCGGTGCCGGAGGTGTAGGAGTCGCCGAGCGCCGTGTAGGGCGGTGGGACCTGCGCGTGAGCCGCCGGGACCCCCGCCACGACCGTGCCGAGCACGACGCCGACGGCGGCGGTGAGCTGGAGTACGCGCGCGACGAAGCGACCCATGCCGGTCCCCCGGTCCGTGAAGTGGGAGGCCCTGCCCCGGACACGCATGGTGACCGGAGCAGGACCACGAGTGACCCCAGGATGCGGCCGCCACCGCCCCCGGATCAATCAGCCGCTCGGCCCAACCGGAAGTGACTGAAAGGCGCCTTCAGCGCGGTGATGCGACTGAAAGGCGCCATCAGCGCGGTGATGTGACTGAAAGGCGCCATCAGTCGGTCCGGGTAGCTGAAGGGCGCCGTCAGCCGGCCCGAGTGACTGAAGGGCGCCTTCAGTCGGCTCATGTGACTGAAAGGCGCCTTCGACGCGGTGATGTGGCGGGAAGGCGCCTTCAGTTGGTGGGGGTGACGGCGGCGAGGGCGTCGGGGAGGGTGAAGGCGCCGACGTAGAGGGCCTTGCCGATGATGGCGCCCTCGACGCCCTCGGGGTGGAGGGCGGCGATGGCGGTGAGGTCGTCCAGGGCGGACACGCCGCCGGAGGCGATGACCGGGGCCTTCGTCACCGCGCACACGTCGCGGAGGAGGTCGAGGTTCGGGCCCTCCAGGGTGCCGTCCTTGCCGACGTCGGTCACCACGTAGCGGGGGCAGCCGTCGCGGTCGAGCCGGTCCAGCACCTCCCACAGGTCGCCGCCGTCCTCGGTCCAGCCGCGGGCGGCGAGCCGGTGGCCCTCCCCCGTGCTGATCCGCACGTCGAGGCCGACCGCGATGCGTTCGCCGTGCTCGGCGATGATCCGCCGGCACCAGTCCGGGTCGGTGAGCGCGGCGGTGCCGATGTTGACCCGGGCGCAGCCGGTGGCCAGCGCGCGGGCCAGGGTCTCGTCGTCGCGGATGCCGCCGGACAGCTCGACCCGCACGTCGAGCGCGCCGATCACCTCGGCGAGCAGCTCGGCGTTGCTCCCCCGGCCGAACGCGGCGTCCAGATCCACCAGATGGATCCACTCGGCGCCGTCGCGCTGCCAGGCGAGAGCGGCCTCCATGGGCGGTCCGAACGCGGTCTCGGTGCCGGCGGCGCCCCGGACGAGGCGCACCGCGCGGCCGCCGGCGACGTCGACGGCGGGGAGCAGGGTGAGAGTCATCGGGCAGACCCTAGTCAGCGGTTGCTGCGGCCGAGGACGGCGGTGGACACGACCGGCGTGGCCAGCAGGGTCAGCGCGAAGATGGCCACGCGGACCGTCCAGGAGTCGAACAGCAGCAGGGTGAGCGCCACGATCGAGGCGATCACCATGACGATGGCGACGCGCTGCTCGCGGGTGCGGCGCGAGTACGCGCGGCGCGGCGTCCAGGCGACGAGGCCGCGCAGCGCGGCGCGCCGGGCCTGCTTGCGGCGGCGGGCCTCG
>DASWTI010000464.1:0-5441 GCA_036402215.1 Pseudonocardiaceae bacterium
GGCGGCCCCGGCCACGGCGGCGGTCACGGTCCCGGCATCCCGCACGGCGCCCCGCCGCCGCAGGGCATGCCGTACGGCGGCTACCCGCCGCCACCGGACCCGTCGTCGGGCACCGGTCAGTACCCGGTGCCGTACGGCGCCCCGCCCGCCGGCTACGCCCCGGTGCCCGGCCGCGGTGGCCCGCCGAACTACGGCGCGCCGCCGGACTGGCGTCCCGCGACCAGCCCGCCCGGCCGCCCGTACGAGCCCACCGAGCCCGGAACCAGCGACAACTCCGTCAACGGCGACCGCCGCGAGGACTGACCGCCGGGCCGTCGTGCCAGGCTTACGACCATGAACCCGGACGCATACGGCGCGGGTCCCGCCCAGGTCTTCGACGAGGAGCGGGCCCGCGCCGCCGTGCGCGAGCTCCTGCTCGCCTGCGGCGAGGATCCCGACCGCGAGGGCCTGCGCGAGACGCCGGCCCGCGTGGCGCGCGCCTACCAGGAGATGTTCGCCGGCCTCTACGCCGACCCCGACGCCGTGCTGGACAAGACCTTCGACGAGAGCCACGAGGAACTCGTGCTGGTCCAGGACATCCCCATGTACAGCTTCTGCCTGCCCGGCCGGCAGTTCGTCAACGGCGTGGACGGCGCGCTGCCGGCCCGCGACGTCACGGCCGGCACCCGGCTGTGGACCCTCGCCGACGGCCGGGTCGAACGCACGACGGTCGTCGGCGTGACGTCGCACCAGGTCCGGCGGCTGGTGGAGGTCACCACGGAGCGCGGCCGCTTCGTCGTCACGCCCGACCATCCGTTCGCCACCCCGGACGGCTGGCGCGAGGCCGGGGACCTGGCCGGCTCGGCCGTCGAGTGGACCAACCCGCGCGCGCTGCACCGTCGCCGGTGGGCGGTCCGCCAGGGCCACGACCTCGGGTACGTGATCGGCGCGGTGCGCGCGGGTGCGGCGGTCGGCGACCGGTCGGTGTCCCTGGTGGTGAACGACGAGGACGTCGCCAAGCGGTTCGCCGGCTCGCTGCTGCACGCGTTCGGCGTGGTCGCCGCGGTGGAGCCGATCGGCCCGCCGTCCGGCCACCCCGGGCGGCCGGCTCCGGCCTTCCGGGTCCAGGTGGTCTCGTCCGAGCTGGCCGGGCTGCTCCGGCCGTACGCCGGCGGCGACGCCGACCAGCTCCGGCGGACCGTGCCGGGTGACCCCGGGACCGCCGAGGGCTTCCTCGACGGCTACGTCGACGTCCGTGGCGGGCGCGACGGGTGGGCGGTGCCGGGCGACGGCGTCCCCGGCGAGTTCGCCGCGATGGCCGCCGCGCTGTTCCCGCCGCGCCCGGGTCACCTCGCGGCGCCGGACCTGGCCGACGCCTGGGCGGTGCGCCACGGGTTCGCCCGGGCCTCGCACCGCACCGGCCTGGCCGAGTCCCGGTGGGTCCGGGTGGAGTCGGTGCGGCCGCTCCCGGCGGACGGTGCGCGGCCCCGCACGGTGTACAGCTTCACCTGCGAGCCGTACCCGACGTTCCTCGTCGGCGGGCACCTGTCGCACAACTGCGAGCACCACCTGCTGCCGTTCCACGGGGTGGCGCACGTGGGGTACATCCCGGCCGCGACGGGGCAGGTGACCGGGCTGTCGAAACTGGCGCGGCTGGTGGACCTGTACGCGCGGCGCCCGCAGGTGCAGGAGCGGCTGACCTCCCAGGTGGCGGACGCCCTGGTGCGGAAGCTGGCGCCGCGCGGGGTGATCGTCGTGATGGAGGCGGAGCACCTGTGCATGGGCATGCGCGGGGTGCGCAAGCCGGGCGCCGTCACCGTCACGTCGGCGGTGCGCGGCATGTTCCAGACCTCGGCGACCTCGCGGGCCGAGGCGCTCTCGCTCATCCGGCGGCGATGACGGTGGCGGCCGTCCTGCCCCGTCCCGGGCGCTGCGTCGTGATGGGCGTGGTCAACGTGACGCCCGACTCGTTCTCCGACGGCGGGCGGTACCTGGACCGGGAGGGGGCGGTCGCGCACGGCGTGGCCATGCACCGGCGCGGCGCCGACCTGGTGGATGTCGGCGGGGAGTCGACCCGGCCGGGGGCGGCGCGGGTGGACGCCGCGGTCGAGGCCGCCCGGGTGCTGCCGGTGATCACCGAGCTGGTCGGGGCCGGCGTGCCGGTGAGCGTGGACACCACGCGCTCCGTGGTGGCCGAGGCGGCGCTGGCCGCGGGTGCGCTCGTGGTCAACGACGTCTCCGGCGGGCTGGCCGATCCGGCCATGGCCAAGGTCGTCGCCGAGGCCGGGGCGCCCTGGATCCTGATGCACTGGCGTGGCCCGAGCGAGGTCATGGACTCGCTGGCGCGCTACGACGACGTGGTGGCCGACGTACGGGCGGAGCTGCTGGCCAGGGTGGACGCCGCGGTCGCCGCCGGGGTGCCGGCGGAGAACCTGGTGATCGACCCCGGGCTCGGCTTCGCCAAGACGGCCGAGCACAACTGGGCGCTGCTGCGGCACCTCGCGTTCTTCGTGGACACCGGGCTGCCGGTGCTGGTCGGCGCCTCCCGCAAACGCTTCCTGGGGACGCTGCTGCCGGGGCCGGACGGGACGCCCCGCCCGCCGGACGGCCGCGAGGTGGCCACCAGCGCGGTCTCCGCGCTCGCCGCGGCGGCCGGCGCCTGGGGGGTGCGGGTGCACGAGGTGGGGGCGTCGTTGGACGCGGTGGCGGTGGCCGCCGCCTGGCAGGGAGGTGGCCCCGGTGGCTGACCGCATCACGCTGACCGGCCTGCGGGTCTTCGGCCGGCACGGGGTGTTCGACCACGAGCGCGCCGACGGGCAGGACTTCCTGGTGGACGTCACGGTGTGGATGGACCTGGCGCCCGCGGCGGCCAGCGACGACCTGGCCGACACCCTGGACTACGGCGCGCTGGCGCACCGCGTGGCGGAGATCGTCGGCGGCCCGCCGTGCGACCTCATCGAGACCGTCGCCGCCCGCGTCGCCGACGACGTGCTGGCCGGCGAGCCGCGCGCGCACGCCGTCGAGGCGACGATCCACAAGCCGTCGGCTCCCATCGAGCTCACCTTCGCCGACGTGGCCGTGACCGCCCGCCGCTCGCGCCGCTCCGACCCCGGTCCGGCGCGCGGCCGCGTCCTGCCGGCCACCGGGACCACTGTGACCACCGTGACCGGTCGGGGGCGGACGGCGTGAGCCGGGCCGTGCTGTCGGTGGGCTCGAACCTGGGGGACCGGCATGCGCACCTGCGGTCCGTGCTGGACGCGGCGGGGCCGGCCGTGCGGGCGCGGTCCGCGCTCTACGAGACGGCCCCCTGGGGCGACGCCGACCAGGACGACTTCCTCAACGCGGTGCTCGTGGTGGACGACCCGGTGCGGGACGCCGCCGGCTGGCTGGAGTTCGCCCGGGCCTGTGAGCGCGCGGCGGGCCGGGTGCGCGAGCGGCGCTGGGGCCCGCGCACGCTCGACGTGGACGTGCTGGACGTCGCCGGCGTGACGAGCGACGACCCCGAGCTGACGCTGCCGCACCCGCGTGCCACCGAGCGCGCGTTCGTGCTCGTGCCGTGGCTGGACGCCGACCCGGCGGCCTCGCTGGCCGGGCGGCCGCTCGCCGACTGGCTGGCCGAGCTGCCCGAGGCCGACCGGTCGGGTGTCCGTCGCCTGGGTGAGTGGACGCCGTGAGGTTCACCCGCGCCCGTGACCTCGCCGTGGCCGCCGTGCTCACCGGGCTGGCCGTGCACCTGCTGCTGCGGGTGGCCTACGACCAGGTGCCGCCGTTGCCCACGTTCGCCGGCGGCACGCTCGCCGCGCTGGCTCTGGTGGAGGCCGGCCTCGGGTATTCGCTGCGCTCCCGGATCCGTGGCCACCGGGAGGCGCGGCCGGTGCCTCCGCTGACCGCGGCCAGGGCGGTGGCGCTGGCCAAGGCGTCCTCGCTGCTGGGGGCGATCATGTTCGGCGGCTGGCTGGCCGTGCTCGGGTACGCGCTGCCGCGGCGTGACCAGTTCCCGGCCGCCGCCTCGGACACCCGGTCCGCGGTGATCGGTGCGCTGTGCGCGTCGTTGCTGGTGGCGGCGGCGCTGTGGCTGGAGTACTGCTGCCGTACCCCCGGCGGGCCGGACGCTCCCCGTGACGGTGAACAGCACCGCCACGCTGCGTGATTGCGTCGCACCGTTGGCTGAACAAGCGGCATCACGCTCGGGAGGTACCGTTACCCGCGTGAGTCCTGACCGGCGCGCCGAATCCGGGTTGTCGCGACGCCGCCCCGGCCGGACCGCGGGGAGCCTGCTGCTCGCCTTGCTGCTGGGTCTGGCCGTCATCGGCGCCGGCGCCATGGTGTTCTCCGACGACGAGCGCCAGCTCCGGCTGGGCATCGTCGCCGCGCTCTGGGCCGCGCTCGTCGGCGCGTTCGCCGCCGCCCGCTATCGGCGTGAGGTGGCCGCCGACCGCGAGCACGGCGAGGAACTGCGCCGGGTCTACCAGCTGGAGCTGGAGCGCGAGGTCGCCGCCCGCCGCGAGTACGAGCTGGAGGTCGAGTCCTCCACCCGGCAGCGGCTGGAGGGCGAGGTGCGCGACGAGGTGCGCAGCGAGCTGGACGGGCTGCGGACCGAGATGCGCACGCTGCGCCAGAACCTGGAGGCGCTGCTCGGCGGCGAGGTGCTCGTGGAGCGGGTGGCGCTGCGGGCCGAGTCCACCCGGCTGCGCTCGCTCACCGACTTCTCGCGCGCCGCCCGCGGCATGCTCACCCAGGGCCCGTCCGCCGGGCACGACTGGCGTACCGACAGCGCCGGGCATCCGCTCGACGCCGAGGTCGTCGCCACCCGCATCGACCCGGTGCGCCCCGGCGGCCCGCACCCCAACGGCTCTCCGGGCGGCAACGGCCAGCCCAACGGTGCCCGCCCCCACGACGGCAGGGGCCACGAGGGCCGTGACGGCCGTGGGCGTGACGGCCGGGACGGTCGCGCGGACGTCACCGGGGCGCACCCGGCCGGTCCGCCGCCCGGGGCCGGACGCCGTCACGACACCGGCTCGCACCCCGTCGGCCCGCAGCACTCCGGCCCGCACCAGGTCGGTCCGCAGCACAGCGGCCCGCACCGCGTCGACCGGCAGCAGTCCGGCCAGTACCCGGCCCAGCACACCGGCCCCCACCAGGTGGGTCCGCAGCAGTCCGGCCCGCACGTCGTCGGTCCGCAGCACTCCGGTCCGCACCAGGTCGGTCCGCAGCAGCCCGGGCCGCCTCCCGGCCCGGCCGGTCCGCAGCAGGGCAACGGCCGCCCCGGCGACGCGCCGCGGGGCGACGCGAAGGGCACCACGCGCGCCGGCCGGGAGCGGCAGGAGCACCAGCGGCGCGAGCAGCAGGCGCTGGAGTTCCAGCGCGCCGAGCAGCAGCGCCTGGAGCGCGCCCGCGCCGAGCGCCAGCACGCCGAACGGCAGCGCCAGGCCAGGGAGCGGGCCGAGCGGGAGCGGCTGGAG
>DASWTI010000465.1:0-3262 GCA_036402215.1 Pseudonocardiaceae bacterium
GCCCGCTCGGTGCCGCGCTCGGCGGGCCGGAGGTCACCGCCGCCCGGACGCGCACGCTCCCGGCCGGACGCCCGTCCGCGTGCCGTTCCGCCGCCGCGGCCCGTAATCCGTCGGCCGTGATGCCCATGACCTCCGCGTACCGGCCCACGGCCGCCTGCCACGCCTCGCGGTGGTCACGCCGGCGCCGGTCGGCATCGTCGGCGGGCGACCCCCAGCTCAGCTCCCCCGGGCCGTCGTCACCCGGGTCCCGCACCACCCACTCGACGAGGTCACGCGCGCTCGTCGGCAGCCCCAGCCCTTCCGCGTACGTCCGCCGGGTCCCGTGGTTCGCGTACCCCCGCAGCCAGTCCGCGACGTCCGCCAGCAGCCCCGCCGGGTCGCTCACCCCAGGCCACGGCCCATCCCCCGGGTCGCCGCGCCACACCTCGGCCGCCCGCGGCCCGTCCCCCACCGTCACCCGGTCATCCTTCCCCGCCGTGCCCGCGTCCGCCGCAGGGGGCGGGCACGGCGGGCGGCCGGCACCCCGGGGTCGCGGCACCACACGCCGCCGGGTACCTGCTCACGTGTCGGCCGCCGGGCCGCGGTGCGCTCAGCCGGCGGCGCCGAACCACGTGGGCAGGTGGCCGAGCAGGTCCTGCTGGTCCTCGCCGACCCAGGCGACGTGGCCGTCCGGCCGCAGCAGCGCGGCGGGCACGTCGAGCTCCTCGCTGACGTCGATGACGTGGTCGACCCGGTCCGCCCAGCCGTCCACGGAGAGCCGGCCGGTCTGGTCGAGCAGCAGCCCGCGGCCGGCGTGCATCAGCCCGTAGAGGCGGCCCCGCTTCAGCTCCACGTCGCGCAGCCGCCGCCCGAGCAGGGGATGCCCGTCGCCGAAGTCGTAGCGGATCCCGATCGCGATGATCTTCTCGGTCAGGTGGCGGTTGACCTCCTCGAAGCTCATGAGCTCCGTCAGCAGCCGGCGCACCGCCTGGGGTCCCGGTTCGAGGGACATCAACTCCATCTGCGCGCGGGTGTTGACCAGCACGTCGGCGGCCACCGGGTGCCGTTCGGCGTGGTAGCTGTCCAACAGCCCGTCCGGCGCCCAGCCGTTGACCGCGGCGGCCAGCTTCCAGCCGAGGTTGAACGCGTCCTGGACGCCGAGGTTGAGGCCCTGCCCGCCGACCGGCGGGTGGATGTGCGCCGCGTCGCCGGCCAGCAGCACCCGCCCGACCCGGTAGCGCTCCGCCAGCCTGGTGGCGTCGCCGAAGCGGGACAGCCAGCGCGGCGAGTGCACCCCGAAGTCCGTGCCCGCGACCGCCCGCAGCTGTCGCCTGAACTCGTCGAGCGTCGGTGGCACGGAGCGGTCCCGGGCCACCCCGTCGGCCGGCACCCCCACCCGGTACACCCCGTCGCCGAGGGGCATGGCGCCGAACCGGAGCTGGGTCCTGCGGACCTCGCCGACCACCGCGGCCAGCGTCTCCGGCGACGCGGTCAGCTCCATCTCCCCCAGGAGCGTGTCGACCCTGGACGGCTCCCCGGGGAAGTCGACGCCCAGCAGCTTGCGCACCGTGCTGCGCCCCCCGTCGCAGCCGATGAGGTAGCGCGAACGCAGCCACGTCCCGTCGGCCAGCTCGACGGTCACCCCGTCGTCGTCCTGGCTCAGCCCGGCCAGCTCGCAGCCCCGCCGGAGCTCGGCGCCGGCCTCGACGGCGTGCTCGGTCAGCAGCCGGTCGGTGACGGGCTGCGGGATCCCCAGGACGTACCCGTGTGCGGTGTCCAGCCGCTCCGGCGACGGTTTCGCGATGCCGGCGAAGAAGCCGCCGACCGGGTACTGCTGGCCGAGCGCCAGAAACCGCTCCAGCAGGCCGCGTTGGTCCATCACCTCGATGCTGCGCGCGTGCAGGCCCAGCGAGCGAACAATCCTGGTCGGTTCCGTCTCCTTCTCCAGCACGACCACATGCACTCCGTGCAGCCGCAGCTCACCGGCCAGCATCATGCCGGTCGGTCCACCGCCGGCGATGATCACGTCGATCACTGAGCCCCCGTTCACAGGTTTCACGTCTGCCAACCGCACCCCGGCCTGCGGTGCACACACGTATCCGTACGTGGGCGCGCACCGGCCGCGCCGCGATGTCCACCGGCCGTTTCGTGTCGCCGCGAGACCCGGTTCTCGCAGGCTGTGGCTTCGGTCCGCAGATTCTGCGACATCACCGGGGTCTTGCCGCAAGGCCCCCGGTGCGTTATACGTTAAAAGTGGCAAGGAGTGATTGACCTCCTTGCCTTTCCTGTGTCCGCTGTGGACGGCGAGTGCTTCTGCTCCGCCCCGGGCCGGCTCCCACTCCGCCCGGCCGCCGCCTCGGGCTCGGCTGCGGCCACCCACTCCTGGGCCCAACGCAGCGTCCGCGGGCGACGGCGGCGAAGTCCTGGTAGGCGCTGGGCCGGTTTCTCGCGCAGCGCGGCGCGGTTGACAGCCACCCCGGAAAGCCCGTGCAGGAGCCACCGATGCCCACCCGGGCAGCCCCGCCGGGCACCACCGGCGGCACCGCCCCGCGTCCTGTCCCTCGTGGGCGACGGTGGCCGGGGGCGCTCGTCGTGCCACACATCGAGGACGTCTCCGACTGAGCCACGCCTCGCCCGAGCGCCGCGCGCCGTCCGGCCTCCCCCGTCGGTTTGCCTGCCTAGCCCTGTGCCCGAGCCTGCCGAGCCTGCCGAGTCCGCCGCTGTGTCCGCCGCTGTGTCCGAGCCGGCTGTGTTTGGGGCTTCTGTGCTGGCGTTGACCCGCGGCAACTGCGAGCGCCCGCCGGGCGACGGTTTCCGCTGGTCGAACCTTCCGCCTACAAAAGCACACTTTCGTAGGCGGAACATGGCGTGTTGTCTAACCACTAACCAGGGTTAGCGGTTAGACAACTGGTAGGGTCCATGGGTGATCACAGAGGGGCAGTTGTGTGGGTTCTCGCGGTGTCGGCGGGCGCTGCCGGGGCCGGGGCCGCGGGGTGGGCGACCGTTCGAGTTCTGCCCGGAGCGGTTGTGGCCGGGTGGGCGGTCGTGCAAGCAGTTGGCACGCGCCGAGGAGGCGTTGCGGGAGGCGCTGGGTGACGACGCGGGTGTCGGCGGGCTGCCGGCGGCGGTGATGGTGTTCGAGGGGCGGGCGGCCGGGGTGCTGGAGCCGTTGCGGGAGTTGGTGGCCGCGGTGGAGACGGTGCGGGCCGCGACGGGGGCGGAGCTGAGGGCGGCGGCGGGACGGGCCGACGAGGCGCAGCGGCGGGCGGCCGAGGAGGCGGGG
>DASWTI010000466.1:0-4938 GCA_036402215.1 Pseudonocardiaceae bacterium
CGGAACGGCGCGAGCAACGGCTCCAGGTGTCCGGCGCGGTCCAGCCGGCGCAGCCGCGCGGTCAGCTCGGCGTGGCCGGCCAGCACCGCCGGCCAGTGCTCGGCGAGCCGCGGCCGCTCGCTCGGTCCGTTGCCGGCCCGCGGATGGTCGATCACGCCGCGGCCGACGGTGGCCTCGTCGGTGCCGAGCCCGAGCACCATCGGCACCTCGACCGGCGGCTGCTGGCCCGGCAGCGAGCCGGCGGCGGACAGGTCGACGCCGCGCTGGCCGAGGCCGCCGCCGCGCCCCGGCAGCAGGCCGGTGCGCAGCGCCGAGCCCCGCAGCATCCGCAGCGCGCGGTCCATGGCGTCGCCGTACCCGCTCGGCTCGGCGTCCGGAACCGGTGTGAAGAAGGTCTCGCAGTCCACCACCACGGGCGTCGGCCCGGCGGCGATCAGGTTCTCCGCGTGCAGGTCGCTGCCGCTCAGCAGCGCGCACAGCGCGAGCCAGTGCCCGAGGCCCTCGTGGAACTCGCGCAGCTCGGTGTCGCCCGCACAGTGCCGGTGCGCGATGTGCTCCGCCCAGCCGTACCCGTCGCGGTCCACTACCCGCGGCACCCGCACGCGGTGCCCGCCGATCGCGGCCAGGAACCCGGCGAGCGCGGCATCGATGGCCACCGGGCGCGGCTTGTGCACGACGGAGCCGCCGGTGAGCGTGAGCAGCGCGACCGTGCGGCCGCCCAGGTGCGCGTCGCCGGCACCGAACGAGACGGCGGTGAGCTCGGGCTCGTCGCCGGCGCCCGGCAACCCGGCGATGGCGGCGCGGTCGGCGGCGAACCTGCGGGCCAGCTCGACGGCGGCCGAGCACCGCCCATCGGCGAGCTGCCGCACCCGCGGCCGCAGCGTCGGGTAGCGGGCGTCCAGGCTCTCCCAGTAACCGGGCCGGGTGGCCTGCTCCACCCACTCGTCCCAGCGCGCCGCCGGGTCGGCGGCGGTCAGCCGCCCGGTGACCCTGGCCGCGTTGAGCTCCAGCACCAGGACCCGGATCACCTTGTCCAGCAAGGTCTCCCGCAACACCGTGGCGAGGCCGGCGTGCACCGCGGCACACTCGGCCTCCCGGAGACCGGTGCCGGGCAGCGCCGCCGCGGCCGCGTCCAGCGCGGGACCCACGAGCGGCGCCACCAACGGCCCGAGGTCGGACGTGCGCACCGCCGTCATGCGGCACCCTTCCCCATCTCTCGGCGAACCGCGACGGTCACGGGCAGATGCGCTGCGGGCCGTTGCGGACGGATCCGGTCAGTAGCAGGAGATGTGGTAGCCGTCGCAGATGGAACCGGTGCACCAGCCGCAGCCGGTCGCACCGCCACTGCCCCCGGTACCGCCGGTCATGGTGATCTCGTACTCGGCATACCGGCCACCGGCGAACAGCGGCCCGGCCGGGCCGTCCGCATCGAACGCCAGCCAGTCCTCGACCCGTTCCGGCGTCATCGTGGGCATCGGGGTCCTCCTCGCCCGGGGGTGAACGGTGGCATCAGATCGGCGTGCACTCGACGAGGTAGCCGCCGCACCGGGAACCGGTGCAGTACATGCAGCCGGTGACCCCGACGGTGGCAGGGTCACCACCGCCGCCGGTCATGGTGATCTCGAACTCGGCGTACCGGCCACCGGCGAACAACGGACCGGCCGGGTGGTCGTCGGCGGACCCGTCGAAGGCCAGCCACTTCTCGACGACGGGATGAGTGGTCACGGGCATGCGTCACTTCCTTTCGGATAGCGTGGTTCGCCGTGTGCCCGATGGGCGGAGGTGGGCCGCCCGAGTATGTTTGCGGATTGTTGAGCTTGTCAACGAATACACTCATTGCATTCTGTGCGTCTATTCTTGTGCACATATTCCGACGACCCGGCGTAGACCGAGGTGGTGGCCGTCGCGGTGGGGGCCGCGCTGGGCGTGGTCACGCTGGTCACCACCATGCAGGACCCGGGCAGCACGCCGCCGCTGTTCCGGCTGCCGCTGGACCTGGCGATCGGGCTGGTGGCCTGCCTGGCGTTGCTGCTGCTGCGGCGACGCCCGGTGCTGGTGGCGGTGGGGCTAATCGTGCTGGGCGTGCTGTCGTCGACGGCGTTCGGGGTGACCTTCCAGGGGTTGTTCACCGTGGCGCTGCGGTGCTCGTGGCGGGCGGTCGCCGGGGTGACGGCGCTGCACCTGACGCCGATCCTGCTGCTCTGGACCGCGGAGCTGCCGACCCCGGCGTTCGTCGAGGCGATGCCTTCGTCGGGCTGGTGGACACCTGTGCGATCGCGTTCGGCCTGCTGGTGCGGGCCGTGCGGGAGCGCGCCGAGCAGGCCGAGCAGGCCCGCGAGCACGGCATCGCCGAGGCGCGCCGACACGAGCGGGAGCTCATCGCCCGGGAGATGCCTACCGGATCGAGCTGCGCAACCGGCGTGGCGCGGGCGCGGCCATTCCGGGCGCGGGCGCCGAGCTGGTGGGCCTGCGGGAGCGCGCCGAGCTGGTCGGCGGACGGCTGGAGCACGGCCGCACCCCCGACGGCGACCTCCGGCTCTGGGCGTCGCCACCGGGTCCGCCGTGATCACCGTGGTCGTCGCCGACGACGACGCGCTGGTGCGGACCGGGCCCACCATGATGCTGGCCGGCGGCGACATCACGAATCGTCGCCGAGGCGGCCGACGGCGCCGAGGCGGTGGCCTCCTGCTCAAGCAGGCCCCACCGGCCGACATCATCCGCGCCGTCCGCCAGGTCGCCGCTGGCGAGCCCATGCTCTCCCCGCCGGGCTCCGCCGCGTCATGTCCCACGCCGCGGCCGACCCGCGGCGTACCCGCGCCCTGCTCCTGTTCGCCCGTCTCAGCGACGGCGAACGCCGCGTCGCCGAGCTGATCGGCGAGGGCCGCACCAACGCCGAGATCGGCCGCCACCTCACCGTCAGCGTGGCCACCGTCAAGGCCTACGCGTCACGGCTGCTCACCAAGCTCGACCTCAACAACCGCGTCCAGGTCGCCCTCCTCGTCCACGACGCCCGCGACCGCGGCCCGGAGGTCTAGGGCGCG
Source organism: Pseudonocardiaceae bacterium (assembly GCA_036402215.1). Classification (GTDB taxonomy): domain Bacteria; phylum Actinomycetota; class Actinomycetes; order Mycobacteriales; family Pseudonocardiaceae; genus DASXTS01. The sequence continues at coordinate 3,042 of DASWTI010000466.1, forward strand.
GGGAGGGTGTGGGTGCCGCGGGTGGTGCGCAGGACGGTTTCCCGGGTGGCCAGGTGGAACACGGCGGACCACTGGGTGTGGGCCTGGGCGACCTGGCGGAGGAGGTCGAGGGCGGCGGGGACGCCAGGGGCGCCGGCGGCCTGGCGGAGGGTGGAGTCGGCGGTGGACCAGCGGGTGTGGGAGAGCGGGTCGGCCGCGCCGGCCAGGTGGAAGTTCTCCATGACCTGCCAGGAGTTCGCCGCGACGCGGGGCACGGTGACCATCCGGCCGGCCACGAACTCCACGACGGTGGAGGCGCCGGTGGCGTCGGCGATCAGGTAGTGCAGGCCGGGGCCGCCGGCGAAGTCGAGGTTGTACGAGCCGAGCACGTCGACGGCCTCGGTGACGGTGCGGGCGTGGTCGAGGACGAGGCGCATGACGCCGATGCCGCCGACGGCGGGGCGGCCGGGGCGCAGCTCGGGCACGGCCTCGTCGACGGCGGCCATGCCGATCGCCAGGCCGTGCTCGTTCATGCCGTCGAAGGGCAGGGCGACGGCCTGCATGAGGCCGGCGAGCGCCGTCGGGTCACCGGCGTCCAGGGCGGCGCGCTCCACGCCGAGGTAGGACAGGTCGACCAGGGCGACCGACCGGTAGCCGCCACGCGGCTGCGAGTGCAGCACCAGCGCGGGGTTGTGGTCCCAGTCGAAGTTGCGGCCGAGCAGCGGCGCCGCGGGATCACCGGCGGCGGCGAACACGGTGCAGGCGAAGGCGCGGCGCTGCGGCCGGGACCGCGGCGACGGGTCCGGCTCCACGGCCACGGTGGCGGCGGGGCCGTGGTAGGTCATGGCGTAGAGCGGGTGCTCGTCGAGCGCGCGGAACGTGGCGACGCTGCGCGCGGTGTCCTCGGCGGTGGGCCGCACCACCAGGCGCCGGGCCTTGGTGTGCACCACCTGGTCCGCGGCGGCGGGCGGTGGCTCGGCGGTGGGCCCGGCGGCCGGGCGCAGCCGCTCCCCCGCGACCACGGCGAACGCGGCGACCAGCAGCAGCACGGCCAGCGCCGCCCACCGCCTGCTCCGCTCCCGCGCCGGGCTCACGGTCCCAGGCTCGCACAGGCGACGGCCGGTGGCCACGGGCTCACGCCGGCCCCGGGTGCGGGATCGGGGCGGCCGGGGCCACCAGGAGCGTGCGCTCGCCGGTGAACGGGGTGCGGCCGTGCGCGGTGAGCACGTTGTCCAGCACGAGCACGTCGCCCGGCCGCCACTCGTGCTCCCGGGCCACGGCGTCGTAGGCGTCGAGCACGGCCTGGAACTCGTCGCGATCCAGCGGCGTGCCGTCGCCGGCGGCGGTGGTGAACGGGAGGCCGTCCGGCCCGAAGGTGGCGAGCAGCACCTCGCGCTCGGCGGCGTCCACGCTCCAGCCGCTGAAGAACGCGAGCTCGTTGAACCAGCAGCGCTCGCCCGTCGCGGGGTGGCGCACGACGGCGGCGCGGCGCTGGGTGGTGTGCAGGGTGCCGTCGGCGCGCCAGTCGGCGGTGACGTCGCGGGCGGCCAGCCGGGTGGTCAGCTCGCCGGGGTCGGCGGTGCCGTGCGCGGTGGCCCAGGGCAGCCCGAAGAACGGGCGGAAGTTGCGCGTGAGCTCCCAGCCGTGGCGCTCGAACCGGCGCACCAGCTCCGGCGGCAGCGCCGCGAGCACGGCGCGGGTGTCGGCGAGCAGCGTGACGCCGCCGGTGGCCGCCGGGCGCGGGCAGGCCAGCAGCAGCACGGCCGGCAGGTCGGCGCCGTAGGAGCGCTCGTGGTGCAGGCACATCTCGCGGCCGGCGTCCCACTCGGGCGCCGTGGTCACGCCGTGGCCGAGGTCCTCGCGCGGCGCGAAGTCCTCGGCGGGCGCGGCGGCGGCGAGCCCGAGCGCGTCCCGCACC
>DASWTI010000467.1:0-3554 GCA_036402215.1 Pseudonocardiaceae bacterium
CGGCCGCCACCGTCCAGGCCACCAGCACCGCCACCGGCCCCCAGCCGGGCGCCGTGCCGTACGCCAGGGTGGCGTGCAGGCCCTCGGCCAGCGCCCCGGACGGCAGCAGCCGCACCACCTCGGCGAGCGGCCCGGGCAACTGGTCGGGCGCGAGCACGATGCCACCGGCCAGCAGCAGCACGAACCAGATGACGTTGGCCAGCGCCAGCACGATCTCCGCGCGCAGCACCCCGCCGAGCAGCACGCCCAGCGAGCCGAACGCCAGCGTGCCCAGCAGCGCGACCGGCAGCGCCGCAAGCAGCCCGCCCACTGACGGCCGCCAGCCCAGCGCCGCGGCCACCAGCGAGAGCACCGCGAGCTGCGCCACCACCACGCCGAGCAGCCCGCCGAGCCGCCCGGCCACCAGCACCCAGCGCGGCAGCGCGGTCGCCGCCAGCCGCTTGAGCACGCCGTAGCGGCGGTCGAAGCCCAGCGCGATGGCCTGCCCGGTGAACGCCGACGACATGATGGCCAGCGCCAGCACGCGCGGCGTCACGGTGTCCACCCTGGCCAGCCCGTCCGGCACCGTCACCAGGTCCAGCACGGTGAGCCCGGCGAGCAGCGCCAGTGGGATGAGCAGCGTCAGCAGCAGCTGCTCCGGGTGCCGCGCGGTGACCAGGAACTCGGTGCGCGCGTGCACGGCGAGCATCCGCGCCGGCCGCCCGGCGCCGGGGCGCGGCGTGAAGGTGCCGGGCGGGAAGGTGCTCACGACCGCAGCTCCCGTCCGGTCAGCTCCAGGAACACGTCCTCCAGGCTGCGCCCCGTCACCCGCAACGCCTCGGCGAGCACGCCCTGCTGCGCGCACCAGGCGGTGACGGTGGCGACCACCTGCGGGTCCACGTGGCCGTCCACCAGGTAGTCGCCGGGACGCACCTGCTCCACCCGGCAGATCTCGGGCAGCGCGGCGGCGAGCCGGCTCAGGTCGAGGTCGGCGCGGGCCCGGAAGCGCAGCTGGTGCGCGGCGGCGCCGGTGTCGGTGAGCTGCGCGGGCGTGCCGGCCGCCACCACCCGGCCGTGGTCCACGATCACCACGTGGTCGGCGAGCGCCTCGGCCTCCTCCATGAGATGCGTGGTGAGCAGCACGGTCACGCCGTCGGCGCGCAGCGCGCCCACCAGCTCCCACACCAGCCGCCGCGCCTGCGGGTCCAGCCCGGCGGTGGGCTCGTCCAGGAACACCAGCTCCGGGCGCCCGACGACGGCGCAGGCCAGCGCCAGCCGCTGCTGCTGGCCGCCGGAGAGCCGCTTGTACGGCAGCCGGGCCACGCCCTCCAGCCCCAGCACGGCGAGCAGCCAGCCGGGGTCCAGCGGGTGCGCGGCACAGGCGGCCACCAGGCGCAGCATCTCGGCGGCGCGCACCACCGGGTAGGCCCCGCCGCCCTGCGGCATCACGCCGATCCGGGCCCGCAGCAGCCGTCCCTCGCGCACCGGGTCGTGGCCGAGCACCCGCACGGTGCCGGCGTCCGGCCGCAGGAACCCCTCGCACAGCTCCACGGTGGTCGTCTTGCCCGCGCCGTTGGGGCCGAGCAGCGCCAGCACCTCGCCCGGCCGCGCCGTGAGGTCCAGTCCGTCGACCGCGGCGACCGCGCCGTACCGCTTCACCAGGCCGCGCGCCTCGACCGCCGGGGTGCTCACGCGACCACCCTAGGTGTGCGCGGCGGCAGCTTGCCCCGCACCAGCAGCAGCGGCGCGGCCAGGATCACGGCGGCCCCGGCGATGGCCTGCAGCAGCACGAAGGCCCGCAGGTAGAAGTCCTGCCCGGTGGGCGGCACCAGCAGCGCGAGCGCGACCGACAGCACCACCGCGGCCCTGCGGTAGCCGCCCGCGTGCGGGGCGCTCGCGGTGGCCGAGCAGGCCAGCGGGATGGCCGCCCACAGCAGGTACCACGGGTGCACCACCGGCCCCAGCAGCACCACCGCGCCGAGGCCCACGCCCAGCCCGGTGAGGGCGTCCATCCGGTCACGGAAGCAGCTCCACAGCAACCACACGCACACCCCGGCCGCGGCGGCCAGGCCCACCGAGCGGGTGAGCGAGAGCGCCGCGTCGGTGTGGTCGCCGAGCCCCAGCAGGATGCCGACGTGCCCGCCGAGCGACCCCAGGTCGGTGATCGGCGAGAGCCAGCTGCGCACCGCGTTCGGCGTGCCGAGGGCGAACATCCAGCCGAACCCCAGTCCGCTGCCGGCGCCGATGGCGACGGTCACCGCCGCCACGATGCCCAGCATCACGGCGGCGGCGCGCGCCAGGTCCCGGATCCGCCCGCCCCAGCGCCGGGCGAGCACCACCCCGAGGAACGCCAGCGCCAGCACGGCCGGCACCTTGACCATCGCGGCGAGCGAGATGAGCACCGCGCCGAGCACCCAGGACCGGGCCAGCGCGACCTCCAGCCCGGCCACCATGAGCCCGATCATCAGCGCCTCGTTGTGCACGCCGCTCACCAGGTGGAACAGCACCAGCGGATTGGCCGCGCCGAGCCACAGGGCGGCCACCGGGTCGGCCCCGAAGCGCCGGGCCAGCCGCGGCACCGCCCACACGATCATCGCCAGCCCGGCCAGCGCGAGCACCCGGTGCAGCAGCACGCTGGCCACCACGTTCTCGCCGGCGAGGGCCGTGATACCGCGCCCCAGCCCGAGGAACAACGGCCCGTAGGGCGCCGGGGTGTCCCGCCACAGGCTGGGGATGGTCCGCACCAGCGGGTCGGCCACGCCCATACCCTCGGCCACGCCGGTCGTGTAAGGGTCGATGCCGCGCGCCACCATCGCGCTCTGCGCCAGGTAGCTGTAGACGTCCTTGGAGAACAGCGGCGGCGCGAGCACCAGCGGCGCGGCCCACATGGCCACCGTGCGGTCGAGCTGGCCGCGGGAGAGCAGCCGCTCGCGCCCCGGCCGGGCCAGCCGCCCGAGCCAGAGCCAGGCCAGCACCACCATGGCCACGCCGGCGCAGATGATGGCCAGCGACACCGTGTAGTTGCGGGTCGGCAGCCCCAGCACGCGCAGCCCGAACAGCGGGTTGTCCACCGGGTTCGCGCCGGCGCCGAGCGCGCCGATCGCCATCAGCAGCGCGCCCACGGTGCCGAAGCGGCGGGTGACCTCCAGGGAGCGGACCTCGGCGGCGTCCAGCGGGGCGGCCGGCACGGTCACCCGGTCGCCCCCCATCGCGTTCGCCGACGTCGCCGCGGTCGGCCCTGCCACCACGGCGGCAGCGTATCCCCGGGACCCCCTGGCGCCGCCGCGCGGTGCGGCGTATGTTGTTCTCGCTCTGAGATAATCTCTGAACGAGAAGGACTGCCGTGGGTGACGAGGAGTTCCTGGCCGGGTACGACCCCCGGGCGTACGAGCCGGTCGCGGTGAGCGTGGACGTGGTGGCGCTGACCATCCGGGACGGTCGCCTGCACGTGCTGCTGGTCCGGCGGGGCGCGCCGCCGTTCGAGGGCGCCTGGGCGCTGCCCGGCGGGTTCGTGCGCCCGGACGAGGACCTGGCCGAGGCCGCCGTGCGCGAGCTCGCCGAGGAGACCGGGCTGC
>DASWTI010000468.1:0-6823 GCA_036402215.1 Pseudonocardiaceae bacterium
CTCGCCGTACCGGACGGGCATGGACAGCCCGTCGGGGCGCAGCCGCAGCCGCACCCGCAGCACCACCGCGGCGTCGGTGTTCTTGAGCACGCTGGTGCGGTAGCGCAGCCCGAGGCCGCCCGCGGCCACCGCGCGCACCTCGCCGGTGCGGCGGTCGAGCAGGTCCACGCCGTCCAACAGGTCGGCGATCTCCACGCCGTACGCGCCGACGTTCTGCACCGGGGTGGCGCCCACCAGCCCGGGGATGCCGGACAGGCACTCCAGCCCGCCGCGGCCGTCGGCCACGGTGCGGGCCACCACCTCGTCCCAGTCCTCGCCCGCGGCCACCGTGAGCAGGTCGCCGTCGAGCGCGTACCCGCGGCTCGCGATCCGCACCACGGTGCCGTCGAAGCCGTCGTCGCCGATCACCAGGTTGGAGCCGCCACCGAGCAGCAGCACCGGCTCGCCGGTGGCCAGCGCCGCCGCGAGCTCCGCGTCCGTGGTGGCGGTGACGAACCGGCCGGCGGGTCCGCCCAGGCGCAGGGTGGTGTACTCGCGCAGCGGCACGCCGAGCTGGGTGGTCACGGCCGCTGAGGTTAACCTCAGGCCCCATGGCACGCCGCATCCAGCACCGCAGCGAGTTCGGCTTCCCGGCGGAGCGGGTCCGCGCCGCGCTCACCGACGAGGGCTACCTGCGGGAGCGGCTGGCCCGGATCGGGGGCCGCAGCTCCGAGCTGGTGTCGCACGAGGCGCGCGACGGCGTGACGCGGATCGTGATGCGGCAGGGCATCGACGCCGAGCACCTGCCCTCGGCGGCGCGGCGGCTGGCCCCGAACGGCGTGGCGATCGAGCGCACGGAGGTCTGGAACGGCCGGCGCGCCACGGTCACCGCGGCCGTCGCCGGCCTGCCCGGCTCGCTCACCGGCACCATGGCACTCGACGACGCGGAGGCCGGGTCGGTGCTCGCCATGGACGGCGAGGTGAAGGTGTCGATCCCGCTGGTGGGCGGCAAGCTGGAGGGCGCGATCGCCGACCAGCTCGGCACGCTGTTCGGCGCGGAGGCCCGGTTCACCAACCGCTGGCTCACCGACCACCCCGCCTGACCGTCCGGAGCCACCCGCCTGGTCCGTCCGGCGGCGGCGCCGGGGCTACGTGTGCGTGACGCCCTCGTGGGTGTCGTGGGTGGCGTGCTCGATCTGCAGCGTCGAGTGCCCCAGCCCGAACCGCTCCCGGAGCACCGCCGCGGCCTGGTCCAGCACCGAGCTCTCGCCGCACCCCAGGCAGTCCACGCCGTCCACCACGAGGTGCGCCGACACGGCGTGCTCCCCCGAGGTGATCGACCACAGGTGCAGGTCGTGCACCTCGGTCACGCCGCGCACCCCCAGCAGCGCGGCCCGCACCTCGGCGCAGTCCACCCCGGGCGGCGTGCCCTCCAGCAGCACGTGCGCGGCGTCGCGCAGCAGCATCAGGCTGCGCGGCAGGATGAGCGCGGCGATCACCAGCGAGGCCACCGCGTCCGCGGGCTGCCAGCCGGTGAACCGGATGACCAGGGCGGACGCGATGACCGCCACCGAGCCGAGCGCGTCGCCCATCACCTCCAGCAGGGCGCCGCGCAGGTTGAGGCTCTCCCGGTCGCCACCGGCCAGCACGGCGAGCGCCGCCAGGTTGCCCAGCAGACCGACCACGCCGAGCACCAGGAGCGGCCCGCTCGGCACCTCGACGGGCTCGGCGAACCGGTGGACGGCCTGGTACAGCACGGTTCCGCCGACCACGAGCAGCAGCAGCGCGTTGGCCGCGGCGGCCAGCACCTCCAGCCGGCCGAAGCCGAAGGTGCGGGTGGCGGACGGCGGCCGGACCGCGAGCACCGCCGCGGCGAGCGCCACCACCAGGCCGAGCGCGTCGGTGGCCAGGTGCCCGGCGTCGGCGAGCAGCGCCAGGGACCCGGTGACCGCCGCGCCGATGGCCTCGGCCACGAGCAGCGTGAGCGTGATCCCCAGGGCGATCGCGATGCGGCGGCGGTTGTCCGCCCTCCCGTGCGCGTGTCCGTGTCCGTGCCCGTGGCTGTGCACGAGCGGGACTATACATGCGCATGTACGCATGTGTTAAGGGTGAGTTGACGGTCACGCTGCGCTCTCGGCCTACGGTGATGCGCCGTGCGTACCGAGATCACCGGGCCGGCCGAGCTGCGCGAGCACCGCGCGGCAGGCCGGGACCTGAAGCGGGCGGTGCTGGTCGGGCTGGACCTCACCGATCCCGAGGTGGACGCGCTGGTGCGCGGCACCGCGCTGGACGAGGCCGTGCTGCTGGGCTGCCGGCTGCTGCCGGCCACGGCGAAGCGCGCGGAGGCGTCCGGCGCGCTCGTCTTCCCCGAGATCCCCGCGCTGCCGTACCAGGTGTACCGGTCGGCGCTCTACACGCCGGCCGAGCTGTTCGCCGGCTTCGACCCGGCCCGCCCCGGCTCCTACGTCGACACCCCGGACTCGGTGATCTACCGGCACATGCGCTCCGTCGGCTCGGGCCGCCCGGACCCGCTGCACGCGCTCGCCGAGCGGCTGCACGACCACGCCGTCACCGAGGCGCTGGACGACGCGCTGGACGCGGCGCGCGCGGCCGGCGCCGCGGCCCCGGTGGCCGTGATGGGCGGTCACGCCCTGGTGCGCGGCGGCGACGGCTACCGCGAGGCGGTGCGGCTGGGCGTGGCGCTCGGCCGCAGCCCGGCGCGCTTCACGGTGCTCACCGGCGGCGGGCCGGGCGCCATGGAGGCGGTGCCGCTGGGCGTCCGCCTCGCGTGCACGGGCCAGGGAACGGGCCAGGGTGACGCCCAGGGCGTCGACGACCTGGAAGGGCGGATGGACCGGGCGCTCGCCACCCTCGCCGAGGCCCCCGGGTTCGGCGAGGACGCGGCGGGCATCGGCCGCTGGCTGGCCGCCGCGCTGCGGGTGGCCGAGTGGCTGCCGCCGCCCGCCGCCCCCCGCACCATCGGCATCCCGACCTGGTTCTACGGCCACGAGCCGCCCAACGCGTTCTGCGACCTGCACGCCAAGTACTTCGCCAACTCGGTGCGCGAGGACGGCCTGCTCACCGTGGCCGGCGGCGGCATCGTCTACACGCCGGGCTCCGCGGGCACCGTGCAGGAGGTGTTCGCCGACTACACGCAGAACCACTACGGCTCCGTGGGCCCGCCGGCGCCGATGGTGTTCCTGGGCGCGCGCTTCTGGACCGAGGAGGTGCCGGCCGTGCCACTGGTGCGGCGGCTCGCCGCCGGGCGTGCCGCGGAGGGACTGGTGCACGTCACCGACGACGTGACGGAGGCGGTGGCGGTGCTGGAGCGCTACGCCGAGACCAGGTAGCGGCCGAGCACCAGCGCGCCGACCGCCAGGACCACGTTCGCCACGGCGTTGAGCGGACCGCGCCACCACGGACGGCCGCCGAGCAGCCCGACGGTCTCCGCGGCGAACGTGGAGTACGTGGTGAGCGCCCCGCACAGGCCGGCGGCGAGCAGCGCGGTCCACGGGCGGGCCAGCGCCGCGCCGGTCACCAGCCCGAGCAGCAACGAACCGCCGGCGTTGACCAGCCCGGTGCCGAACGGGGCCGGCACCAGCCGGGAGACGACGAACCGCAGCACCGCCCCGCAGGCCCCGCCCAGCGCCACCAGCAGCACGCTCACGCCCGCACCCCCGCCGCCGGCCACGCCGTCACCGGCTCCCCCACCGGCGTCCGCGTCGTCACCGGCACCTCCGCGATCACCGGCGGACCGTCGCGCCGAGCAGCGCACCGCCGTGGGCCGCTGCCGTCGCCGCCAGCAGCGTGCCCAGCAGGTACGCCGCCGCGAGCACCGGCCGGCCGTCGGACCACAGCCCGGCGACGTCCAGCGCGTACCCGGAGAACGTCGTGTAGCCGCCCAGCACGCCCACCCCGAGCAGCGGCCGCAGCAGCCCCGCCGGTCCGGTGAGCGCGAGCAGCAGGCCGATCAGCAGGCAGCCGCTGACGTTCACCAGCAGCGTGCCGAGCGGGCCGCCGCCGCAGGCCAGGCCCACCGCGTACCGGCCCAGGGACCCCGCGGCGCCACCCGCGGCGACGGCGGCGAGAACCGGCCCACGCACCCGGCCATCCTGGCAGCCACCACATCGGGTGGTGTGTCGCACCCCACGCCACCTGCGCAAGCAGAGCGCTTGCAACTGCTAGCACCCCGGCGTACGGTCGGAGACACGGCGAGCGGAGGTGACGACGATGAGCAAGGTCGACGACATCGGCGACTACATCCGCAGCCAGCGCACCAAGGCCCAGATCTCGCTGCGTGAGCTCGCGAAGCTCGCCGGGGTCTCCAATCCCTACCTGAGCCAGATCGAGCGCGGCCTGCGCCGGCCGAGCGCGGAGATCCTGCAGCAGATCGCCAAGGGCCTGCGGATCTCGGCCGAGGCGCTGTACGTGCAGGCCGGGATCCTGGAGCAGCGCCAGGGCGGCGCGGTGGTCGACGCCGTGCTCGCCGACACCGAGCTGACCGAGCGGCAGAAGCAGGTGCTGCTCGACGTCTACGAGTCATTCCGGCGGGAGAACGAGGCGCGAGCCGCCGCCACCGCCGAACCGGACGAACCAGGCACCACCGAGGAGTTGAGCTAGAGATGCCGAAGCTGCCCACCGCCCAGGACGTGAAGAAGGCCCGCAAGCAGGCCGCCGGCGCCGTCACCGACGCGCTGGAGCAGGCCCGGACCCCGCTGTACGCCGTGCTCGGCGCCGGGGACCTGGCCACCGAGGCGCTGCGCGAGTACGTGGCGAAGGCCCGTGGCGAGGCCGGCGGCCAGGCCAAGGACGTGCAGGCCCGGGTCACCGACCTGCAGACCCGCCTGACCGAGCTGCAGGACCGGCTGGTCGAGGTGCGCGCCCAGGTGCGCTCCAAGGTCGGCGAGCTGCCGGACGACGTGGCCGAGCTGCGCGGCCGGCTGGAGCCCGCCGAGCTGCGGACCGCGCTGGAGAACTACCGCCGCGCGCTGCAGGACCTGTACTCCAGGCTCGCCCACCGCGGCGAGGAGACCGCCGACAAGCTGCTCCGCCAGCCGCGCGTGCGGCAGGCCATGGACCGCGTCGAGACCGTCGCGGACACCACCGAGGACCGGGTCGGCAAGCTGGTGGACGACGCCCGCGAGATGACCGATGACGTGCTCGGCCGGGTGACGCGCCGGACCCGTTCGGTCGGCGAGAAGACCGCCATCGCCACGGAGCGGGCCGCCGGCGAGCTGGCCGAGGCCGTCGAGGACGCCGGTGACGACCTGGCTGGCACCACGCGCAGCGTGAGCCGCAAGGCCGCCAACCGCACCGCCCCGGAGACGCCGGCCACCAAGGCCGCGCCGAAGGCCACGGCCCCGAAGACCGCGGCGCCGACGACGGCCACGCCGAAGGCCGCGACGCCGAGCACCGCCGCGCCGAAGGCCACCACGGCCAAGGCCGGCACGCCGAAGCCGGCCACGAAGACCGTCACCCCGAAGGCCGCCACCGCCAAGCCCGCCACCGGCACCCGCAAGGCCGGCCCGAAGGCCTGATCCACCCGCGCGACGCGGGCCCGGTGACCACCACCCGGCCCGCCCGCGCCCCGGCGGCCGCCCGCCCGACCTCCCACCGGGCCGGACGTGCCGCACTCGAGCCCCGCGAGGGCCGGCATCGCGCCGGTGCTCGCGGGGCTCGCCCCGTTCGGTCACGCCACGTACTCTGGCGGCGTGGACCTGCTGGCCAACCTTGACTACTACGTCATCCAGGCGATCTGGCTCGTTGGTATCCCGGTGGGGATCTACGCCTTCGTGCACGCCCTCCTGCAGCGCGCCGACGCCTTCACCGCGGCCAACAAGCTCACCAAGCCGGCCTGGCTGGGCATCACCGGGGTGTCCGCCTTCGTGCTGGTCTTCTTCCAAGGCCCGTCCACGTTCCTGTGGCTGCCGGGCATCATCGCGGCGCTGGTCTACATCGTCGATGTCAGACCCCGTGTGACCGAGGTGCAACGCGGCCAGCGCTGGTGATCGGCCGCTGGCGCGAGTACGGCTGCGGTTCACCGGTCACGCTCGTCGCGCACGGCCTCGGCGCCACCGCCGGTGAGGCCAGGCTGCCCGCCTCCGGCCTGCCCGGCACCCGCGTGGTGGTGACCTTCGGCTCGCACGCCGACGCCGAGGACGCGCCCGACGGGTACTGGGACTACGGCGTGCTCGCCGACGAGCTGCGCACGGTCGCGGAGAAGACCGGCGCGCGGCAGGCCATCGGGGTGTCCATGGGCGCGGGCGCGCTGGTGCGGCTCGCGGCGGAGGACCCCGACCGTTTCACCCGCCTCGCGCTGCTGCAGCCGGCCGCGCTGGACGGCAGCCGCCCCCAGGACGCCGCCCGGACCATGCGCCGGCTCGCCGTCGCGGCGCGCGCCGGGGACGCCACCGAGCTGCGCCGGCTGGTGCGCGCCGGGCTGCCCTCGTGCTGCGGCGACGTCGGGGACTACGTGCGGCGCCGGGTGGAGGCGTTGCTGCGCCTGGGCGACGCGCTCGGCGTGCTGCCGGACCGGGTTCCGCTGCCGGCGCCGGCCCGCGACCTGCTCACCCGGGGGAGCGGTCAGGTACTCGTGGTGACCGGCGTGGGCGACCCCCTGCACCCCGAGGCGGTGGCCACCGAGACCGCCGCGGCCTTCCCGCACAGCCGGCTGCGCGTGCTCGCCTCGTCCGCGCCGCTGCTCACCCACCGGCCGCAGCTGCGCGCCCTGGTGCAGGAGCACCTCGCCGCCTGACCCGCCGGCGCACCCTGGGCCCGCGCACGCGGCAGGGCGTCAGGCCGACAGGGCGTGGGTGCGGCCGTCGGCGTCGATCAGCGCCACGCC
>DASWTI010000469.1:0-12616 GCA_036402215.1 Pseudonocardiaceae bacterium
CTCCGGCAGCGTGGTGGCCGCGAGCCGCAGCCGCCGCACCGGGCGCAGCGCGAGCCGCACCGCGAGCCACGTGGTGCCGGCGACCACGGCGGAGAACGCCACCGCGGCGAACCCGATGACCACGGCGGCCCGGCGCAGCAGCGTCACCTGGCCCACCAGGTCGGTGCCGGCGACCACGAGCCGGCGGGAGCCGTCCGGCGCGGTCACCACCTCGCCCACCCAGCGCCAGGACGTCCCGCCGACGACGGTGAACACCCCCTGGCCGGCGAGCAGCCCGCGCACGTCGCCGCGGTCGAAGCCCAGCCCCGGCCCGCCGTCGGCCGGCTGCCCCGCGATGTCCAGCACGCGCACCTGGGGGTCACCGTCGAACGGCAGCACCCGGCCGTCGGCCACGATCGGCGCGGCGCCGGCCACCGCGGCCCGCAGCTCGGTGTCCACGGTGCCGGTGAGCTCGGCGTCCACGGCCCGCACGGCCACCACGGCGAGCACCGCGAACCCGGCGAGCATCACCGCGCCGACCGCCGCCGTGACGCGCAGCCCGAGGGTGCGGCTCGCCCACCAGCGGCGCAGCCGGGTCACGGCTCCACCAGGTACCCGTGGCCGCGCACGGTGCGCAGCAGGTGGCCGGCGCCCACGGCGTCCAGCTTGCGGCGCAGGTAGCCCACGTACACCTCGACGGCGTTGCGGGTGGCGGCCTGCTCGTCGCCCCAGACGGAGCCGAGCAGCTCGTCCTTGCTCACCACGGTGCCTGCGCGCCGGGCCAGCTCGGTGAGCAGCGCGTACTCCCGCGGCGACAGCTCCAGCGACTGCCCGGCCCAGGTGACGGCGCGCGCCGCGCGGTCCACCACGAGATCGCCGATGGTCAGCCGGGACGCGGTGTCGCCACGGCGCAGCAGCGCCCGCAGCTGGGCCACCAGGACCACGAACGAGAACGGCTTCACCAGGTAGCCGTCGGCGCCCAGCTCCAGCCCGTCGGCCTGGTCGTACTCGCCGTCCTTGGCGGAGATCATCAGCACCGGGGTGGTCACCCCGGCGGCGCGCAGCCGCTGCAGCACCCGGTAGCCGGACAGCCCCGGCAGCATGATGTCCAGCAGCACCACGTCGAACGTCCCGGACAGCGCGGCCCGCAGCCCGGCCGGCCCGTCGGCGGCCACCACCACCTCCATGCCCTCGGCGGTGAGGCCACGCTGCAGGGCGCGCCGCATCCCCGCCTCGTCGTCCACCACGAGCACGCGCGCCGCCCTGGAACCCGTCACGGGGCACTAGTCTCGGCCATGATTCTCAGCTTGGCGGATGCTCTCAGCGTGGTCTCAGCCTCGGTACCGGATGGTCGTAACCATGAATCGGAACAAGGTGGTCCTCGTCTCGGCCCTGACGGCTGCCGCGCTCGGTGTCGCCGGGCTCGCCGCGATCGCGGTGCCCGCCGGCGCCGGCACCCAACCCTCACTCCCGGAGGTGTCCGCCGAGGAGCTGGTCACCTCGGCCCTCTCGACGCACCCACCGGCCCTCGCCGGGCGGATCGCGGTGGACAACGCGCTCGGCCTGCCGATGATCCCCGGGCTGCCGACGCAGCTCGGTGACGGCAGCTCGGACGTCAGCGTCTGGTACGACGGCGACGGCCGCAGCCGGGTCTCGCTGCCGAACGGCGCGGCCGAGCGGGTGATCGTGGACGACGGCACCACGGTCTGGCACTGGGACTCGGCGGAGCGCACGGTGGTCAAGGCGCAGCACGACGCCGACCGGGAGCCGAAGGCCGACACCCCGTTCGACCCGGCGGCGGTGGCCAAGGAGGTCCTGAACCTGGTGCGGCCGACCAGCGTGATCTCGGTGGACGGCACCGCGCTGGTCGCCGAGCGGCCGGCCTACGAGCTGGTGCTGGCCCCGGCGCCGACCGAGCGGACGCTGCTGCGGGAGGTCCGGGTGGCGATCGACTCGGAGACCCGGATGCCGCTGCGCCTGGTGGTGCTGACCAACGGCACCGACGAGCCGGTGTTCTCGGTGGGCTTCGAGGAGCTGACGGTCGGCGCGCAGGACGCCGGGCTGTTCACGTTCACCCCGCCGGCGGGCGCCGAGGTGACCGAGGACGACCAGGCGGACCGGCGCGGCCCGGGCACCGGCAGGGACGAGGGTGGCCCGCTGGCGAACCTGGCCGGGCCCGACCTGTTCGGCGACGGCTGGGACACCGTGGTGCTCGGCACGCTGCCGAAGGATCTGTTCGGCGGTGAGCGCGGCGGTGAGCGCGGCGACGACCCCGACGCCAACCGTCCCGGTGGCCCCGGCTTCGACCCGCGCGCCTTCCTGGACCGGATCGGCACGCCGGTGAGCGGCGACTGGGGCTCCGGCCGCCTGATCAGCACCGCGGTGGTCTCCGTGGTCATCACCGACGACGGCCGGGTGGCCGCCGGCGCCGTCCCCCAGCAGGTGCTGGTCGAGGCGCTGTCCCGGTGACCATGACGTCCCCCACGAGCACGTCCCCCGAGGCGGTCGCCACCACGGCGGCCGCCTCGGCGGTGCTGGCACGCGGGCTGCGCAAGGAGTTCGGCCGCACGGTGGCGGTGGCCGACGTGGACCTGGACGTACCGGCCGGCGCCGTGCTCGGCGTGCTGGGGCCGAACGGGTCCGGCAAGACCACCATGATCCGCATGCTGCTGGGGCTGTGCCGGCCCACCGCGGGCAGCGTCTCGCTGCTCGGCGAACCGATGCCGGACGGCGCCGGCCAGGTGCTCCCCCGGGTCGGTGCCCTGGTCGAGGGGCCGGGCTTCCACCCGTTCCTGTCCGGCCGGGAGAACCTGCTGCGGCTGGCCGCGTTCGAGCCGCTGGTGCCGCGGCGCACCGCGCCGGCCGTGGTGGACGATGCACTGGCCAGGGTCGGCCTGACCGGCGCGGCCCGGCGCGCCTACCGCGGTTACTCGCTGGGCATGAAGCAGCGACTGGGCCTGGCCGCGGCGCTGCTGGTACCGCGCGACCTGGTGGTGCTGGACGAGCCGACGAACGGCCTGGACCCGGCCGGCACCCGGGACGTGCGGGCGATCATCGCCGAGCTGCGCGCCGCCGGGAGCACCGTGCTGGTCTCGTCACACCTGCTGGCCGAGGTGGAGGCGACGTGCACGCACGTCGCGGTGCTGCAGGCCGGGACGGTGGTCGCGCAGGGCGAGCTGAGCACCCTGCTGGAGGGTGACCTGCCGATGTTGGAGGTGAGCACGCCGGAGGTGGAGGCGGCGCTGGCCGCGCTGCGCGGCGCCGGGGTGCCCGCGCGGGCCACCGCGCACGGCGTGGAGGCCGAGCTGCTGGGCACTGCGGCGCCGGTGGTGCTGGAGACGCTGGTGCGCGCCGGGGTGCCGGTGCACGAGGCACGGCGGCGGCGCACCGGGCTCGAGGAACTGTTCGCCGCGCTCACCGAGGAGGGCCGCCCGTGACCGCCGTGGTCCCGTCGCCGTCCGCGCCCCGGGTGCGCCCGGCACCGCTGCTCTCCATGGTGCGCAGCGAGCTGCGCTGGGTGTTCCGCCGGCCGCGGAACCTGGTGGGGCTGGGGCTGCTGTCGCTGCTGCCCGTGGTGTTCGGCGTCGGGATCGCGCTGGACGACGGACCCAACTCCGGTGGGGGCGGCGGCGATTCGTCGCTGATCTCCCAGGTGGCCGGCAACGGCCTGGTGCTGCCGGTGGCCGCGCTGTCGATGGCGATCTTCCTGTTGCTGCCGCTCGCGGTCTCCATCGTGGCCGCCGACGCGCTGGCCGGGGAGTCCTCGCACGGCACGCTGCGCGGCCTGCTGCTGGCCCCGGTGGGCCGGCTGCGGCTGGTCGTGGTGAAGGTGGCCGGCGTGCTGGCGCTGGCCGTGGTCGCCGTGCTGCTGATCGCGCTGGTCGGCGTGGTGACGGGGCTGATCGTGGTCGGCGACGCGGGCGGCACCACGCTCAGCCTGTCCGGCACCGAGCTGTCGCTGCCGGCGGTGCTGGCCAGGGTGGCGCTGGCCGCGGCGTGGACGGTCGGGCAGCTGTGCGCGATCGGCGCGATCGCGCTCGCCGTGTCCTCGTTCACCGAGCACCCGCTGGTGGTGCTGGCGGTGAGCGTGGGCTGGCTGGTGATCAGCACGGTGCTGACCGCGATCCCGGCGCTGGACTGGCTGTGGCCGATGCTGCTGCCGACCGGCTGGCCGGCCATGGCCGACGTGCTGCGCGACCCGGTGCCGCTGGGTGAGCTGGCGCAGTCGACCTACCGGGCGGGGTGCTACGTGCTGATCGGGCTCGGCCTCACGTTCGCCCGCATGCTCACCCGGGACGCCTGACGCGGCAGGGGGCTCGGCCCTGCCGGATCGCGGGTGGGGCGGGAGGATGGGCGCATGAGCGAACTGCTGAGCGACGAGCAGGTGGCGTCGGCGCTCGCCGGGCTGGACGGCTGGTCCCGCGAGGGCGACGAGATCGTGCGCACCACCGAGCGGGCCAGCTTCCCGGCCGCCGTCGAGGACGTCCGCCGGGTGGCCGAGGTGGCGGAGGCGCGCGACCACCACCCGGACATCGACATCCGCTGGCGGACGCTGACCTTCCGGCTGTCGACGCACTCGGCGGGCGGCCTCACGGCCAAGGACACCGAGCTGGCCGCGGAGATCAACCGGCTGCTGGCTCCCTGACCGGTGCGGCCGCCGGCTCCCGCGGCCGCACCGTGGCGGCGATCGCCACCAGGGTGAGCACGGCGGCCACCGGGTAGGCCCAGGCGGGCGCGGCCAGGTACCAGGGGCGCGGGATCGTCCAGATGGTCGGCTGCGCGTTGACCAGCAGCGGGATCAGGTAGCTGCCGACCAGCAGCAGCCAGAGCAGCGCCGCCGCGCGCACCGCGCCGCGGGCCGCCACCGGGCCGTGCACCAGCCAGATCAGCGCGGGCAGCACCCACACCCAGTGGTGACTCCAGGAGATCGGCGAGATCAGCAGGCCGTAGAACTGGACCACCACGATGATCGCCAGGGTGTCGCCGGCGCGCGCCGCGGCCCGCGCCGCGAACCCGGCGAGCACGGTGGCCAGCAGCACGGCCACCACCCAGGACGGGCCGAGCCCCACGTCGAACCCGGCCGTGCGGGTGAGGGCGCCGCGCAGCGACTGGTTGATCGCCGAGCCCACCGGCCCGATCCGCCCGGCGTCGCCGAGCAGGCTGAACCAGTACTGGCGGCTGGCCGTCGGCGCGATCAGGAACAGCAGGCCGACGCTGACCGCGAACCAGGCCGCCGACCAGGCCGCCGCCGCGTACCGCCGGGTGACCAGGAAGTAGAGCCCGGAGATCGCCGGGGTGAGCTTGACGCCCGCGGCGAGCCCGACCCCCAGGCCGCTCAGCACGTCGCGGGCGCCGGCCAGGGCCGCCAGCAGCACCGCGACCAGCACGATGTTGACCTGGCCGTAGTTGAACGTGGTGCGCACCGGCTCGAACCACATGGCGAGCGCGGTCCAGAGCAGCGCGTACCGGGGAGCGGCGCCCACCAGCCGCCCGGAGCAGCGCGCGATCCAGTACAGGCAGCCGATGGACAGCACGTGCCAGCCGATGCGCACCACGTCCCACGGCAGCCAGGACAGCGGCAGCAGCACCAGCGCCGCGAACGGCGGGTAGGTGAACGGCAGCGGGAACTGCTCGGAGAACTCCCCCAGCCGGAAGTCGTACAGCGACCCGTCGAACAGCCCCGGCGGCGCGTGCCGGTACACCCGCAGGTCGATCATCGTGGTCGTCCTGGGCACGAACTGCAGCGCGAAGTGCGCCGTCAGCGAGACGGCCAGCAGCCACGGCGCGTACCGCAGCGCCCACTCCCGCAGCCGCGCCACCATTCCCCGTCCCGTCGCCGCCCCCGCTGACCGGCGCACCTTACCCGCGGGCGGTCACCTCCTCACGAAGACCGCCACGGTGCGCGCGGGGACGGTGAAGGAGCCGGTGGCACGGTCGTAGGACGACCCGCGGACCACGCGGTCGTCGCCGCGGACCTGGACCGGGTGCAGGTCGTACCGGGCGCCGGCCGCGCCGGGGACGGACTGCGTGGTGGGCACGTCGGAGGCGTTGAACACCACGACCAGGCCCTCGGCGCGCGGGTCCAGGTCCCGGCCGCGGGTGTCGTCCACGACCATGGTGATCACGCCGGGCGTCTGCGCCGGGCCGCCGTGCGGGAAGGAGACCCGGTCCTGCACGAGCGCCGCGGACCCGAGGCGGAACAGTGGCGAGGAGAACCGGATGCGCAGCAGGTCGAGCGCCCCCTGGTGCGCCGCCGTGAGGTCGGGGCGGGCGGGGCGCAGCGCCGGGTCGGACAGCAGCGGCACCATGTAGGCCCACTTGGACTCGTTGTCCGCGGCCGGCGGCAGGCCGGAGCCCCAGGTGGACGAGCGGCGCGTCCAGTCGATCCGGTTGAACCAGTCGCCGGAGTTGTAGCTGTTGCGGTCCAGCGACTTCGAGCGCATCAGGTCGGTGCCGGCGTGCCAGAACGACGGCCCCTGGGACAGCGCGGTGGTGGCCAGCGCCAGCGTGTTCATCCGCACCCGGTCGGCCATCGCCGTCGAGGCCGGCAGCTTGTACTGCAGGACGTCGAACAGCGTCTCGTTGTCGTGCGCGTCGACGTAGGTGATGGTCTCGGCGGGGTCGGCGGCGTACCCGGCGGGCTGTCCGTTGTAGTCGACCTGGGAGCCGCGGACCACGGCGCCGGTGCGGTCGGTGAACGTGAAGTCACGCAGGTTGCCGGCCAGCCCGACCTTGATCTGGTCGTGGTGCAGCAGCAGCCGGGCGTGCTGCTGCTCCGGCGTCCCGTTGACCGGCGCACCGTTGGGGTCGGTGTAGAGCCCGGTGGCGAAACCCTGGATGCGCGGGTCCTCGTCGAACGGCCCGCCACCGCGCACGGCGTCGCGCAGCCGGTCGGTGAACGTGCCGATGCCGGTGCCGGCCAGGTTGAGCTGCGAGGCCTGCTCGAAGCGCGCGTTGTTCGCCACCTCGCCGAAGTTCCAGCCCTCGCCGTAGACGTACACCGAGCGCCCGTCCACGCCGTCCGCGCGCGGGGTGAGCGCGTCGAGCGCGGCCCGCACGGCGAGCATGTTCGCCTTGGAGTGGTGGCCCATCAGGTCGAAGCGGAAGCCGTCGACCTTGTAGTCGCGGGCCCAGGTGACCACGGAGTCCACCATGAGCTTCTGCATCATGGTGTGCTCGGTGGCGGTGTTGGCGCAGCACGTCGACGTCTCCACGCGGCCGGTCGCGGACAACCGGTGGTAGTAGCCGGGCACCACGCGGTCGAGCACCGAGTTCGCCGACTGGCCGGACGCCGGGGTGTGGTTGTAGACGACGTCCATCACCACGCGCAGGCCGGCGCGGTTGAGACCGGCCACCATCTCGCGGAACTCCCGGGTGCGGGCGGTGCCCTCCGGGTCGGTCGAGTACGAGCCCTCGGGTGTCGTGTAGTGCAGCGGGTCGTAGCCCCAGTTGAACCCGTCGGCGTCGCGCACCGGGTCGATGCACGCCTGCTGGTCCGGCGCGGCCGGGCCGTACGAGGCGAGGTCGCAGGCCGGCTCGCGCTGCGCCGAGCGGCGTTCCTCGATGCTCGCGATGTCGTTGGTGGGCAACAGGTGCACGGTGTTCAGGCCGGCGCCGGCCAGCTCCCGCAGGTGCCGCATGCCGGCGCTGTCCCGCTCGGTGAACGCCAGGTACGTGCCGCGGTGCCCGGCCGGCACCGTGGTGTCGCCGATGGAGAAGTCGCGCACGTGCAGCTCGTAGATGGTGTGGTCCTCCGGGGCCGTGACGCGCGGCTTGCGCAGCTCGTCCCAGTGCCGCGGGGCCAGCGCCGGGTCGTCCAGGTCCACCAGGATCGAGCGGCCCGCGTTGGTGGTGAGCCCCAGCGAGTACGGGTCGGTCACCACGTTGGTGAGCACCGTGTCCTCGGCGGGCACGTAGACCCGTACCTCGTAGGCGTAGCGGGCGCCGCGCCAGGACGGCTCGCCGGTGACCCGCCAGGTGCCGTCGCCGTCGCGGGTCATCGGCACCCGCCGCTCGACGCCGTCGCCGGTGGTGACCAGCAGGCCCACGTCCTTGGCCGTCGGCGCCCAGAGCGCGAGCGTGGGACGGCCGTGCCGCCAGACCGGGCCGAGCTCGTCGTCGGCGGCCCCGGCGTACACGTCGTCCAGCACGCCGGGCAGTTGCGTGCCGGTGGCGTCGGCGAGCCGGCCGTCGGGGCGGTACGCGGCGAGCACGACCTGGCCGGTGAGCAGCGCGCCGGCGTCCACCGCGGGCACCCGCAGCGCCTCGTACGCCGCCAGGTGCGGGAACTCGCGGCGCAGCGCCTCCGGCAGGCCGGCCGGGTCGCGGGTCAGCTCGGTGGCGGTGCCGCCGGTGACGCCGTCCTCGGTGACCACCAGGCCGCCCTCCGGCGCGGTGTGCAGCCGGTAGGTCCAGCCCTCGGTGCCGGCCGGCAGGTCCCAGGCGACGGTGCCGCGGTCGAGCCAGTGCGCCCGCAGCTCACGCAGGCTCGGCGGCGGCGTGGTGCTCGCGCTCACCGTCAGCACGTGCGTGGACAGCACGTAGGAGAACAGCATGGGCTCGCCGTCGGCGGGCACCGTGAAGCGGATGTTGGCGCCGCCGGGCGCGCCGCCCTCGCCGTAGTTCTCGTCCCAGGACAGGCCGTGCGCGGCCTTCACCTCGTACTCCCCCGCCGGGAGCGCCGTCGTGCCGAAGGTGAACGTGCCGTCGCCGTCCGGGTCCTGCAGCCAGGAGCGCATGCAGCCGGGCGCCCAGTCGCCGGGGCAGCCCAGCTCGCTCTGGAAGCTGCCTGGCGCGGTGACGATCGGCCCCTCCGCGTCGCTGGTCACCCAGTGCGTCGCGTGGTCGTAGAAGAAGCGCACCGGGCCGCCCGGCGCGGTGTACGGGATGTTCGGGCCGTTCTGCACGCCGCCGGCGCCGTAGTTCTCGTCCCACGAGCCGTTGAGCGCGGCCTTGTACTCGTACGGCCCGGCGGGGACCGTGAACGTGCCCTTCCAGATGCCGTCCGCCGCGTCCCTGGTGAGCGCCGCCTGCGCGCAGTCCGGCTGCCAGTCGCCCGGGCAGCCCATCTCGCTGTTGTGCGCCCCGGCCACCGCCACCACGGCCGGCTCCGGCGTGTGGTGCGCGAGCGCCGGCCCGGTCGCCACCGTCACCGTCGTCACCGCCGACACGGCGGCCGTCACGGCCACCAGGACAGCCACCCTGCTCATGCACCACTCCCGGCATCCGCGTCGGCCCCGACCACCGTCCAACCCTGCCCGGTGATCGGCCGCCGTCAAGCGCCCGTCCGGCCCACTCCCGTCCGGCCCACTCCCGTCCGGGCCCGCCGCGCGCGGGCACTACTCCAGCAGGCTGGACAGCAAATTGACCGCGACGCCCAGCGCGGAACCGATCGCCACCGTGAAGATCAGGAACTTGAACACGTTGACGTAGTCCAGGTACCGCCGCGAAGACAGGCCGATATGAATGGACGACCGGGGCACCAGGTAGCGCATGTAGCGACTGCCGAGCAACTGGACGAAGAACAGCAGGCCGTACGGAATGAGGAACGTCAGGAGCCCCACCACGAAGGAACCACGCGGGGAGTAGAGGTCCCGGACGAACTCCGCGAACCGGTCGTCCAGCGATTCCGGCCGCAGCACCCGGGCGACTCGTTGTTCGTTCTCCGCCCGCTCCACCGTGTTGTTCAGTATCTCGAAGCTGATGTACCACGCGACCGCGCCGAGGATCCAGGAGCCGACCTCGGAGTAGATCGAGTGCCGGAACACCTCGAGCGGGCGGAACAGCATGGACAGCCTGGTCGCGCCGATCAAACCTTCCAACTGGGCGAAGGTGATGCGCACCCACCGGCGTGATTCCCCGGACACCAGGAGGTCGATCCCAGCGGCCTCCGGCACCGGCGCCCGGCTCCCGGACCCCTCCAGTGGCTTCTCCGTCGTGCACACGAGGCCCACGCGTTGAAAGTTGCCCCGGGCCGACATCCCGGACCACGTGATGGCGACGCTCTCCGCCTCGACGTCATCGGCCGCATTGTCCAGGAACTCGTTTAGGTCGTTGTAGGTCTCGCCGGAGAGATCGGCGTAACGAACCTCGACCTCGATCAGCACCTGGGCGGACGACACCTCCTGCATCGCCTCGCGAATCCGCCGGTCGATCTTACGCAGCAGGGCCTCGTCAATGAAGAACGGACGCAGATAGCTTCGCGTCTTTCGCGGCATGACTCGTCGCGCGGCATCCTGCAGGAAAGCAGCCAGCTGCGCCACGGGAACCACGACGACCGGATTTCCCGAATCGGCGGACTCGTGCGCCATCCGCTCGACCTGAGAGCCGCCCTCGTCGTCCGCCGAAGCGTCCCCCTCATCCACGGCTCAACCCTCCACGAAGGCCCACCCGGCGCTTGTGCCGCCGCCGTCCATTATGTCCGAGCCGGGTGCTCCTTCCCAGCCCGTGTTTCCCTCCTCCGGCCTCGGGCCGCGCCCATTCGCGGGGCCGGTACCGCGAAAGCCGGCGACCGGCCCGGCCTCAGTCGATCGTGTGGCCGCCGTTGACGGTGATGCGCTCGCCGGTGATGAACGCGGCGGCGTCGGAGGCCAGGAAGGCCACCACGCCGGCGACGTCGTCGGGGATGCCGAGGCGGGCGAGCGGGACGTCGGCGAGGTAGCCGGAGAGCAGGCCGGCCTCGACGCCGGCATGGCGCTCGACGGGGATCCAGCCGGGGGCGACCAGGTTGACCGTGATGCCGGACGGGCCGAGCTCGCGGGCCCAGGAGCGGGTGAGGCCGTGCTGCGCGGCCTTGGCCGCCACGTACGCGGACATGCCGGCGGGAGCGCGTTCCACGATGTCGGAGCCGACCTGGATGACGCGGCCGTGGCGGCGTGCGCGCATGCCCGGCAGGACGGCGCGCAGCAGCACCAGCGGGCTCTTCACGAAGAACCGGAGCTGGTCGAGCATCGCCGGCCAGTCCAGCTCGTCCACGGTGAGCGGGGGCTGCGGGCCGGTGGCATTGACCACGAGGGTGCGCACGCCGCCGAGCTCGTGCTCGGCGCGCGCGACGAGCCCGGCCACGGCCGTCTCGTCGGTGGCGTCGGCGTCCAGGGCGATCACCGGGGCGCCGGCCGCGCGGAGCTCCCCGGCCAGCGCGTCCGCCGCCGCGAAGCCCGCCGCGTGGTCGTTGACCGCCACGGCGTGCCCCTCGGCCGCGAGCCGCCGGACGATGGCGGCGCCGAGCCCGCGACCGGCACCGGTCACGAGCGCGACGCCGCCGGAGTGGCCGTTCAGCCCTGCGGCTGGCTGATGTTCACCAGCCAGGGAATTCCGTACCGGTCGGTGCACGCGCCGAACTCGTCGCCCCACGCCTGCTTCTCCAGGGGCGCGCTGATCTGGCCGCCCCCGGAGAGCTGCTCCCAGTAGCCGCGCAGCGCGTCGCCGTCGTCCCCACTCAGGCTGACGGAGAAGGCGTCGCCCGGGTTGAACGTCATGTCGCTCATGACGTCGGCGCCCATGATCGTGTAGCCGTCCGGCGTCTCCAGCTGGCCGTGCATGATGCGGTCGGCGTCCGGGCCCTCGGTGCCCATGTCACCGAACGTCATCAGGGACAGCTCCCCGCCGAAGACGGACCGGTAGAACTCCATCGCCTCGCGGGCGGTGCCGTCGAAGTTCAGATAGGGATTGAGTCGAGAGGCCATGGTGCCCTCCTGTGGTGCCGTTTCTCGGACCCGCCGGAGCCTAGCCCTGCCGGCCGACAGCCACAGGTCGGCGACGGGGTGACGGCGGCCGTGCGCGGTGGTGGCTCCCGGGTGGCCGGGGCGCGGCGACGGGGTGAGACTCGGAGGGACACCCCTGTCGCGGGTGGCAGGGCGCACGGCGGGATGATCCTGTCGTGCGGGGGTGCACGACAGGATCGCAAGGGGGATGACAGCCATGGGCCGGCGCCGGAGCGCCCGGGTGGTGGGGACGGTGGCCGGATGTGCCGCCATGGTGGCGGTGAACGTGCTGATGGCGACCGGTGCGCTGGTGGGGCGCGGGGTGCCGCTGCCGCCGCAGCGCACCGCGCACTGCATCGCGCTGCAGGGCGGCGCGGTCGCCGTGCGCTCCAACGACCACGGCCGGCTGTTCATGGTGGCGCGCGACCTGGGCACCCCGGGCATCGGCGTCTGGGCCGTCGACGATCCCTACCACCCCACCATGACCTGGGCCGTCAACGGCGTCGCCGAGGCCACCCCCGGCATCCGCGCCGCCGACGTCCGCGAGTGGGGCCGCTCGCACCTGCCGACCGGCTGGACCGACGCCTACGGCGACTGGCAGACCACGGACCTCTACCGCAACCCCGAGAACCCCGCCTGGCGCTCCGTCAGCGTCGGCGTCACCAGCACCACCCACGGCGCCGCCGAGGCCTACGAGTGCCTCCGCTCCAGCCAGGCCGGCGCCGGTACCTGACAGGCGGGGCCGTCGCACGGAAAGGCCCACCGGATCGTCCGCCGGTCCGCATCGGGACGATCAATGCCAGGCGACGTCGGGGGCCGGGCAGTGGGGCAACGCGGTCAGCGGGCCGGGCGGCGGCGCGGGGGTGGTTGCTGGCGGGACGCCGGGCGGCCGGCCGGGACCCGCTGGGGGTGGCGTTGCGCCGGCGGCCGGGCGG
>DASWTI010000470.1:0-11278 GCA_036402215.1 Pseudonocardiaceae bacterium
TCGTGCAGCCCGGCCCAGCCGGCGCGCTCCAGCTCGGGGCCGTCCACCAGGCGCGCCGAGCCGGGCAGGCCGCGCTCGATGTCGGCCACCTCGGCGGCCACGGCGTGACGGTCGGTGCCGGCCGGGCGCAGGTACACCGAGCCGGTGCGCCGGTAGCCGGCCCACTCGCGCAGCGTGGCGCTGCCCAGCAGCTCGACCAGGCTCGCGACGGCCAGCCACCGCTGCTCCGGCTCGGTCTCGTAGCAGCGCACCGCGCCGCCGGAGGCCCCGGTCGCGTCGGCCACCCGGCCACGCGCCGAGCCGGCCGACCCGGTGACCAGGTCGACCTGCCAGCCCGCACCGGCGTGCGCCAGCCGCCAGGCCAGCATCGAACCGGCCAGGCCGCCCCCGACGACGCACCCGCGCACGGCTCGGCTACCTGCCTCGCGTCGGGGGGTGGTGGTCCCGACCGGTCAGGGCGGCCCAGGCCACGGAGTCGTAGCCGGCGCCGGTGGTGAGCGCGCCGAGCAGCGCGCGCATCGAGAGCGCGGCGTCGAAGCCGGAGAGCCGCAGCGCGTGGTCGGCACGGGCCACCTCGGCCGTGGCGAGCGCCGCCGGGATCATCGGCGGCACCTCGGCGGGCCGGTCGGCGGTGGCGTCCAGCAGCGGGCGGACGAACTCGGCGAACGCCCGGTACGACTGGTCGGTGAAGTCGCTCTCGTAGCGGTCCGGCCGGTCCCACGACAGGTAGAGCCGGGTGACCTCGGGGTCCTCGGCGGCCAGGAACTCGTCGGCCCAGAGCGCGTGGTTGCGGCTGGTGGAGAACTTGGCGCCCTCCAGCAGGTACAGCTCGTTCATCACCGCGCCCTTCGCGGTGGCCCGCGGCACCCCGCACGCGGCGAGGATCGCGGGGTACAGCACCGCGAAGTAGAAGATGTTGTCCATCCCGTTGAAGTGCCAGACGCCGTCGATCTCCGACCAGGCGTCGACCCGCTCGGCCAGCGTGGACGCCTCGGGGCGCAGCGCGTTCGCCGGGCCGTAGAGATAGCTGAAGCCGAGCTCGGTCGGGAAGTCCACCCGCATGCCTTCGAGCGGGCCGTCGCACGGGATGCCCCAGTTCGTCGGGTAGGCGAGCGGCATGTCCGGCAGCGGCGCGTTCTGGTACTGCTGCAGGACGGCGCGCACGCGGTCCGGCCACTCGCCCTGCATCCACTCCGTGGTGAGCCGCTCGCGGTAGTCCTCCAGCGGCAGCACCGGCACGGTGACCACCATCGGCCGCGGGCTGCCGCCGCACCGGGCGCAGCTCGGGTCCACCAGCAGCTGCGCCGACGTGAAGCCGCCGCAGCCCTCGCAGGACGTGCCGTTGGCGCCGGTGCCGCAGACGGCGCACTTGCCCACCACGTAGGAGTGGTGCAGCGTGCGCTCGCAGTCCGAGCACTGGTGCAGCGTCATCTCACGCATCGGCACGGTGCCGTTCTCGACCAGCTCGCGCAGCATGCCGGCGACGGCCCGCCGGTACTTCTCGTCCTGCGGGTCCAGGAAGGCGTCGTAGCCGATCCGGGCGCCCTCGAAGGCGGACATGATCTGCGAGCGGTAGCGGGCCACCAGCTCGTCCACGTCGGCGCCGAGGTTCTCGGCCTTGGTGAGCACGTAGTTCGGGTGCACGTCGACGCCGGCCAGGGTGAGCACGCGCTCACCGCGGGCGCGCGCGGCGCGGGAGGCGATGTCGGCGGCCAGGTACGGGCCGGACAGGTGGCCGATGTGCAGCGGGCCGTTGACGGTGGGCTGCGGGATGACGATGACGGTCACCCCGCCGGAAGGACCGGCCTGTGGGCTCACAGCGCGGCCTCCGCAGGCCGCGGCTCCTGGTCACGATCGTGGCCGGACGGGCCCGGCGCCTCGGCACCGGACTCGGCACCGGACTCGGCCGCTGCTCCGGCACCGGCCGCGGCGACGGCCGCCGCGGCCTCCTCGGTGACACCCACGGCGTGCGCGGCGTCGGCGGCCTGCGGCATCCAGTAGGCGCTGAAGACGACCAGCGGTTCGTCGGTGCGGTTGTGGATGACGTGCGCCTCGCGGCTCTCGAAGAGGAAGCAGTCGCCGGCCGGGATGTCGGTGATCCGGCCGTCGGCGACGGTCTCGATGGACGCGGTGCCGCTGATCACGACGGACAGCTCCCGCTCGGGATGCTGGTCCCGCCCGCTGAAGCTGTTCGGCGCGACCGTGTACCACATCGCCTGGAAGGGCAGCGCTCCTCCTAACGAGTACTGCTCCCACCGGGCAACGTCCACGACCCCCACGGCGTACGACTCCGCCGAGTCACTGGCGAAATGACGCATGTCAACCTTCCACTTCGTGCCCGACGCACACGGAGAGTGAGGTCGTGGCGGCCTGTTCTGAGACCCGGTTCACCTGAATGTACGTCAAGGAGGCGCTAGGTCATACATGCAGTCACTCGCCCGCCGGAACGGGCGAGATCATGGGCGCGCGAGCCGGACGGTGCGATCCGGCAAACCAGGGTGGGTGCGACTGGGAGGATAGGGGTCACCACTTCGCTCTGTCACCCTTAAAGGTGAGCGATAACCCGTATGGATCGATACGAACGACGGGACCGCGCACGATCTGTAGTGCTCAGCGAGGGTGGTCGATGGAAGGGCCGCGCCACGACCGTGCACCCTGCGTGGCCAGCATGATCAGGAACGGGGCCACCCAGCCGGTAGTTGAAACCGGCACGGGATGGCACTTTCGACCCTGCCCCGACCAGCGCAGTTCGATCACCGAGCGAAACTGGGCAGGGCGCAATGTCGTCACCCTTTCGTCGCACTGGCCGCCACCCGTTAGGCCGAATGGCCCACGCACTTATGCTCACCCTGTGTGGTAGGCGTTGTGGGCGGCGCGGTCGTCCGTTTAACCTCGCGAGTGGTTCACCTGCCCGAGGTGACGGTCCGCCGCTGCACAGCGGTGCGGCGTCGCCCGGTCCGGTGCGCCCGGGGCGCGGTCCCCACCCGGGCCGAGCGGTCCCGTCGCCCGCCATCACGGACGACGCGCGACCTTCACCATGAGCAATGGGCACACACCGGCCGCGAGACGCCGCACGATCCGGCGTACGCGGCCCCAACCCGCGCGGAGGCTGTCGTGACGACCGAGGTGCACCCCCAGGATGCGGCTGCGATTCCGCTCTGGAACAACGCCTACGACACATCGCAGGCACAGGAGGCCGGCAACCTCTGGGGTGACCCGCCGGTGCCCTACGCCCGCACCGCGGCCGAGCTCTTCGCCCGCAACGGCGCGGCGGTCGTCCTCGACCTGCCCTGCGGCGACGGGCGCAACCTGCCGCCGCTCGCCGAGGGCGCGCCCATCCTGCTCGCCGGCGACACCTCGGTCAACGCGATGTCCATCGCCGAGCGCGTCGTCGACCGGGCCGGCACGCGGCGCAAGACCGTGTTCGTGGAAACGGACGCCTACGCCACCGGGCTGCTCGACAACTCCGTCGACGGCATCTTCAGCTGGGACCTGCTGGGCCACCTGAACAACCCGGGCGAGGCGCTCAAGGAGTTCTGGCGCATCCTCCGCCCGGGCGGGCACATCGTGGCCAACATGTGGACCATGAACGACTGCCAGGTGAGCGACCCCAACATTCGGGAGATCGCTCCCAAGAAGTACATCGACCATTTTGACTTCTACTGCGAGTTCTACGACCGCGAGGACCTGGACAAGCTCCTGACCTCGGTGAACATGCCGCCGGTACTCGTCGAGACGCAGAGCTGGTGGGAGCCGCCGCACGCCGGCTACCGGGACTACGAGCACCAGCACGAGAGCCTGATCTTCACGATTCGCAAGAACGCCGACTGACGATCCCCCGCGGGGGCGGGAGAAAGGGTCCGACGGCGTGGGCACCCTTCAAGATCTGCACACCACCGGCTCCGGTCACGAGAACGGACGACGACGCACCGAAGTGGGCATCGGGTACGCCCCGGCGCACCACGGCGAGTTGTTGCAGGGAATGTTCGAGGATGCCGCCGGGCGGCTGCGGCGGGCGCTCGTCACGCTGCCGCAGCCGGCCCAGGGCACCCGCGCGGTGTTCTACCCCAGCTCACGGCACTGGGGCATCGTGGGCACCCCGGAGCTCACCAAGGTGCGCCGCGCGGCCGTGCTGACGCTGCGCGAGTTCGCCACGTACCCCGGCACCGCCAAGGGCGGCCAGGTGGAGATCACCAGCGACATCCCGCGGGGCATCGGGATGGGCTCCTCCACCGCGGACGTCACGGCCACCATCCGGGCGGTCGCGGACTACCACGGGGTCACGCTGTCGCGGGAGGAGGTCGGGCGGCTCGCGGTGCTCGCCGAGTGCGCCTCGGACTCCATCATGATCGACGACCGCGTGGTGTTGTTCGCGCACCGCGACGGCGAGGTGCTGGAGACGCTCGGGCACAGCCTGCCGCCGATGATCGTGCTCGGCTGCGACACCGAGCCCGGCGGCACCGGCGTGGACACCCTGCGGCACCGCCCCGCCGACTACGACGAGCACGAGCTCGGCGCCTTCCGGGTGCTGCGCGCCGGGCTGCGCCGCGCGGTGGCCACCGAGGACGTCGAGCTGCTCGGCCGGGTCGCCACCGCGAGCGCGCGGATCAACCAGCGCTTCCTGCCCAAGGCCGGGCTGGAGCCGTTGCACGAGCTGTGCCTGGCGCACGGCGGCTGCGGCGTGCAGGTGGCGCACAGCGGCACGGTGGTCGGGCTGATCTTCGACGCCCGCCGCCCCGGCGTGCGCGACGCCGTGCACGCCTGCACCAGCAGGATCGAGGAGATGGGCTACCAGGTGACCGCGATGATCGGGGCCGAGCCGGCCGAGACCGCCGTGAAGGTGACCGCCTGATGGCGATCCGCACCGCGTACGACGAGGCCACCGACGCCTACCAGCTGCCGCGCCTGGTCCGCCTGGCGCCCAACCTGTACGCCGCCGCGTTCACGCTGATGAAGATGATCCCGGCGCGGCACATCCTGCGGAAGGCCGAGCGCGACGGGCTGATGGAGCAGGACACGGTCATCGTGGAGACCACGTCCGGCACCTTCGGGCTGGCGCTCGCCATGCAGGCCGTGCACCTGAACCGGCGGCTCGTGCTGGTCAGCGACCCGGTGATCGACGAGCGGCTGTACCGGCGGCTCACCGACCTCGGCGCGATCGTGGACCGGGTGCCCGCCTCGGCCGGCAGCGCCACCGGCGGCTTCCAGGCCGCGCGGCTGGAGCGGCTGGCCCAGGTGCGCGCCGAGCACCCGTCCACGTTCTGCCCCGAGCAGTACTCCAACCCGGAGAACCCGCGCTCCTACGCCGTGGTCGCCGAGCTGATGATGGAGGCGCTCGGCCAGGTGGACTGCGTGGTCGGCCCGGTCGGCTCCGGCGGCTCCATGTGCGGCACCGTGCCGTTCCTGCGCTCCGTGCTGCCCGACTGCCGGGCGATCGGCGTGGACACCCAGGGCAGCATCCTGTTCGGCCACCCCGAGGGGCACCGCGAGCTGCGCGGCCTCGGCATGGGCCTGATGCCGGCCAACCTCGACCACACGGTGTTCGACGACGTGCACTGGTGCGACGCGCCGACGGCGTACACCGGGACCCGCGACCTGCACCAGCGGCACGCGCTGTTCATGGGCCCGACCAGCGGCGCCGCCTACCTGGTGGCCCGGGACTGGGCGCGCGCCAACCCCGACTCGCTCACCGTGGTGATGCTGCCCGACGAGGGCTACCGCTACCTCGACACCGTGTACGACGACGAGTGGCTGATGGCGCAGGGCCACCTGGAGGCCACCGTGCCGCAGGCCCCCGTCTGGGTGGACGATCCGACGGTGCCGATCGGCCCGTGGTCGGCGTACGCCTGGCGGCGGCGCGGCTACGGCGAGGTGATCGAGGCGCACCGCGGTGACCCCGTGAGCGCCCGGTGAGCGGTACCGGCCGCCTGGTCGGGGGGATCGGACCGCGCACGCGGCGGGTCGTCTACGGGGAGCAGTCGCCGGCCGAGATCGCCGCCGAGCTGCCCGCACAGACCCGGGTGGACCGCGCACACCTGGTGATGCTCGCCGAGCAGAAGCTCATCGCCCCGGAGGCCGCGGCCGGGCTGCTGCGCACCATCGCCGAGCTGGAGGCGTCCGGGTTCGCGCCGCTGCTGCACCGGCCGGCGCCACGCGGCGTGTACCTGATGTACGAGGGCTACCTGATCGAGCGGCTCGGCGCGGACATCGGCGGCGTGCTGCACTCCGGCCGCTCCCGCAACGACCTGAAGGCCACCGTCACGGCGCTGCGGCTGCGCGCCTGGGTGCTGGACTTCGTGGAGCAGGCCGCGCGGCTGGAAGGCGTGCTGCTCTCCCGGGCGCGGGCGTACCGCGACGTGCTGATGCCGATCTACACGCACTACCAGGCCGCGATGCCGGTGACCTACGGCCACTACCTGCTGGGCGTGGCGATCGCCGTCGGCCGTGAGGTCGACGCGCTGCTCACCGCGGCCGCCGGGCTGCGGGTGTGCCCGCTCGGCGCGGGCGCGGTGGCCGGCACCGACCTGGCCATCGAGCCGGCGCGCACCGCGGCGCTGCTCGGCTTCGAGGCCACCACGACGCACGCGCTGGACGCCGTGGCCAGCCGTGACACCGCGCTGCGGCTGCTCGGCGCGGCCACCGGGCTGGCCGTGACGCTCAGCCGGCTGGGCACCGACCTGCAGCTCTGGAGCACCGCGGAGTTCGGCTTCGTGGAGTTCCCGGACCGCCTGGTCGGGGGCAGCTCCGCCATGCCGCAGAAGCGCAACGCGTTCCTCTTCGAGCACGTCAAGGCCAAGCCGGGGCAGGCGATCGGCGCCTGGGCGGCGGCCGCCAGCACCATGACGTCCACCTCCTTCACCAACTCCATCGAGGTGGGCACCGAGGCCATGGCGAGCATCTGGCACGGCCTCGCCGCGGTCGTCGACCAGGTGTCGCTGTGCCAGGTGCTGGTGAGCGGCGGACGACCGCGCCCGGAGCGGATGCGCGAGCGCGCCGAGGGCGGGCTCACCGCTGCCACCTCCATCGCCAACCGGCTGGTGCAGTCCGGCGTGCCGTTCCGCACGGCGCACCACCTGGTCGGCGAGGCGGTGCGCCGGGCCGTCGAGGCCGGCTCCACGCGGCTCGCCGACTTCGGCCCGCCCGGCTGGCTCGACGGCATCGGCCTCGCCGACCTGGACCTCGACCGCCTGGTGCTCGACCACGCGTACGGCGGCGGTCCCGGCTCGTTCGACGGGCCGCACGCCGACGCGGTACGCGCCTGGGCCGGGCACCGCGAGTGGCACCTGGCGGGCCGCCGGGCCGAGGCCGAGGCCGCCGCGGAACTCCACGCCGCCGTGGCATCCCTGCTGAGCACCGAGGACGGCGCATGACCGAGTGGTTCGTGCTGGTCGAGAGCAACACCACCGGCACCGGCCGGCTGTTCTGCGCGGTGGCGCGCGGTCTCGGGCTGCGCCCGGTGCTGCTCACTCGGGACCCGGACCGCTACCCGTACGTGGCCGAGGACGGCATCGAGTACCGGGTCGTGGAAACCACGGACGTGCCGGCCGTGCTCGCCGCCTCCGACGAGCTGGGCGGCGTGGTCGCCGGCGCCACCAGCAGCTCCGAGTACTCCATCGCCACCGCGGCCGAGGTGGCCCGCCGGCACGGCCGCCCGCACCCCGATCCGGAGGCCATCCGCGCCTGCCGCGACAAGCACACCCAGCGCACCCTGCTGCGCGACGGCGGCGTGCCCTCGGCCCGGTTCGCGGCCGCCGCCACCCCCGAGGACGCGGTGTCCGCGGCCACCGGGCTGGGCCTGCCCGTCGTGGTCAAGCCGGTGGCCGGGTCCGGCTCGATCGGCACCCGGCTGTGCGCCGACCTCGCCGAGGTGCACGCCGCCGCGGCGCACGTGCTGCTCACCGACCCCGCCGAGCTGGCGCTGCCGCCGCAGCGGGCCGTCGTCGTCGAGGAGTACCTGGCCGGCGACGAGTTCTCCGTGGAGACCATGGACACCACGGTCGTCGGCGTCACGCGCAAGCACCTGGGACCCGAGCCGTTCTTCGTGGAGATCGGGCACGACTTCCCGGCGCCCCTGGCCGCGGCGGACACCCGGGCGATCGGCGAGGCCGCGGTGGCCGCGCTGCACGCGCTCGGCCTCGGCTGGGGCGCGGCACACGTCGAGCTGCGCTGGTCGCCGGAGCTCGGGCCGCGCGTCGTCGAGGTGAACCCGCGCCTGGCCGGCGGCATGATCCCGCGTCTGGTGGACGAGGCGATCGGCGTGGACCTGATCGCCGCCGCCGTGGCCCGCGCCGCCGGCCGCCCGGTGGACCTCACGCCGGCCCGGGCCGGCGCCGCGTCCATCCGCTTCCTGGTGGCCGCCGACGACGGGGTGCTCCGCGAGGTCACCGGCGTCGAGGCGGCCCGCGCCGTCCCCGGCGTGGTCGACGTGACGCTCACCCGCGACCCCGGCCACCAGGTGCGGCTGCGCAACTCCTTCCAGGACCGGATCGGTCACGTCATCGCCGCGGCCAGGGCGGGTAGCGTCGCCGCACGCGCGGCCGATGACGGCCTGCGCGCCATCGAGGCGCGGATCGAGCCCGCCTCAGCGGTAGCGGAAGGTTCCTTGGCGTAATGGGTTTCGCACATCACGGACGCACGTACCGCCTGGACTGGGAGGACGCCTCCATCCGGGAGTGGGAGTGCACGGTCCTCTGGTCCGACCCGGCCGACCCGGAGGCGGGCATCGTGCTCGACCGGTCGGCGTTCTACCCCGGGGGCGGCGGCCAGCCCCCGGACCACGGGGTGCTCCTCTGGCAGGGGGTGCAGACCCGCATCGTCGGCACCCGCAAGGGCGACGACCCCTACCTGCTGCCCGCCCCCGGCGACCCGGTGCCGCCGGCCGGCACCGCCGTCCGCGGCGCGCTGGACGACGACCGGCGCAGCTCGCTGATGCGCACCCACTCCGGGCTGCACGTGCTGTGCGGCACCGTGTTCCGGGACTTCGGCGCGCTCGTCACGGGCGGCAACATGGAGCCCGGTGAGGCGCGGATGGACTTCAACCTCCCCGAGCTCCCGCCGAACTTCAAACAGACCCTCGAGGAGACGGTGAACGCCGAGATCGAGGCGGACCGCCGCATCGAGGCGCGCTTCCTGCCCCGCGAGGAGGCGCTCGCCCTGCCCGACCTGATCCGCACCCAGACCGTGGTGCCGCCGGAGATGCCCGAGATGCGCATCGTGGACATCGTCGGCCTCGACGTGCAGGCCGACGGCGGCACGCACGTCGCGTCCACCAAGCAGATCGGCCGACTGACCATCACCAAGGTGGAGAACAAGGGCCGGCAGAACCGCCGCGTCCGCATCAAACTGGTCGACTGATCCCGAGGTCGACCCCGAACACGGGAGGCTGGCCGTGACGCCGGAGACCTCGGTGGCCATCGTCGGTCTGGGCTCGCGTGGGCTCGGCGTGCTGGAACGGCTGGTGACCCTGGCCAAGCTCGCCGGCCCCGACGCCGGACCGGTGCGCGTCGAGGTGATCGACCCGACGTGCTCCGGGGCCGGCGTACACGAGGTCGACCAGCCCGACTACCTGCTGCTGAACACCACGGCGTCCGCCGTCTCGCACTTCCCGGACGCGTGCACGGTCGGCGAGGCGGTCGACGCCCCCGGCATGACGCTGCACGAGTGGGTCACGGAGCGCGGGCTGCGGATCGCCGAGGACGGGTTCACCGTCGGCACCGAGGGCCGGCCGATCCGGGAGAACGACTTCCTGCCGCGGCGTGTGCTGGGCGAGTACCTGTGCTGGTTCCACGAGGAGGTGCTGCGGCGCGCGCCGGCGCACGTCTCGGTGCGGCACCACCGCGCCACGGCGGTGGACCTGGAGCCGCTGCCGGACGGCTCGCTGCTGCTCACGCTGTCCGACGGCACCACGGTGCGCGCCGGGCACGCCTTCCTGACGACGGGGTACACCTCGAACACGAGCGCCGTGGTGGACCCGGCGCCCGGCGTGGTGCCCGCGCCGTACCCGCTGCCCTCACGCACCGACGTGGTCGCGCCGGGGGAGTCGGTGGCGATCGGCGGCTTCGGGCTGTCCGCCATGGACCTCATGTCCTGCCTGACCGTCGGCCGCGGCGGCCGGTTCGTCCCGGCGCCCGGGCCGGCCGGGTACGAGCTGCGCTACGAGCCGAGCGGCCGGGAGCCCCAGCTGTTCTTCCACTCCCGCTCCGGCGTGCCGTGCCGGGCGCGGCCACGGTTCGTCGAGTTCGGCCCGCGCTACCGGCCGCTGCTGTTCACCCACGAGGCGGTGGACGCGGCGCGCGCGGCGGTGGGCGGGCCGCTCGACTTCGACCGCGACGTGCTGCCGCTGCTGCTGGACGAGATGCGGGTGGCGCAGCGGCGGTGCCAGGCGCGGCTGGCCGGGCGGCCCGCGCCGTTCCCCGACGAGTCCCCGGCCGCGGTGCGCGCCCGGCTCGACGAGCTGGACGCCGAGCTCGGTCCGTTCGACGCGGCCGCGCTGTTCGACGGCACCGGCGGCATGCTGCTGGACGACGCCGAGGCGTACCAGAAGTGGCTCGCCGACCTGGTGGCCCTGGACCTCGCCGAGGGCCTGCTCGGGTTCGTGGACAGCGAGGTCAAGGCGGCGCTCGACGTCATGCGCGAGCTGCGGGACACGTTCCGGTACGTCGTGGACTACGGCGGGCTGACGGCCGCCTCGCTGGATCGCTTCACCCGGGTGACGGTGCCGGCCGTGAACCGCGCGGTGGTGGGGCCGCAGTTCGAGCGGCACGCCGAGCTGCTGGCGCTGATGGCGGCGGGGGTGGCGCACGTGCCGTTCGGGCCGGCGCCGACCGTCGAGTGGACCGGCGCGCGCTGGCTGATCACGTCCACCCGGCTGTCCCGGCCGTACGCCCGGGAGGTCGACTGGGTGGCGAACGCGCACGTCGAGCCGCCCGCGGTGGCCACGTCGGCGAGCCCGCTGCTGGCCGCGCTGCACCGCCGCGGGCTGATCCGGCGGCACCAGCCGTCGAGCACGCTCGTGCTGGGCGTGGACGTGGACCCGGACATGCACCTGATCGACGCCGGCGGGCGGCCGGACCCGCGGCTGTGGGCGCTCGGCCCGCTGTGCGAGGGAGCCACGTTCTACAACAACCTGGTGCCCTCGCCGAACATGTGGTCCCGGCCGCTGGCCGACGCGCACCGCTGCGTGAGCGCGCTGTACGCCGCGACCCGCGGCCTGCCGCCGGTGGCGCCCGCCCCGTCAGTCCCGTCCGCCGTGGCCCGTCGCGCCGCCGCCGGGGGAGCC
>DASWTI010000471.1:0-3599 GCA_036402215.1 Pseudonocardiaceae bacterium
AGCGCCAGCCGGGCGTGCCGCAGCGCGAGCCGCAGCTCCGACCGCTCGTTGTGCGCCAGGGCCACCGCGTGCCGCGCCACCACGCGCAGCTCGGTGTGCCGCCCGGCGCCGGAGATCAGCGCGCCGGCCTCGGCCAGCACGCCGTCGGGGTCCGTGGCGTGCCTGGCCTGCAGGTCCTCGGCCAGCCGTAACCTGGCGCGCCGTTCGCCGAGCGGCGACGCGGAGCGCCTCGCGGTCGGCGTGGCGGTCAGACGGTGATCCAATCCGTGGTTGTCGTACGCCGGTCGGTGCCGTGCAGCACCAGGCTCAGCGGGCCGGCCGGCACGCCCTCGGCGCGGAACCGGCCCAGCTCGTCCACCGGCACCCGCTGCGCACCGCCGGGGTGGCGGACCTCCAGCTCACCGGGGCCGGTCGGCACCACGAGGCCCACCAGGCGCAGCGTGCCGGACGGCTCCACGCCGACCTCCACCTCGACGCTGCACGCCTCGGGGTCCTCGGCGGAGCCGAACGTCACCAGCCTTGGCCCGCCGACGGTCCGCACGCCGGCGCCGGCCAGCGGCTGCAGGGCCGTGTCGTCCAGGATGGCGAGCAGCCCCGCGTCCAGGTCGCGCCAGGCCGCCACGACCTCGGGGGCGGCGAGCGCCGCCTCGAAGACGTGCTCCGGCATCGGGTCCAGCACCTGGAACATGGCAGCCACCTCGTCGAGCAGGGGATCCCGCTCCTCGACAGCACCGCGCTCGGTCATCCCCTCGACCCCCTCGACACACCCGGCCCGAAGTCGGTGCCGGTGAAGTCCGACGCGCTGAGCCGCCGGCGCAGTGATTCCAGGCAACGCCCCCTGGTCGGGCCGATGCTCCCCACGGGAATGTTCAGCACGTCGCCGACCTCGGCGTACGAGAGCTCGGGTGCGCTGGACAGGATGCGCAGGAGCTGCTGGCATCGTTCGGTGAGGCCCTCGAAGGCCTTCCAGAGCCGGGTGTCGCGGTCGCCGATGAGCACCACGGTCTCCGGCCCCGGTGCGGGGTCGGGGTCGGGCTCCGGCAGCACCCCCGGCGTCTCACGGCGGCGCCCGGCGATCACTCTGAGTGACTCACGGCGGGCGGTCGTGGCGAGCCAGCCCGGCAGCCGGGACGGCTCGCGCAGCGTGTGCAGGTGCTCGGCGAGGCGCAGCCAGGTCGTCTGGCAGACGTCGGAGGCGTCGGCGTGGTCCAGCCGGTGCGAACGCGCCACCGACCAGACCAGATTCGAGTAGCGGGCAACCAGATGGCGCCAGGCCTGCTGGTCACCGTTTCCGGCAGCCGACACGATGTCGGCGAGCGGCGGGACGTCCACCCGATCCTCCCCACGGACACCGACATGAGATCCGATCGCCGACCGTACCGGGGTGGAGGTGGTTGCCGACAGCATGGGGTCGATGACACCATCGGCGACCCAGCCGATACGCAGCGTCATCATGATGGGCTCGGGACCGGGTTGGCAGCCACCACGGCTGCCGCGGCCCGGTGGGCGTCCAGGCCGGCGTTGATCCGGCACGCGATCTCGGCGGCGACGCGGGGCGCGGCGAACGACGTGCCGCTCCAGCTGGCCACCCGGTACTCGCGGTTCTCGTTGTCCGGCTCCTTGCGGCCGGCGCCGGGCAGCAGCCGCGGGTAGGCGGACAGCACGTCCACGCCCTCGGCGGCGGCATCCACCCACGGGCCGCGGTTGGAGAACTCGGCCAGGCCACCGTCCGGGCCGGTCGCGGCCACCGCCACCACCTCCGGCAGCGCCGCGGGCCAGAACTTCCGCTCGGTGCCGAAGTTGCCGGCGGAGCAGACGACGACCGAGTCGCGGTACTTGGCGATCTCGCGGCGGACCAGCGGCGGGCACTCGTTGTTGGCCGTGTGGCAGCCCGAGGAGAGCACCACCACGTCGATGTGCGCGCCCCGCCGGGCGGCGGTGTGCCGAGCCTTGCGAAGCCCGCGCACCACCGTCACGTCGTCGGTGAAACCCAGTGAGGACAACGTCTTGCGGTGCCGGATCATCGCGCCCGGGGCGTGCCGCAGCACGATGCCGGCGATGAACGTGCCGTGCCCGGCCTGCCGGTCCTGCCCGGCGTCGTCGTCGGCGTCCAGCACCTCGGGGGTGAGCCCCCAGTCGGACAGCCACGGGCGGTCCGCGAACCACGGGTGCGGGTCCAGGCCGGTGTCGAGGATCATCACGTTGACCTGGCGGTCCCAGCGCTCCACCGGCGGCGGGGGCACCGGGTGCTGGAGCTCGGCCTCCGAGCCGGTGCCGTACATGATCGGGGTGCCGTACATGATGGGAGTGCCGTACATGATCGGCGTGCCGTACATGATCGGGGCGCCGGACCAGCCGGTGTCGACCGGCGTGGCGCAGCCCAGGTGCACGTGGTTGGCGGAGACAGTGCCGCGGTAGGCGCTCAGCTCGTCCTCGGCCAGCTCGTCGGCGCTCGGGCCCAGGCTGGCCGCCGCGTCGCGGGCGATGTCGACCTCGCGGCCGCGCTCCCGGTCGCGCAGCCGCACCTTGGTCAGCCGCAGGTCGGCGCGCAGGTCCTCGGAGCGCTCGTCGTCCACCCAGCGGCCGAACTCCTCGTGGAACCGGGCGTAGGCGCGGTCGCCGACCACCAGCTCGCCCGGGCGCACCAGGCACTCGTCCTCGGAGCCGGGGTTGTGCAGGAGGAGGTTCTCGTCGTACCGGCGCCAGCCGTCGACGAGCTCGGCCAACCCGACGGTGCCCTCCGGCCGCTGCTGGTCCTGCTCAGACATCGGGGGTGCTCCTCAGCATGCTCAGCGGTCAGACGTGTCGCCGGAAAGATCCCCGGACCCGTCGACCAGATACAGACCGTACAGAACTGGCGACTTCTGTACCGATTCCGCAGGCCTCTGACGTGGACAGATGGTGACATCAGTTGTCTTCGTCACTCAGCCCGGTGAGCGTTACCTGCTGATTCGGGTGGTTCCTGCCGCGCGCTCTCGCCGGGGGCCGGGCCGAAGTCGACCATGGAGGGACTTCGTCACACTCATCACAGCAGGCAGGTGACCCGGCCATGGCCATCAGCAGCCCGACGGACGGCGCCTCGTCGCCGCACCGGCTGCACCCCGGGCCGTCGCACCTCTCCCTGCCACCGCGCGAGCGGCACCGGCACCGGCCGGGCCCCGCGCGGCCGGGCCGGCCGTGGCGGGTACCGGCCCGGGTGGCGCTGCTCGGCGGGGTCGCCCTGGGGATCTGGCTGGCAGGGCTGGCCACGGCCTCCGCCGCCGCGGTACCGCCGTCCGCTCCGGCGCCCGGGGCCGTTCCCCTCCACCCGATGCCGGACCTCCACGCGGTGGCCGCGGTGGCCGCGGTGGCCGTCGCGCCACTCGCGGCGGCCCCGGCACCGGCGGCCCCCCAGCCGGCGACCCGTCAGCCGATGCCGGCTGTGCCCGTAACGGAATCGCCCGGGCGATCCCCGGGCCACCGGACCGAGAGGCTTGCCGTGGCACCGGCACGGGCGCCCCGGGCCGTGGTTCCGGCCACCGGCGCGGCGCCGGCGGCAGGAGCTGCGGACAACACGACCGAGAGCGCTCCGGGCCCTGGTGACCGGGCACCGGCACCGG
>DASWTI010000472.1:0-3642 GCA_036402215.1 Pseudonocardiaceae bacterium
GGCGATCGTCGCCGGGTCGTCCAGGGCCGCGCGCAGCGCGCCCACCAGCTCCTCCACCCGCTCGGCCAGGAAGCCGCGGGCCAGGTCGCCGGCGGGAGCACCGGGCGGCAGCACCGGCAACCCGGCCCGCCAGGCCGGCAGCTCCCGTAGCCGTCGCCCCGCCACGTCCACCAGCAGGCCGAGCACGTCGGCCGCCGAGAACGAGACGTTCAGCGCGAGCGCGTGGCCGTCGACGGCCTTGGCGTCGTGCCAGGTACCGGCCGGCAGGCACAGCACGTCCCCCGGGCCCAGCAGCACGTCGACGAAGTCGCCGGGGTCGACGGCGGGCCGCTCCCAGGGCCGCAGCGAGCCGGGCGTGCGGCCGACGCAGCGGACCTCGCCGTGCTCGTCCAGGAAGGCGTTGTCCACCGGGAACTCCACGCCGGGGGTGCGCGAGATCCGCCAGCGCTTGCGACCCTCGAGCTGCAGCGTGGTCACCACGTGCGCGTCGAAGTGGGTGTTGAAGCCGTAGCCG
Source organism: Pseudonocardiaceae bacterium (assembly GCA_036402215.1). Lineage (GTDB taxonomy): Bacteria > Actinomycetota > Actinomycetes > Mycobacteriales > Pseudonocardiaceae > DASXTS01. Next base: position 515 of record DASWTI010000472.1, read on the forward strand.
GCGGGCGACAGGTAGCACTTGACGTCCACCGGCCCGGCGTGGCCGAGGCCGCGGCGCAGGGTCTCCGCGAGGCCGGCGAGCGCGGGATCGGCGCGGTGGATGCCGTCCACGCACACCGAGGCGCCGCCGCGCAGGTGACCGGCCACGTCGGCGGGGCCGACCACGACGTGCGCCGCGGCGCCGCCGCCGTCGCCGAGGTGGTCGCCGCTGACCCGGACCAGCAGGCCGGCCTCCTCGTGCCGGGTGAGCGCCGTGCGCAGCGCCGCCAGGCCGAACAGGTCGCCGAACCGGCCGGGCCAGCCGGTGAGGTGCAGCGGGCGGCGCTGCCAGTGCTCGGCCAGGAACCGCCCGGTGGGCACCGGGTGCAGCAGCGCGTCCAGCGCGCTCAGCCCGGGCGGGGCCGGGCCGTCCGCGGTGACCGTGATCGGCGGCGCGCTCACGCCGGCTCCGGGCGGCCGAGCAGCAGGCCGTAGACGACGGACTCGTGCAGGCCGTCGAGGCCCACGGCCCGGTCCAGCTCGCGGTCGAAGTAGCCACCGACCGGCACCGCGGCGAGGTCACGGCCGCGCGCGGCGAGCACCGCGTTCTGCGCCACGTGCCCGGCCTCGATGAGCACGAACCGGTAGCCGCGCTCGCCGTACTTGAACACCGAGCGGAAGAACACCGCGGCGATCAGCACCACGGCCGCGGCGGCGGCGACCAGGTCGCGCTGCACGAAGGCCGGCGTCAGGTCCGGGTCGCCGAGCGCGGCGAGGTCGTGGGCGTGCGGGTCGTAGTGGTGCAGCCCCGGCGGCAGGCCGCCGACGTCCCTGGCCCAGACGTACAGCTCCAGCGGGTAGAGCGCGCCGCCGGACGGCACGACACGGAACGGCCGCGGGAAGTCGGTGCCGGCGTTGTCCCTGGTCACCCCGTAGGCACAGCGCAGCACCGCGGCCAGGTCGGCCAGCGGCACCGGGCCGGGGCCGAAGCCGCGCGCGGACTCCCGGCCGAGCAGCGTCTCGTCCAGCCCGGCCGGGCCGCGCGAGGCCTCCGGCAGCGCCAGCCGGGTGCGGTCGGCGTACGGCTTGACGTCGCGCAGGCCGCGCATCATGGCGACCACCGCGGCGTCCGACGGGTGCCGGCCGAAGTACGGGTGCGGCTCGGCGCGGCTGGTCTTGGAGTTCTCGTGGAAGGTCTCCCACACGAGGTCGTCGCCCTCGGTGAGGAGGAACGCGTCCGCCGGGTGCATGCGCCGCCTCTCCGGTCAGGGAAGTCAGGGACGTCAGGGGAACGGGTGCGGGTACGGGTTGTCGCGCGCGGCCGACCAGGCGTCCACGCCGGCCGCGGCCGGCAGCCGGGTGCCGCCGAGGCAGCGGTTGGCGTGCCCCATCTGCAGCGGGTGGAAGCCGGGGACCACCACGCGCACCACGGACAGGCCGACGTCCGCCACGTCCGGCGTGGTGAGGTCGCAGGCGATGACGTCGGAGCCGGTGGCGGCGACGTCGGTGACCAGCGCGGCGAGCAGGTCGGCCGCCGGGGCGTCCGGGCCGGGCCGGCAGCTCGGCACCTCGGACAGCGCGACCCGGCGCTCACCGGCCCAGGCGAACTCCGCGGCCGCCCTGGACTCCTGCGGGCAGTAGAACCGCAGGTGCGCGCGCTGGCCGTCGACCGCGGGGTGGCCGCCCTCGACGTCCACCGGCACCGGCGGCAGGTAGTCCATGACCTGGGCGGCGAACCGGCGGGTGTGCGCCAGCTCCTCGATGCTCTTGCGGGCGGCCACCACCGGGTCGGGGTGCGCGGCCGCGGCGAACGCCAGCGCGGGCGAGGTGGCGGCGTGGCCCTCGGCGACCGCCATGATCGCCGGGCAGCGCACCCCGGAGCCGAGGTCCACCAGGTGCACGTCCAGGTGCACCGCGGCGAACCGGTCCAGCAGGTCGGTGAGCACCGCCGACTCCGCAGGCGTGCCGTCCGGCCGGACCCGCGGCCGGCTCAGCCGGGCCTGCCACATGAGCGTGAACGCGTCGCGCTCGATGACCTCGCAGAGCGCCGACAGCGTGGCGTCGGCCGGCGAGGAACCGCAGGCCAGGCCGGTGGAGATGGGCTGCGCGATCGGCGTGTCGCCGTGCTCCGGGCGGTAGTGGTACGGCACGTGGACGAACGGCGCGGGCACCAGGACCGGACCGCCGGTGACCAGGGAGCGGCCGCGGCACCAGGCCACCGGCGACCGTGCGGTGAACGGCTCCCACGGGAAACCGGGCACCGCGTACTGCTCGGGCAGGTAGAGGGCGAACGACCAGGGCGGCGTGGCCGGCTCGCCGAGCCGCTCGTACGGCACGAGCGGCAGGTCGCCGGGGTCGTACATGGCGGCGCAGTACCGCTCGACCGCCTCCCCGATCGCCTTGGCCAGCGCCGTGTACGGGGTGGCCCCGGCGCCGCCGTTGTTGCCGAAGTTCGGCAGGTACCCGAAGGCCTCGGTGGTGCAGGCCGTGGACAGGACGTGCACGAACGGCGGGTCGTCGTCGTCCACCCGTAGCTCGGCGAGCTCGCGCACGATGCCGGTGCGCCGGTCCACCAGGTCCGGCCAGGCGTCGAGGATCGCGGGCAGCGGCACGGCCTACTCCCCCATCGGTGAGCCGTGCGCGACGATCGGCGCGCTGCGCCGCGCGGTGCCGCTGCACTCCGGGCAGCGCGGCACCCGCAGCACGCGGTGCACCGCCGCCCGGAACGGCACCATGGTCAGCTCGACGGCCCGGCCGCACGTGGTGACCGGCAGCCCGGTCAGGTGCTTGACCACCTCGGTGGCCGCGATGCCGGCGGCGACGGCGGCCATCGACGGCAGGAAACCGGCCGGTGACGGCGGCCCGGCGGTGTCCCGCAGCAACCGGTGGACCTCGCGGTGCGGGTCCGTGGAGTCCAGCCGCAGCAGGTAGCAGCGCAGGCAGGCGGTGTCGCCGGGGTGGGTCAGCGGCCCGGTCCTGATCACCAGGTCGTCGATCCACACCGGCAGGAACACCACGCCGGCTGCCAGCGCGGCGCGCGCCACGTCGGTGAGCACCGGCTCCGGCGGCCCGCCCGCCGCGGCGCACCAGACGTCCCAGCGCCCCGGCGGCCGGTCCCCGTTGCCGGTGCCGGCGTCGCCGGAGCGCCCG
>DASWTI010000473.1:0-11944 GCA_036402215.1 Pseudonocardiaceae bacterium
AGCGTGGACAGCGCCTGGGCCTGCACCGTCGCCGTCTGGGTGGCGGCCTCGGCGGCCACCGCGCGCAGCAGCAGCGCCAACGGCACCAGGAACGCCACCAGCACGAGCGAGACAGTGGCCGCGACGAGCAGCAGCAGCCGGCGCCGCACCCGCTCAGGCCCCCGGCCGCGCGACGCCGCCGTCCGACGGCGCCGGTGCGGCGTCGTCCGGCAGCGGCGGCGCGGTGTCGTCGGGTGGTGGTGCCACGCGCACGCCGACGCCGCGCACGGTGTGCAGGTAACGCGCGGCCGAGGCCGTCTCGCCGAGCTTGCGGCGCAGCCAGGACAGGTGCACGTCGACCGTCTTGTCCGCGCCGCCGTACGGCAGGTGCCAGACCTCGGCGAGCAGCTCGCGCTTGCCGATCACCTCGCCGGCGCGCGCCGCCAGGTAGTGCAGCAGGTCGAACTCGCGCGGCGTCAGCTCCAGCGCGCGGCCCTCCAGCTCGGCCTCGCGGGTGCGCGGGTCGAGGCGCAGCCCGCCGACCACGACGGCGGGGTCGGCGCGGTGCTCGCCGCCGCGGCGCAGCACGGCCCGGATCCGGGCGTCGAGCTGCGCGGCGCCGAACGGCTTCACCAGGTAGTCGTCCGCGCCGGCGTCGAGCACCGCCACGATCTCCTGCTCGTCGTCGCGCGCGGTGGCCACCACCACCGGCACCTGGCTCGCGCCGCGCAGCATCCGCAGCACCGTGCGGCCGTCCACGTCCGGCAGGCCCAGGTCGAGCACCACGAGGTCCGGCCGGTCGGCGACGGCCCGCTGCAGCCCGTCCATGCCGGTGGCCGCCGAGGACACGGCGTGCCCGCGCTCGGTGAGGCCGCGGATGAGCGCGCGGCGGATCGCCGGGTCGTCCTCGACGAGCAGCACCTGGGGCACGTGGCACACGGTAGGCCAGCGCGCCGCGCGATGACGGTGCGTTAGCCCCGCCTTAACCGGGTGCGGGGGATGCTGTTGAGGTGAACGCTCCGCGGGCCCTGGGCGCAGCGCTGGCCTGGCTGCTGGCCGTCGGCGCCGCGGTGGCGGTCGCCATGGTGGCGATCGGCGCGGTCGGCAGCGGCATCCTGGGGCAGGGGCCGCGCCCGCTCGGCGAGGCCGAGGTGTCCGCGAGCCTGGCCGCCGCCGCGACCGGCCCACCGGCGAGCGGCCCGAACGGCCAAGGCGGTCCCGGCGGGCAGGGCAACCCGAGCGGCACGAGCAACCCGAGTGGCACGGCGGAACCCACCGGCGGCGCGACGCGCACCCCCACGGCCGGCTCCGCGTCCACGCCGCCGCAGGCCTTCGCCTCCCCCGGCGGCACGGTGCTCGCCCGGTGCGTGCCGGGCGTGGAGATCGTGGCCGCCACCCCGGCGCTCGGCTTCCAGGTCGACGGCATCGAGGACGAGGACGGCGCCCGCCGGGTGCGCTTCCGCGGCGGCGACGACCGCGACACCCGCGTCGAGGTGTTCGTCCGCTGCGACACCGGCACCCCGGCGGCGACCGTCGAGACGGACTAGGGCCGTGCCGGACGGGTGCTAGCAGAAGCGCGGCAGGTGGTGCGCCCACTGCCGGCGCCAGGACGGCCAGTCGTGCGGCACGTCGTGGCCCCACAGGTCCAGCTCGTGCGGGATGTCCTTGTCGGCCAGCAGCCCGGCCAGGTGGCGCGTGGAGTCCAGCGAGCCCGTGGTGTCCTCCCACTGCCCCTGGCCGCACACCAGCAGCACGGACACGGTGCGGCGCAACCACTCCAGGTGCTCGCCGTGCAGGTTCGGCACGTACCGCACCGGGTTGGCGAAGTACAGGGCCATGCCCTCCTCGCCCCAGCCGTGCCAGGACGTCGGGTCGTAGTTGCCGGAGAAGCCCAGCGCCAGCGGGAAGACGTCGGCGTGCCGCAGCGCCACGTTCACCGCGTGGAACGCGCCGAGCGAGCAGCCGGCGACCGCGATGTCGGCGCGGCCGCCGCAGTCCTCCCGGACGAACGGCGCCACCGTGTTCAGGATCCAGCCCTCGTAGTGCTCGTGGGCACGGGCCCGCTCCTCCAGCGGCAGGTGCTTCGCCGACCAGCTCGCCGCGTCGTGGGAGTCGACGCAGTAGAGCTTGAGCCGGCCGGCCTCCAGCAGGCCGCCGACCGCGTCGACCAGCCCGTTGCCGGCCACGTCGTGCGCGTTGCCCTGCTCGGAGGGGAAGACCAGCACCGGCCGGCCGTAGTGACCGTGCACCACGACGCGGCCGCCCGGGACCGGCACCTCACGCATCGGCTCTCCCCCACACCTTCTCCAGCAAGTCCACCAGGTACGGGTCGAACGCGTCCCGCCAGGCGGTGAAGTTGTGCACGTCCGGCAGCTCGTGCAGCTCCGCCGGGTAGCCCTGGCGGGCCAGGGTGGCCGCCATCAGCCGGTTGTTGTGCACGTTCTCCTCCGTGGCCCCGCAGGTGAGCACGACCGGCACCGGCGAGGGCGCGCGGGCGGCGTGGTGCACGGTGGCCACGAACCGCGTCACCCGCGCGTAGAACTCGAACGACGACTCGCACTCGTCGTGCTCCGGCACGAAGAAGCTGCCGGACTGCAGGAACAGCGCGCCGACCGCGCGCGGATGACGGCGCTGGACGTGCAGCGCGGCCAGGCCGCCGAGGCTCGCGCCGATCAGCACGGCGGGGGCGGCGGTGCGCAGCGCGGCGTGCAGCGCGGGGATGACGCGGGTGGCGAGCGCGGCGCTGTAGCCGACGTTCGCGGAGTAGCGCTGGTTGCGGGAGCCGGGGCCGGCGAGCGCGAGGTGGAACGGCGGCAGCCGCCCGGCGTCCACCATGGCCGCGGCGAACGTACCGAGCCGGGCCAGCCGGTCGTACTCCGGCCCGTCGTGCGCCACCAGCAGCAGCCTGCTCGGCACCGGCGGCGAGAGCACCTGGACGTCGATCGGGCCGCCCTTCGTGGCCACCGAGAGCTCAGCGCCCACCTCCCAGCGGCCGCCGTGGGCGAGCCACTCCGGCGCCCGGTACTCCGGCATCTCGACCACGGACTTGTCGCCGAACGCGCCCGGCGCGTACCCGTGGCTCGCCGGGTCGTTGATGGTCTCCACGCCGCCGTCCCGGTGCAGCAGCGTGAGCCGGTACTCCATGCGCCGCACCGGGGGCCGGGGCAGCGCGAGCAGCCAGCAGCCGGCCTCCTCGTGATAGCCGAAGCCGAGCCGGTCGCCGGGCAGCCCGAGCTCCTGCTCCAGCCGCACCCCGGCGAGGCCGCGCCCCGGGTCGGGCAGCGCGAAGACGATCCGGTCGTCCTCGGCCCGCGGGCCGGGCGCCAGGGATGCCACCCGCGGTTCGACCATGCCCCGCACCCTAGCCGGACGTGCTCGGGCCCGCCCCGCGCGCGATCCGGCCGGCCTCGGCGCGGCCGCCGGCGACGAGCGGTCGAATGGGTACGCCGACCGGTCGGCCTCGCCACCGGAATCGAGTCGTGAACCACGCGATATCACTTCGTGATGAGTCGAACACGCCCCGGACACGTCCCGGAGGTATGGGCCGTTCGTCGCAGCGGAGCGACCAACGTCGTGCTCCCGACGCCGTATTCAGAAATTGGGGCTGGCGTAGTGATTCACCCGTTCGATACCCTCGCCGCCGCATCCTCCGGGGGAACTGCACTGTTCGGAGGCTTGCGCCGCGTTGGAGGACTGTCGGGGCTCTGCGGTGCGGCTGAGTTCGAGAAAGCGGTTCACGGATGGCAGAGCACACTGGGCGAGAAAGACGCGCCCAGCCGCCGGAAAGACGGCAGCCACGGCACGGAAAGGGGCGGCACCAGGCTCCCGAGGAACCCGGGACGATCGGACGGCGCGGCGTGCTGTTCGCGCTCGCCGGTGCCGGGGCGAGCGCCGCGGCGTGCATGCAGGTGGCCACCACGGTCGCCGAGAAGCCGTTGGACCTCATCACGGGCACGGCCAAGGCGGCACCCCCGCCGGCGCCCGAGCTGACCGACCGTCCGGCCGGTGCCCGCCCGCAGGACGGCGGCGCGTTCCCGGACCGGGACGCCAGCTACGCCAGCGGCGGTGTCAGCCAGCCGGCCCCGCCCGCCGGTGAGACGCTGTCCGGCCCGGCGGCCGCCGCCGAGCGGGCGCGGGTGGACCGGCCGACCATCCTGGCGACCGACGACCCGGCGCTGCACCTGTTGCGGCGCACCACCTTCGGCATCACGCCGCAGGATCTCGCCGACGTGCGCGCGGTGGGCATCGACCGCTGGCTGCAGAACCAGCTCTCCCCGGCCGGGGTGCCGGACGGCCCGGGCGACCAGGCGTGGGCCGCGTTCCGGACCGTGACCATGAACCCGCAGCAGATTCGCGGGGCGGTCAAGGAGTACTCCTGGGACGCCATGTTCGAGTACGCCCAGGCGACGCTCGGCCGGCAGCTCTGGTCGCGGCGCCAGGTGTACGAGGTGATGGTCGACTTCTGGGCCAACCACCTGAACATGCCGATGCCCAGCGACGGCGCGTGGAACCTCGGCACCAGCTACCACAACGACGTCATCCGCACCCACGCCCTCGGCACGTTCACCGACATGCTGCTGGCCGCCACGCGGCACCCGGCCATGCTCGCGTACCTGGACAACAACCAGTCCACCAGGTCCGCGGTCAACGAGAACCTGGGCCGCGAGCTGCTGGAGCTGCACACCGTTGGGGTGCAGGGCGGGTACACCGAGGAGGACGTGCGCAACAGCGCCTACATCCTCACCGGCCGCACGATCGCCAAGGACGGCTCGTTCCAGTACGACCCGAAGCGGCACTGGACCGGCGCGGTCCGGGTGCTGGACTTCCGGCACGCCAACCCGTCCGCGGCCGGTGGCCTGGACGTGGGCGACGAGTACCTGCGTTACCTGGCGTCGCACCCGGCGACCGCGCGGTCCATCGCGCGCAAGCTGGCGGTGCGCTTCGTGGCGGACAACCCGCCCGCCGGCCTGGTGGACCGGCTCGCCGACGTCTACCTGAAGTCCGGCACCGCCATCCACCCGACCCTGTGGGCGCTGTTCAGCTCCACGGAGTTCTGGGCATCGGTGGGCCAGAAGACCAAGCGGCCGCTGGAGAACGTGGTGTCCACCGCCCGCGTGCTGGGCGTCGGGCAGGGGGCCTCGCCGGACGCGACGAAGAAGGGCCTCAACGGCATCTACTGGGGCCTGGACCAGCTCGGCCACCGGCCGCTGGCCTGGGGACCGCCCAACGGCTACCCCGACGTGCAACCGGCCTGGGCGTCCGCGGGCGGCATGTTGCAGCAGTGGAACCGGCACCGGGGTTTCGTCCAGGGCTGGTGGAAGGAACTCTCCTACGTCAGGCCCGAGGAACTGGTGCCGCTCGGCCCGGCCGCCGCGTACGTCGACGCGCTGTGCGGGCGGCTGCTGTTCCAGCCCATGCGGCCGGAGCACCGGGACGCCCTCGTCGCGTTCGTCGGTTCCGACGTCAAGGGCATGGCCGCCCACGCGGCGCCGCTCGTGCTCGACTCCCCGTACTTCGCACTCCGGTGAGGCAGCCCCCCGTGACCAGACATCCCAAGCACGTCAGTCCGGCCGAGGCGGCGCTGCGCGCGCACGCCGAGGCCGTCGCCGCCGACCGGGAGACCCGTTCCTCGTTGTGGAGCAGGGGGTTCACCCGGCGGCGGCTGGTGGCCGGGGCCGGGTTCGTCGGCGTCGCCGCCATCGGTGGCCAGCTCGTCAGCACCCGGGTCTCGTTCGGCCAGCCCGGCGCCGGCTCCGGCACGCTCGTCGTGGTGTTCCTGCGAGGCGGTATGGACGGCCTGTCCGTGCTGGTGCCGGCGGAGGACCCGCACCTGCTGGCCGCGCGGCCGCAGATCGCGGTGCGCGGGGGCTCGCTGCTGCCGCTGGACCGCGGCTTCGGGCTGCACCCGGCGCTCGCGCCGCTGCACAGGTACTGGGGCACCAAGCAGTTCACCGCGGTGCCCGCGCTGTCCACGCCCGACCTGTCGCGCAGCCACTTCCAGGCGCAGGACTGCCTGGAACGCGGCGGCTCGTCCACCGACGCCGCGGCCGGCGGCTGGCTCGACCGGGTGCTGCAGGAGCTGGGGCCGGGCACCACGTTCCGCGGCATCGCCGAGGGTTCCACGCTGCCGCGCTCGCTCGTCGGCTCCCAGGGCGCGCTCGCGCTGCGCGGCGTCGAGTCGTTCACGCTCGGCGGCTGGGACGGCGTGCACGACAGGACCAAGGCGGCGCTCGCGACCCTCTACACCGGCTTCGAGCACCCGCTGGCGGCGCAGGCCACCACCACGCTGGCCGCGCTGGAGACCGCCGAGCGGCTGGCCGCCGCGGACTACCGGCCGGCCGTGGAGTACCCGGACGACGGGTTCTCCAAGTCCCTGGCCAACATCGCCCAGCTCGTGAAGTCCGACGTCGGGCTGCGGGTGGCGTGCGTGGACCTGGGCGGCTGGGACATGCACACCGGGCTCGGCACCGTGGACAACGGCGACATGCAACGCATGCTCACCTCGCTCGGCAACGCGCTCGGCGCCTTCGCGGCCGACCTGGGCGACAAGCTGAACGACGTGACGCTGGTGACCATGACGGAGTTCGGGCGGCGCATCGAGGAGAACGCCAACCGCGGCACCGACCACGGCCACGGCGCCGTCGCCCTGCTGCTCGGCGGCGGCCTGGACGGCGGCACCGTGCACGGCAACTGGCAGGGCCTCGCCCCCGAGGTCCGCGACCACGGCGACGTGCCCGGCTCCAACGACTACCGCAACCTCCTCGGCGAGGTCGTCAGCAGCCGCCTCGGCCTCGGCGCCGACGCCCTGGCCCGCGTCTTCCCCGGCCACAAGGTCCAACCCATCGGCGTCGCCCGTTGACGCTGTTCCCCGCTCGCGGGCGGAGGACCGGTCGATGCCCGCCGCCCTCCGCCCGCGAGCACCCCGCCGTTGTTGCAGATCGGTGGGGGCACTGGACGTGACCCACGCCCGGGAGAACCATCGGCCGCATGCCGCGCGAGGCCGCGAGCAGCGAGGACGGGAGGGCGATGTGGCGGAGGCCGTGATCGACCCGGCAGGCCCCGCCGTGGGACGGCGGCGACTGGCCCGCGAGCTGCGCCGGCTGCGCACCCGGACCGGCCGGAGCGTCCATGACGTCGCGGTGCGGCTGTCGTGCTCCCCCGCCCGGATCAGCCGGCTGGAGACCGGCGTGGTGGCGGCGAACCCGCGCGACGTGCGGGAGCTGCTCGACCTGTACGCGGTGCCAGGCGACGAGCGGGAACGGCTGCTGTGCCTGGCCCGGCAGGCCCGGCAACGCGCCTGGTGGCAGGACTTCGCCGACGTGGTGCCGCCGGAGTCCGTCCGGCTCTACCAGCTGGAGGCGGGCGCCACCCGCATCGACGGCTACCACGGCTGCACGCTGCTGCCCGGCCTGCTGCAGAGCGTCGGCTACGCCCGGGCCCTGATGGGCGTCGCGCCGGTGGACCGGACGACCGTGGACCGGCGGCTGGAGCTGCGGGTGCGGCGCAAGGAGCTGCTGACCCGCACGGAGGAGCCGCCGCCACGGATCCGGTTCGTCGTCACCGAGGCGGCGCTGCTGGCCCGCGTCGGCGGACCGGACGCCCACGCCGACCAGCTCCGGCACCTCGTGGAGGTGGCCGGGCTGCCCAACGTGAGCATCCGCGTCCTGCCGCTCGGCGCCGGACCGCACCGGGCGATGGGGCTGATGTTCACCCTCTACGCGTTCGCCGACGAGGCGGACCAACGCATCGTCTATCTCGAACAGCTCACCGCGAATTCGTACGTGGAACGGCTCGACCAGGTCGCCGAGTACGCCTCCGCATTCGACGAGGCGCACGAACTCGCCCTCGATCCGTATGACTCCCGGATGCTCATCGCCGAGCACGCGACAAATGTGCGGTGAGCCCTGGCTCAGGCGTCGAACTCGCCCCGGCGCACGCCGCCGAGGAACGCCCGCCACTCCGCCGGACTGAACACCAGCACGGCTCCTGCCTGGTCCTTCGAGTCACGCAGCGCCACCACGTCAGCACCCAATGCGACCTCGACGCACGTCGAGTTCGCGCCCTGGCAACAACTGCTGCGACGCCACTCCCTATTCTTCCCCACCTGTTCTACTGAGCTCACCGCGACTCCATCCCCGAACTGATTCCTCCCAGGTTCAAAGAATCCCAGGAGAAGCAACCGGGCGGCGAGACAGCTCCTTGACAAAAGGTGGCCGCCGGCCCGTCCTTCGCTACTCGGGTGAGGATGCGCGCCAACCCCGGGCGACAGCGCTGAGCCGGCAGCCCCGGCGGACCCCGCCGGCCGGTGCGTCCGGGCAGAAGGATGGCCCAGCGGGGTAGCGGGCGGCTGACCGGTGCACCGCACGACACGCCCGAGGCGGAACGCGACGGCGCCCGGGCGGCGGGAGGCCGGCCGGGCGCCGTCGGTGGAGAGACGTTTCTCGTGGATATTCGTGGATGACTCCTCGAAGCGCCCGGAATACCGGGCCGGAACTGTGGCCGTTCACTCGGGCTCCACGACCTGGCTCCTTTCGATGCCGATCCTGATCTGGTGTCCGGTCCCGTGCTTGGCCTCACGGGACCGGACCGGACGCACCCCGTGGCACCCGTCCGTCGCGCACCCCCCGGCCGCGAGATCCTGGGTCCCTCTCCTTGTCGTCCCATGTCAGATCATGCCCCTGTGGTGCGACGATGCGCCGGACAAAGTCACGACACCGCCGCGAAACCGGACAGGGCGGCGAGTCCCGGCCCGCGCGACGCGGGCCGTCGTCCGGCGTCAGAGGCCGGCCGCCACGAGCTGCTCGATGATGCGGTGCGGCTCCATTTTCGACACCTCCCGTCGGCGTTCGATGTGTTCTCGGGAACCCCGCGTCCCGATGCCACCATCGTGCCGACACCGCAGCCCGTTGAGCAGGCGTTTCCCGTTGCACAACAAAGCTGGAAACAAGCACAACAATGTGCACCGCCCGCGCACGCCGCTCGACGCCGCCGGTATTCTGGACGATCCGGTGGACGCTCCCGGACGGAGACCCATGCAGCCCACCACGATCACCCTGACCCGCGAGCTCGTCGCCCTGCGCAAGGGCCGCGGGACGAACGCCGGCCGCCTCGGCGACCGCGTCGGTCCCGCGCTGCGCCGGGTCTGCCGGGTGCACGACGGCGACAGCCCCGCGGAGCTGCGGCGCAAGGTCGTCGGCACGCTCCGGCAGTTCGCCGAGCGCCTGCCGGCCGACCTGCGGGACGCGGTGACGGCCGCGCTCGGCCTGCACCCCGACGCGCACCACGTCTTCTACCAGGAGCGCATCCGCTGGCTCGCGGACCGCATCGAGCGCGACGACCGCACGGCCCGCCGCCGGGTGGACGACGGCATCGGGCGGCTCGCCGAGCTGGCCGCCGAGCGCCTGGCCGAGGGCCCGCCGGACGGCGAGGTGGCCGGCCCCGGCGCCCGGGACCTCGGCATGGAGCTGCAACGGCCCGGCCAGGGCTGGTACATCGAGAGCTTCCGCGCGGCGCTGGTGCTGGATCTGCCCGCGCTGGAGGCCTACGAGCAGCGTGTGGTGGTGGCCGAGCAGGACGGGCTGGCCGAGCTGGACCTGTCGATGACGGTGCCGCCGCACCCGGCGGCGCCCGGCGGCTCGGAGCGCCTCGGCATCGACGTCCTGTACGGCGGCACGCTGGCCGGGCGGGTCACCGAGAGCGCGGTCCGCGTCGGCTTCCGGCTGCTGCTGCCGACGCCGCTGCGCCGCGGCGAGAAGCACCAGTACGCGCTGCGGATGAGCCTGCCGGCCGACCAGCCGATGCGGCAGCACTACGTGGCAGTGCCGAAGCGGCGCTGCGACGAGTTCACGCTGCGCGTGCGGTTCGACGGCAAGCAACTGCCGTCGGGCGTCTGGCGCGTGGAGGATGCCTTCCACCGCGACCTGGACGACGAGTCGCCGACGCCGTACGAGGTGCCGGTGGACGCGGCCGGCGAGATCCACCTCGGCTTCCGGGACCTGGCGCCGGCGCACGGCTACGGCGCCCGATGGACCTTCGACTGAGCTCCGGTAGCGTCGGCCGGGTGGCCACCCTGGTGACGTTCCATGCGCATCCGGACGACGAGTGCATCGGCTGCGGCGGCGTCATGCGCCGGGCCGCCGACGAGGGCCACCGGGTGGTGCTGGTGGTGGCCACCCGGGGCGAGCTCGGCGAGGTCGAGGACGGCTTCCTGGACGACGGCGAGGAGCTGTGGCAGCGGCGGGTCGCCGAGACCCACGCCGCCGCGGACATCCTGGGCGTGGCCCGCGTGGAGTTCCTCGGGTACGTGGACTCCGGGATGATGGGCGAGCCGTCCAACGAGGCCGAGGGCTCGTTCTGGACCGTGTCCGTCGAGGAGGCGGCGCAGCGGCTCGCGGCGATCCTGCGCGAGGAGAACGCCGACGTCCTCACCTGCTACGACGACTACGGCGGCTACGGCCACCCGGACCACATCCAGGTGCACCGGGTCGGCCTGCGCGCCGCCGAGCTGGCCGGCACGCCCCGCGTCTACCAGTCGACCATGAACATGGACCACATCCGGCGCGGCATGGCGGCGATGGCAGAGCAGGCCACGGCGGTCGGGCTGAGCCCGGACGAGATGCCGGACTTCGACACCGCCGACTACGGCAAGCCGGAGTCGGAGATCACCTGCGCGGTGGACGTCACGCGGTACCTGGACACCAAGCGCAAGGCGATGCGCGCGCACGCCAGCCAGATCGGCGAGCAGTCGTTCTTCCTGGCGATGCCCGACGAGGTGTTCTCCTACGCCTTCGGCACCGAGTGGTTCATCCGCGCCGGCCAGGGCCCCGGCATCACCGAGACGGACCTGATGGCCGGCCTCTGAGCCGGCCCGCGTCAGCCGGCGCCGAAGCAGACGAAGGGTGACAGCGGGTCCGGGGCCGTCGCCTCGGCCAGGGCGCGCGCCGGGTGGTGGCCGGCGAGCAGCGCCCGGTGGTACGCCGCCATGGTGTGCACGGCGCGCTCGTCCAGCACCCGGTTGACGCACGACACCACGGTTCGGGTGCCGCCGTACAACAACGCCGCGGTGAACCCGAGCAGCTCGTCGCCGCGGCGCACCACCGTGCGGCCGATGTCGCAGGCCGGCAGCACCACGTGCGCCGGCGCGGTCCGCAGCCGCTGCACGTCGTAGGCCATGAGCGGCCCGTCCGCCAGGTCCAGCCGGGAGAACAGCACGTTGTCCTGCTCGTGGTGGCCGTGCGCGGCGATGTGCACGAGCGCGCCGCCGTCCAGGTGCCGCAGCACCTCGGCCACGGTGGCGCCGGCGCCGTCCAGCACGACCGACGCGGGGTGCACCGCGGACACCGCGCGCACCTCCTCGCGGGCGTGCGTCAGGTACGGCCCGGCGACCAGCACCGGCAGGCCGGACGCCAGCACCGGCGTGCGCCGCGCGTCCAGCCAGGCCGAGGCCGACGGCGCCACCGTCACCGGACGGCCGCGCAGCTGCGGCAGCACGCTCCACGGCACGGCGGACAGCGACTTGGTGGGCACCAGCACCAGGTCGCGGTCGCCGAGCAGGTGGCCCAGCGGCGCCATCAGCCGGTCCGCCAGCCCGGTGGCCTGCCGCCGCGCCGAGGCCCGCACCACCTCGTCCAGGGCCTCCGGCAGCACCCGGTCGCACAGCGCGTCGAGGTCGCGGTGCAGCCTGGTCACGGCCTCGGTGACCTCGTCCCAGTGCTCCAGCGGCACCACGCGCACCCGCCGCTCGGTGACCACCAGCGCGAGCAGCGTCCGCCGGTGCACCGCGAAGCTCACCAGGGCGGCGCCGGCCGAGGCCAGCTCGGCGCGCACGTCCCCGAGCGCGGCGATCGCCCGGTCGCCGCCGTCGCAGCCGGTCTGCCAGCCGTGCGCCCGGATCAGCCGTTCCAGCTCGGCGCACCGCCGCCGCCCCGCCGGGTCCCGCCGGCCGCCCAGCTCGGCGCGCCGCAGG
>DASWTI010000474.1:0-3551 GCA_036402215.1 Pseudonocardiaceae bacterium
CGGGGTGGCCGGGGTGGCGGCCGGGTCCGCGGCCTCGGCCTCCGCCGGGGGCTGCTCACCGGAGCCGGTGGCACCGACGTGGCGCAGCAGCACCGCGGCCACCACCGCGAGCAGGATCGCCACCGGCGCGCCCACCGCGGCGGCGGTGTTGAAGCCCGTGGTGAAGGCCTCCCGACCGGCGTCGATCAGCGCGGTGCCGACCGAGCCGGGCAGCGTCGCGGCGGCGTTCACCGCGCCGACCAGGCTCTCGCCCGCGGCACCGGCGGCCTCGGCCGGCAGGTCGGGCGCCGTGTCGGCGAGCTGCGTGCGGTACACGGCGGCGCCGATGCTGCCCATGGCCGCGATGCCCAGGGCCACGCCGAAGTCGCTGCTGGTCTGCGAGAGCGACGAGGCGGAGCCGGCCTTCTCCGGCGGCGCCGCGCTGACGAGCAGCGTGGTGCCCAGCACGAAGATCGGCGACTGGCCGATGAACACCAGGATCAGGCCGGCCTGGGCGGTGAGCATGCCCGCGGTCACCGGCACCTGGCTCAGCACCAGGAAGCCGATCGCCTGGATCACCAGGCCGCCCGCGATGACGAAGCCCGGCCGGACCCGGCGCGCGATCATCGGGCAGATGAGCGCGCCGGCGATCATGCCGATGGTGTACGGGATCAGCCAGAGGCCGGCCCGCAGCGGCGACAGGCCCTCGACGAGCTGCAGGTACTGGGTGAACAGGAAGCCGATGCCGGCGGCCGCCGCGCCACCGATCAGCAGGATGCCGAACGCGCCGCTGAACGAGCGGTTGCCGAACAACCGCATGTCGAGCAGCGGGTCGGGCAGCGCGCGCTGCCGGCGGACGAACACCACGCCGATGGCCAGACCGACCACCATCGCGATGACGTACTGCGGGCTCGGGCCCTCGGCGGCGATCTTCTTGAGGCCGTAGATGATCGGCAGGATCGCGGCGAGGGACAGGGCGACGCTGTACAGGTCCAACCGACCGGAGCCGGCGTTGCGGTACTCCGGCAGCAGCAGCGGCGCCGCGATCAGCAGGACGACCATGACCGGCACGCCCATCAGGAACGCCGAGCCCCACCAGAAGCTCTCCAGCAGCAGGCCGCCGACCACCGGGCCGATCGCCACGCCGATCATCAGGCAGGTGGCCCACAGGCCGATCGCCATGCCGCGCTGCTTGGCGTCCTTGAACATGTTGCTGATCAGGGCGAGCGTCGAGGGCATCAACGTGGCACCGGCGATGCCGAGCAGTGCCCGGGCGCCGATCAGCATCTCGGCCGACGTCGAGTACGCCGCCATCAGACTGACCAGGCCGAACGCCGCCGCGCCGATCATCAGCAGCTTGCGCCGTCCGATGCGGTCGCCGAGGGTGCCCATGGTGACCAGGAAGCCGGCCACCATGAAGCCGTAGATGTCGAGGATCCAGAGCTGTTGCGCGTTGTCCGCGCCGAGGTCGGCGCCGAGCGACGGCAACGCCAGGAAGAGCACGCTGAAGTCGAGCGCCAGCAGGAGGGTCGGCAACGCGAGCACCGCGAGCCCGATCCACTCCCGCCGTCCCGCCCGCACCGGGGGTTCGACCCGGGTCGTCGTGTCCATGACGAGTCCTTTCCAGCCCGGGTGGGCCTTCTCGCTGTCTTCGTGAGTGGCGCCGGGGCGCCGGGGCATAACAGATGCCGCGCGGTGCGTCGTGAATCCGCTACAGATCCACGAAGGCACCGCAGGTGACGTTGCTGATGGCGCCGGTGACGGCGCTCGCGCGGTCGGAGGCGAGCAGGGTGGCCACGCCGGCCACCTCGGCCAGCCGCGGCAGCCGGCCGAACATGGTGTGGCTGCCCCACTCCGAGTCGTCGAACTCGGCGCCGTTGTTCTCCGCGTGCATGCGGGACACCGCCTCCACGCCGGGGGCGTCCGGCGAGCCGGCCGAGCGCACCACCACGGTGCGCACGTTGTGCGGGCCGAGCTCGACGGCGAGGCTGCGCCACAGGCCCTCGACGAGCGAGCAGGCCGGCATGAAGCCGCCCAGGTTCGCGGCCGGCGAGGGCTCGGCGGTGATGGTCATGATCACGCCGCTGCGCCGCGCCACCATCCGCCGCGCGACGGCCCGCGCGGTGAGGAACTGAGTCCTGGCCGCGGTGGCGACCGGGTGCTCGAAGTCCTCGAACGGCATGTCCAGCAGGGACGTGCCCTGGATGTCCTCCATGCCGATCGCGTTGAACAGCACGTCGATGCGACCCGCGCGCCCGACCACATCGGCCACGTGGCGCTCGACGGCCTGTTCGTCGCGGGCGTCCACCTGGGCGGCCTCCGCCGTGCCTCCCTCGCCGGTGATCTGCTCGGCGACCTTGCGGACCTTGTCGAGGGTGCGGCCGGCCAGGAAGACCTGGGCGCCGTCCCGCGCGAAGGCGGCGGCCACGGTGGAGCCGACGGCCCCGCCCGCGCCGTACACCACGGCGATCTTGTCGTGCAGCAGCATGATTCCGTTCTCCTCACTGGGCGTGTATCACCGGCCGGCCGCGGATCAGGCGACGAACGGGCGCCGGGCGCGTGCCTCGCGCAGCGCCAGCGCCCACCAGGCGAGCCGGTCGAGCGCGATCCGGGCGGCCTGCGCGCAGTCCGCGGAGGCCTTCGGCCAGCCACCGTCGGCGTCGAACTGCTCCCAGTACTGCGGCAGGCACACCGTCTCGCGGATGGTCACCGCGTGGACCTCGGTGAAGACCTCGCGGAGCTGGCTCGTGGCGTGCAGGCCGCCGGACGGCCCGCCGTAGGACACGACGGTCACCGGCTTGGCCCGCCACTCCTCGGAGTACCAGTCGATGGCGCTCTTGAGCGGCGCGGGGAAGCTGCGGTTGTACTCCCCCGTCACCACCACGAAGGCGTCGGCGGCGGCCAGCCGGGGCGACAGCGCCCGGACCGCCGGCGGCACCGGCTCGCCCTCGTCGGTGAGCCGGTCCGGCAGGTCCGCCTCGGCCAGGTCGACCAGGTCGACGTCCAGCCCGCGCCGCCGCCGGGCGAGCGTCACGAACCACCGGGCCACCGTCGGCCCGAACCTGCCGTTGCGGGTGCTGCCGATGATGACGGCCACCCGGAGTCGCCCGTTCTCCGGCATCTGGACCTCCGTGGTGCGCGGGGACCGGCTCGCGCCGGTGCCTGTCCGTTCTCCTCGACGGTGCCCGGCGCCACTTACGGTCCGCTGCCGGCGCGCTTACGGTCGGCCACGTCGCGGCGTCCCGCGCCGGCCGGCCGCCTATCGTGACGCCATGCGATTCGGGCTGCTGGGGCCACTCGAGGTGTGGACCCGGGACGGCGAACCGGTGACGGTGCCCGGCCTGAAGGTGCGAGCGCTGCTGACCGACCTGCTGCTGCACGAGGGCCGCGCGGTCTCGGCGGACCGGCTGGTGGACGATCTGTGGACGGGCAGCCCGCCCGGCAACCCGGCCGGTGCGTTGCAGGCCAAGGTGTCGCAGCTGCGCCGGGCGCTGGACGAGGCCGAGCCGGGCGCCCGGGAGCTGCTGGAGTCGCGGCCGGCGGGCTACCTGCTGCGGGTGGACGCGGAGGCG
>DASWTI010000475.1:0-15141 GCA_036402215.1 Pseudonocardiaceae bacterium
GGCGCGCGCGCCGGCGGCGACCGCGGCGGCGACCGGCGGCAGCTCACGGGCGCGCACCGTCGCCTCGTCGGCCGGCACCTCGGGCAGCGCCAGGTGCGAGTCGACGCGGGTGTCGCCGTGCCCCGGGTAGTGCTTGGCGCAGGCCGCGACGCCCGCCGCCTGCAGGCCGCGCACGTACGCGGCGCCGTGCCGCGCCACCAGCGCCGGGTCCGAGCCGAAGGAGCGCACGCCGATCACCGGGTTCGCCGGGTCGCAGTTGACGTCCACGCACGGCGCCAGGTTGAGGTCCACGCCCACCAGGCGCAGCTCGCGGCCGATCGCGGTGGCCACCGCCTCGGTGACCGCCTCGTCGTCCACCGCGCCGAGGGCGGCGTTGCCCGGCAGGTGCGAGCCGGTGGCCGAGCGCAGCCGGGTGACGTCGCCGCCCTCCTCGTCGGCGGAGACCAGCAGGTCCGGCCGGACGGCGCGCAGCGTGCCGGAGAGCTCGGCGACCTGCTCGGCACCGCCGATGTTGGGGGCGAAGTAGAGGACCCCGGCGAGGCCGTCGGCCACGGCGTCGAGCAACCAGCCCGGCGGCGTGTGCCCGATGAAGCCCGGCAGCAGCACCCCGGCGGCCAACTCGTTCACGTTCATCCCTTGCTCGCTCCAGCCACGAGTCCCGCGGTGAGCCTGCGCTGCACCATGACGAAGAACACCATGACGGGAATCGTGATGAGCGTCGAGCCGGCCATCACCGCGCCCCAGTTGGTGCCGTACTGGCCGAAGAAGTTCCGCAGGCCGACGGCCACCGTGTACTTGCTGTCGTCGCCGAGGAAGGTCAGCGCGAACACGAACTCGTTCCACGCCGTGATGAAGCTGAACACGCTGGTCGCGACCAGGCCGGGGGCCACCAGCGGCAGCAGGATGGTGAAGAACATCCGGCTCCACGAGGCGCCGTCGACGTAGGCGGCCTCCTCGATGTCCACCGGGATCGCGGCGACGAACCCGCGCAGCGTCCAGATCGCGAACGGCAGCGAGAACGCCACGTACACCACGACGAGCCCGAGCAGAGAGTTCAGCAGCTGCAGGTTACGGGCCTGGATGAACAGCGGGATGACCAGTGCCTCCAGCGGCACCATCTGCACGACCAGGATCATCACCAGCACCGAGGTGCGGAACCGGAACCGGAAGCGGGACACGGCGACCGCGGCGAGCAGCGCCAGCAACCCGCTGGCCAGCACGGTGCCGGCCGCCACCAGCAGCGAGTTCCACAGGTAGCGGCCGAAGCCGCCCTCCTCCAGCACGAAGCGGAAGTTCTCCAGGGTCACCCCGGTCGGGGCGGCGGAGGCGCTGCTCGCCGCCGGGTTGAGCGCGGTCATCACCATCCACGCCACGGGGAACAGCGTGAAGATCCAGAGCAGGACCAGGCCGATCCCGCGGCCGACCCGGCTCACAGCTCGCCCTCCTTGAACAGGGTGCGCAGGTACACGCCGGTGATCAGCAGCAGCACCACGGTGAGCACCACGGCGATCGCGGAGCCGGTGCCGTACTCGGTCTGGCCGAACGACTCCACGTAGGACCAGGTGCCGAGGTTGAGCACCTCGCGGTTGGAGCCGCTGCCGCCCGGCATCAGGTACACCTGGGTGAAGACCTTGAAGTCCCAGATGGTCGACAGGATCGTCACCACCGCGAACACGGGCTTGAGGGTGGGCACCGTGATGCTCCAGAAGCGGCGCCAGGCCCCGGCGCCGTCGAGCTTGGCCGCCTCGACCATCTCGGCCGGGATGGTGAGCAGGCCGGCCAGCACGGTGAGCGCCACGAACGGGAAGCCGTGGTGCACCACGTTGAGCACCACGATGGCGAAGAACGAGGTGCGGTCGAGGAACCAGTTCTCGCCGCCGGCCTCGACCAGCCCGGCCCACTGGGCGCCCTTGGACACCAGGCCGTCGACCGGGTCGAAGATCCAGATCCAGATGTACGTCCCGGTGACCGCGGGCACCGCCCAGGCGGAGAGGATCGCGATCGTGGTGGCCGCGCGGCCCTTGGGGCCCATGCTCTCCAGCAGCAACGCGGCGAGCGTGCCGATCACGACGGTGAGCACCACGCAGGCCAGCGCCACGACGATCGTGTTCGGCAGCACGGTGCGGTAGAGCTGCTGATCGGACAGCACCTCGCGGTAGTTGTCCAGGCCGATGAACTCCGCCGTGCCGCGGGCCACCGCGCGCAGCCCGCTGAAGTCCTGCAGCGAGATGAGGGTGACCCGCACCAGCGGGTAGAGCAGCAGCCCGGCCAGCACCGCGAGGGCCGGGGTCAGCAGCAGCCACGGCCGCACGGTGCGGCCGAGCCCGAAGTGGCCGAACGGGTCGAACGCGGTGCGCGAGCGTCTCCTCCCGGGACGCTGCGCACCGCGCCGACCCCCACTGTCCGGCTCGTTCCCCCCGGAGGTCGCGAGGGGGGCGGCCAGCGGTCCTGCCAAGGCTCAGCCTCAGCCCTGCATCTCGGCGGTCATCTCCGCGGCGGCGTCGGCCGTCGCCTGCTCGACCGTCTTGCTGCCGGACAGGATCGCCTGGAGCATCGCCGGGACCGTCTTCTTGGACTGCACCTTGCCGTAGGCCGGGGTCACCGGCACGGTCTCGCCGCCGTCCTTCATCTGCGTCGCGAACGGCGCCACCAGCGGGTCGTTCTTCGCGGTGACCTCCTCCAGCAGCGAGTTCAGGCCCGGGAAGAAGCTCGACTGGGTGGCCCACTCGTTGGCGAACTTGCCGGTGGTCATGAGCTGCACGAACTGCCAGGCAAGGTCCTGGTTCTCGCTGGCCTCGAAGACCGACAGGTGCGAGCCGCCGACGAACGACGGGCTGATGCCGCCCTTCTCACCGGGGATCGGGAAGGCGCCGATCTTGCCCTCCAGGTCGGGGGCCTTCTCGACGATGGCCTTCGGCGTCCAGCTGCCGGAGATCATCATGGCGAGCTTGCCCTGGCCGAACTGGTCGCGCAGGTCGGTCTCCTTCCAGGTGGCCGCGGCCGGCGAGGAGAGACCGTGCTTGAGCGCCAGGTCGGTGTAGAACTGGATGCCGCGCCGGGCCTCGGCCGAGTCCAGGCCGGAGGTCCACTTGCCGTTCTCCTCGCTGGCGATCTCGCCGCCCGCACCCCACACGAACGGATAGACGCCGTACTCGTTGTCGCCGGCGACCGGCATGGCGACCATCTCCGGCTTGGCGGCCTTGATCGCCTGGGCGACGGTCAGCCACTCCTGCCAGTTGGTCGGCGGCTCCAGACCGAGCTCCTCGAACACGTCGGTTCGGTAGAGCACCGAGCGCACGCCCGCGTACCAGGGCATGCCGTACAGCTTGCCGTCCACCTCGGCGGCGGTCTGCAGGCTCGCGACCAGGTCGTCGCCGACCTCGGAGCCCTTCACCTTGTCGGTCAGGTCGGTGAGGATGCCGGCCTCGCCGAACTCCGGCGTCCAGGTGGTGCCCACCTCGGCCACGTCGGGCGTCTCGCCGCCGCCGACGGCGGCGGTGAACTTGTCCTTCGCCGCCGACCACGGCACGAACTGGATGTTGACGTCGGCGCCGGTCTTGCTCTTGAACTCCGACTTCACCTGGTCGAAGAACGGGGTGGCGTCGGGGTTGGTGCCCTCCATGATCCAGACCGTGAGGGTCTTGCCGGCGCCGCTCTGGGCGGTGTTCTCGCCCGGCTCGGCTGCGTCGTCGCCACAGCCGGCGACCACGAGCGCGGTCGTCGCGGCCAATGCCACCGCCGCAAGCCGCCTGCTCTGACTGCGTATCCGCATCAGGTGCCCTCCTCGGTCAAGGTGGTCCACGGCCCGGGAGGCCGCGATAGACCATTTGTCTAGACAGTGGCTCAGTATTCGATCGGGTGATGTTCCCGTCAAGACCTGTTACCGACCGGTCGCCGACGGCGGGAAGATGTCCACCACGATGCGATAGCGATCACCGCGGTAGATCGAGCGCACGAACTCCACGACGCGGCCGCTGCCGACCCGCGAGGTGCGCTCGAACAGGAACGCCGGCGAGCCGGGCGGCACGTCCAGCTCCGCCGCGTCGGCCGCCGTCACGAGCGTCGGCTCGACCGTCTGGGTGCCCCCGCTGAGCTGCAGGCCGTAGCGCCGCTCCAGCAGCTCGTAGAACGAGTGGTCCACCAGGTCGGCCCCGGTGAGGCCGGGCACCACGTCGCACGGGACGTGCAGCTCCTCCAGCGCCATCGGGCTGTCGTCCGCCAGCCGCAGGCGCCTGACCTGCAGGATCTGCGCCGTGGGCGGGATGGACAGGCAGGCCCCGACGGCCATCCCGGCGGGGCGGGTGAGGGCGCCGAGGGTGCGCGCCCCGGGGCGCATCCCGCGCGAGCGCATGTCCTCCGAGAACGAGGTGGCGGTCAGCCGCTGGGCCACCTTGGGCGGCGCGACGAACGTGCCGGAGCCCTGCCGGCGCAGCAGCACGGACTCGGCGACGAGCTCGTCCAGTACCTTGCGCAGGGTCATCCTCGCCACCCCGAGGTCCCGCGCCAGCTCACGCTCGGCGGGCAGCGGCTGCCCCGGCGCCATCGTCGCCAGCCGGGCCGCCAGCTCCTCGCGCACCCGCGGCACCTTCGAGCGCGCAGCGCTGTTCGCCGAGACTCCCATAGATCATTGGTATACGACCGGTCCAACTGCGGTCAACCACCGCCGGTGGTGACGGTGCGTCAGCGTTCGGGGTCGCCGGGGCCGCCGCCGATCACCCGGAGCGGCCGGAGCCGCTGTGGCGGCACCCCGCGCGACCGGCCCGGTTACCCTCTCGCGCGTGAACCCCCTGCGCTCCCTGATCCTGGCGGCGGCCGGGAACGAGTCCGTCAAGAAGCTGGTTGCCACCGCCCCGGTCAGCCGGGACGTGGTGCGCCGCTTCGTGGCCGGAGAGCACACCGACGACGCCGTGCGCGCGACCCGCGACCTGGTGGACGCCGGCCTGACCGTGACCCTGGACCACCTCGGCGAGGACACCACGCGGCGCTCGCACGCCGGCGCCACCGCCGAGGCCTACCTGGAACTGCTGGAACGGCTGCACGCCGAGGGGCTGTCCCGGCACGCCGAGGTGAGCGTCAAGCTCTCCGCGGTCGGCCAGGGCATCGACGAGGGCCTGGCCCTGGAGCACGCGTCGCGCATCTGCGCCGCCGCCGAGCGCGCCGGCACCACGGTGACCCTCGACATGGAGGACCACACCACCACCGACTCCACGCTGCGGGTGCTCGCCGAGCTGCGCCGCACCTGGCCGTCGACCGGCGCGGTGCTGCAGTCCTACCTGCGGCGCACGCTCGCCGACTGCCGGGAGCTGTCCGCCGAGGGCTCCCGCATCCGGCTCTGCAAGGGCGCCTACGCCGAGCCACCCGAGGTGGCGTTCGACGACACGCACCAGGTGGACCTCAACTACGTGCGCTGCGCCAACGCGTTGCTGGCCGGCGCGGGCTACCCGATGTTCGCCACGCACGACCCGCGGCTCATCGACATCCTGCAGGAGCGGGCGAGCTGGCACGGCCGCAGGCCGGGGACCTACGAGTACCAGATGCTGTACGGCATCCGGCCCGACGAGCAGCGCCGGCTGGCCGCCCAGGGCGAGACCGTGCGGGTCTACGTGCCGTACGGCACCGAGTGGTACGGCTACCTGATGCGCCGCCTCGCCGAGCGCCCGGCCAACACCGCGTTCTTCCTGCGCTCGCTGGTGTCCACCCGATGAGCTTCGCGGCCGCGACGGCGGTGAAGGCGGACGGCGACGGCCGCCACCTGGCCGAGCTGTCCCCGGACTGGGCGGTCGGCGAGCGGCCGCACGGCGGCTACCTGCTGGCGGTCGTCGCCCGCGCCGCCCTGGACGCGGCCTCGCACGCGCCGCACCCGGCGCCGGACCCCCTCGCCGTGAGCGCGCAGTTCCTGCGGCCGCCGGCGTTCGGACCGGCCGTGGTGCGCACCGCGGTCCGGCGCTCCGGCCGCACCGTGACGATCGTCGGCGCCACGCTGGAGCAGGACGACGCCGTGTGCGTCGAGGCCACCGTCACCTGCGGCACGCTGCCGGACGGTGACCCGGACTGGCTGGACGTGCCGGACCTCGCCGCCGAGCCGCCGGCCACCGCCATGGACGTCGCCGGCCTGCCGGGCAACCCGCTGCGGATCGCCGGCGTGGCCGACCTGCGGCTGGACCCGGCGACCTTCGGCCCGGTCGCCGGGCAGGCCGGCCTGCCGCCGCACATCCACCTGTGGCTGCGGCCGCGGGACGCCGAGCCGGACGCGCTGTTCGCGCTGGTCGCCGGGGACATCAGCCCACCGGTGGTGTTCAACCTGGGCCGCTTCGGCTGGTCGCCGACGGTGCAGCTCACGGCGTTGTTGCGAGCCCGCCCGGCGCCCGGCTGGCTACGCGTGCGGGCCGACTCCCGCTCGCTGCACGACCGCTGGTTCGACGAGGACCACACCGTGATCGACTCGGCCGGTCGCCTGGTCTGCCAGTCCCGCCAGCTCGCCATCGCCCCCGCGCCCTCGGCCGGCTGACCACCCGCCGTCACCGTCGTTCACCATCGGGGTTGACGCCGTACGGTCATATCGTGAGAGTGAACGATCCGCGGCCGTGAGTGACACGCCGTGGCGAGGGGGGCCTCCGCAATGACCTTGCCCGATCCGATGCGCCGATCACCTGATGGCGTCCCGGAGCTGGTGGAGAACCTGCTTCGCCGGCCCTCCCGGGGCGAACGCCGGCTGCCCCTGCTCTGGCTGCTCGGCGAGGAGCGCGCCGCGGTGCTGGACGAGCTGGGGCGCCGGCTCACCGAATCGCGGGCCACCTACTGCGTACCGGCGGCCCGGATCCGGGAGCCCTTCCCCGGCACCACCCGCGGCGTCGCCGACCTGCTGGCCAAGGCCGGCAAGAACCTCAGCGTGCGGAAGTTCGGCGGGCCGCGACTGACGTTCCCGCTGTTCGAGCTGGCCGAGTGGTTGCTGCGCCAGCAGCTCTCCGAGGAAGCCGGGGAGGCCCCCGCCCACCTGCTGACCCTGCTGCGGCAGCGCCGGCACCAGCACCGGGGTGGGTCCGCCGAGCTGGAGCAGCCACCGATCGACCTCACCGGGCCGTGGCAGACCGCGTTCAGCGTGCTGCGCCGGCTGGTCCCGCGCACGGTGTTCCGGGCCGCCGTGTCCGGGCGGCTGCCCGGCATCGGCCGGATCTACCGGTGGTTCATGCGCCAGCAGTACCTGGCGCCGCAGCAGTCCGGCACCTTCCTCGGCTTCGCCGAGCGGCTGACGGCGCGCTGGTGGCCGACCGAGCCGGAGGAGCAGGTGCGCCGGCTGCTGGTGCACGCGTTCCTGGAGGACCTGCGCCGCGCGTACACCCGCCGCTCGTGGCGCACCGAGGGCCGGCGACGCACCGCGTACCCGGTGCTGCTGCTGGAGGACGCCGAGCCGGGTACCGCCGGGTACCTGCTGCTGCGCCTGGTCAACGACGTGCGCAACGAGACCGGCCGCGGCGACCCGCTGCTGGTGATCTGCACCAGCGTGGCGGGACCACCGCCGCTCAGCCCGAACAAGCGCCCGGAGGGCCCGCGCCGGGCCACCACCCCGCACGACGAGCGGACGCTGCGCGCGCAGCACCCGGAGTACCGGGAGTGGGCCGAGTCGCTGCCCCGCAGGCGCCGTGCCCGGACCGACACCGCCTGGCACCTGCCGATCGCAGTGACACCCGCCGACCACGCGGCCGGCCCGGCGATCACCCCGGCCCGGCCGCCCTGGTACGCCTCGCGGATCACCACGGCCACGGTCACCGCCGCCGTCCTGCTGGCCCCGGTGGCCTGGGTCGCCGCGCAGTCCGGAGACCTCACCGGCGCCGGCTGCTGGCACCGGCCGTTCGCCGGGGAGACCGCCGTGCGGCTGATCGAGGACGAGTGCGTGGGCTACAGCGACGGCGCCTTCTTCTTCGGCGACGAGGACCAGACCGAGCTGCGCGCGGTGCAGCGGCGGATCTTCGAGCAGAACAGGCGGGCCGACGACATCCGCGCGGACAACGACCGCCGGCCGGTGGTCACGCTGATCTACCTGGGCACGCTGACCGGCCGCACCACCGTGCCCGGCGAGGAGGCGTACGCCGCGGAGCGCGAGGAGCTGGAAGGGCTGGCGACGGCCCAGCTGGACTCGCTGGAGGCGGCCGGCAGCGCCACCGACCGCGCCCTCATCCGCGTCGTGGTGGCCAACGGCGGCAAGGAGATGAAGCACGCCACCGACGCCGTGCAGCTGATCGCCGGCCTGGCCGGCCGAGACCCCACGGTGACCGCGGTGATCGGGCTGGTGGAGAGCCGGACCAGCACCGCCGACGCGATGCGCGAGCTGAACCGGATCGGCCTGCCGATCGTGGCGCCGACGCTGTCCGCCGACGACCTGCACCTGAACTCGCGGCTCTACCTGCAGCTCGCCCCGCCGAACGCCGAGCAGGCCAGGCTGATCGGGGACTACGCCAGGGCGGCGCTGCCGCAGGTCACCGAGTCGCGGGTCTTCTACACCAGCGGTGGCGGTCCGCTGGAGGAGGACCTGTACGTGGGCACCCTGCTGGCCGGGCTGCGCGCCCCCGCCGTGCTGCCGTCGCCCACCGAGCAGGAGTACACGCCCGGCATGAGCCTGGATCGAGTGTGCGGGTACCAGGGCCTGCTGGTGTTCGCCGGCCGGTGGTCGGAGTTCGACGACTTCCTGCGCTCGTTGCAGGCCTGCAACACCAACCCACCGGCGCACCTGGTGGCCGACGACTCGGTGAACCGGTACATGGCCAACGAGACGCTGCGCAAGACCGCCCAGTCGAACCTGCCGGTGACCTTCGTGTCCAAGTCGGCGCTCGGCACCTGCCCGGCGCTGGCCGGCGCCACCGACGAGGTGCGCACCCGCTTCCTGCGGCTGATCCGCCGGGCCGACCTGCTGTCACCGCCCCGCTGTGTGGCCGCCGAGGACGGCAGCAGCTCCGGGGTTCCGGTCGGTGAACGGGTGTCCCTGGCCTACGACGCCGCCGTGCTGGTCCGCGAGGCGGTGGAACGGCTGGGCGCACGGCTGCGCCCCCAGGACCCCGGGCCGTGGGATCCGCGCGCGGTGAATCCGGCCGGCGTGCACGCGGAGATCCTGCGGCGCAACGAGGTGCAGCCCTTCGAGGGCGTCACCGGCGTGCTCGCGCTGGACCAGGAGACGGGGGTGCCGCGGGACAAGCGGCAGTCGTTGCTGCGCGTGGACAACATCACCGACGTGCTGACCCCGGCCTACGAGGTCTTCCACTGCGGGCGGGCCACCAAGGAGGAGCCGGCGGAACCGGACGCGCCCTGCCGGGCCGTCGCCCCGGCCTCCGGAAGGTGAGCGGCGGCGGTCGTAGGCTGGCCGCATGATTGCCGTGCTCGGGGCGGGGAAGATCGGTGAGGCGCTGCTGTCCGGGCTGCTCAGCGCGGGTCGCACCGCCGAGGAGCTGTGCTTCACGGAGCGCTACCCGGAGCGCGCCGCGGAGCTGACCAAGCGCTACGGCGTGCGCGCGGTGGACACCGCGACGGCGGCGCGTGAGGCCGACGTGCTCGTGGTGGCCGTGAAACCGCAGGACATCGAGCCGCTGCTGGACGACCTGGCCACGGCGATCACGCCGGACACGCTCGTGGTGTCGCTGTGCGCCGGCCTGCCGACGGCGCTCTACCAGCGGCGGCTGCCCGAGGGCACGCCGGTGGTCCGGGTCATGCCGAACACCCCGATGCTGGTCGGCGAGGCGATGAGCGCCATCTCGGCCGGCCGCCACGCCACCGCGGCGCACCTCGCGGTGGTCGAGGAGCTGCTGGGCAGCGTGGGCCGGGTGACCCGGGTGCCGGAGTCGCAGCAGGACGCCGTCACCGCGCTCTCCGGCTCCGGCCCGGCGTACTTCTTCTTCCTGGTGGAGGCGATGATCGACGCCGGCATCCTGCTCGGGCTGCCGCGCGCCGTGTCCGCCGACCTGATCATCCAGTCCGCGGTGGGCGCCGCCCTGATGCTGCGCGACACGGGGGAGCACCCGGTGAGCCTGCGCGAGGCCGTCACGTCGCCGGGCGGCACGACCATCATGGCCATCCGCGAGCTGGAGAACCACGGGGTGCGCGCCGCGCTGCTGGCCGCGATCGAGGCCGCCCGCGACCGGTCCGCGGAGCTCGGGCGCGAGCACGACTGAGCCTGGGCCGCCCGGGGCCCCGGAACTCACTGGTCGCTTCCGTCCCACCTGTCCCGCTACTCTCGTGGGGTAGGCACGCGCGTGTCGGCACCGCCGGGTGGGGAAGCCCGACGGCACGACGCGGGCTGAAGGACGCGGTGACACATGCCGGCCAAGAAGGACTCACCCGCACCGTCAACGCTCGGCCAGGTCCGATTCCTCACCGTGGCCGAGGTCGCCGAGATCATGCGGGTGTCGAAGATGACCGTGTACCGGCTGGTGCACTCCGGTGAGCTGCCGGCGGTGCGGGTGGGCCGGTCCTTCCGGGTCCACGAGAAGACCGTGAACGACTACCTGGAGGGCGCGTACTTCTCCGCGGGCTGACGGCGGGGCGGCCGCGGGCCGAGATCACGGGCCGGGGCGACCGGCCCCGTTCCGCGGCGCGCGGGCTTCGCCGGTAGCCTGGTGCACCTGCGCGGCGGCTGTACTCGGGCCGTGCGTCCCGAACAGCGGGCGTCCCGGACCTCGGGCCGTCCAGCGCCATCAGCGCCGCGCCCCCGCGGACTAGTACGAAGGACTGGCACATGGGTTCCGTGATCAAGAAGCGCCGCAAGCGCATGTCCAAGAAGAAGCACCGCAAGCTGCTGCGCAAGACCCGCGTGCAGCGTCGCAAGCTCAAGAAGTAGCGCCCGCGCGGCCGCCGGCCGGGGACGCCCGACGTGGCTCCCCGGCCGTGTTCCCTCACGGTCCGTGATCATCCCGGGATCGTCGGCGAGCTCCCTCACGCCTCCCGTTAACAGCGTGCAACGTCACCTCACCGCGAATGGCCCCGCCGCCGTCGTGAGGCATAGCATGACGTGTCCGTCACCGTGCGTGCCCAGGGATGCCAGGGATGCCCATGCCGCCGAAAGTCGTGCTCGTCACCGGTGCCAGCCGGTTCCTGGGTGGCCACCTCGCGTCGAGGCTGGCCGCCGACCCTTCCGTCGACCGGGTCATCGGCGTCGACACCGTGCCGCCGCCGCGTGACCTGCGCCGGCGCATGGGCCGCGCCGAGTTCGTCCGGGCGGACATCCGCAACCCGCTCATCGCGAAGGTGATCACCGGCGCCGACGTCGACACGGTGGTGCACGCCTCCCTCTCGCCCAGCCCGGCCCGCTCCGGCGGGCGCGTGTCGATGATGGAGATGAACGTCATCGGCTCCATGCAGCTGCTGGCCGCGTGCCAGCAGGCGCCGTCGGTGCGCCGGCTCGTGGTGAAGTCCACCACCGCCGTCTACGGGGCGAGCGCCCGTGACCCCGCGGTGTTCACCGAGGACATGGGCGCGAAGTCGTTGCCCCGCGGCGGGTACGCCAAGGACGCGGTGGAGATCGAGGGCTACGTGCGCGGCTTCTCGCGGCGCCGGCCCGACGTCACGGTGTCGCTGCTGCGCTTCACGAACTTCATCGGGCCGCGTATCGAGACCGTGATGACGCGGTACTTCGCGCTGCCGGTGGTGCCGACCGTGCTCGGCTACGACGCGCGCGTGCAGCTGCTGCACGAGGAGGACGCCCTGGCGGTGCTCCAGCGCGCCACCATGGACGACCTGTCCGGGGTGTTCAACGTCGGCGGGGACGGCGTCCTGCTGCTCTCCCAGGCGATCCGCCGGGCCGGCCGGGTGCCGTTGCCGGTGCCCACGTTCGGCGTCGGCCCGGTGAGCCGGTTGTTCCGGCAGGCCGGGCTGGTCGACTTCTCCCCGGAACAGATGCGCTTCCTGAACTTCGGGCGCGTGGTGGACACCACCAGGCTGCGCACCGAGTTCGGCTTCACGCCGCGCTGGACGACGGTGCAGGCGTTCGACGACTTCGTCAGCGGGCGCGGGCTGCGGCCGCTGATCGACCCGCGGCACGTGCGCGCCGCCGAGCAGAGCGTGCTCGACGGCCTCGCGAGGCTGCGCTGACGTACCCCAGGTGAGGACCCCATGCCCGAAGCCCGAGTGATCCCGCTGCACGGCACCGAGCGCACCAACGGCGCGGTGCGCCCGCGGCCCACCGTCCTGCCCGGCGGCGCCACCGAGCGCCCCCCGGACATCGCGGACACCTCAGCCACCGCCGGGGACACCGGCGAGGGGCGTCCCGGCTGGGAGCGCGCCGCGGCCGGCGTGCTGGCCTTCCTGCGCCGGCGGGTCACCGGCGACTACGAGGTGGACGAGTTCGGCTTCGACCGCGACCTGACCGAGTCCGTGCTACTGCCCGCCCTGCGGCCGCTGTTCAACTCCTGGTTCCGGGTGGAGACCATCGGCATGCACCACGTGCCGGACACCGGAGCTGCGCTGATCGTGGCCAACCACTCCGGCACCGTCCCGGTGGACGCGCTGATGACCGCGCTCGCGGTGCACGACCACCACCCGCGCAACCGGCACCTGCGGATGCTCGGCGCCGACCTGGTGTTCCAGCTGCCGTTCGTCGGCTCGGTGGCGCGCAAGTCCGGGCAGACACTGGCCTGCAACCCGGACGCCGAGCGGCTGCTCGGCGGCGGCGAGCTGGTGGGCGTCTGGCCGGAGGGCTTCAAGGGCATCGGCAAGCCGTTCGCCGACCGCTACAAGCTGCAGCGCTTCGGCCGGGGCGGCTTCGTCTCCGCCGCGCTGCGCACCGGCGTGCCGATCATCCCGTGCTCGATCGTCGGCGCCGAGGAGATCTACCCGCTGATCGGGGACATCAAGCCGCTGGCCCGGCTGCTGGGCGCGCCGTACTTCCCGGTGACGCCGTTCTTCCCGCTGCTCGGGCCGCTGGGCGCGGTCCCGCTGCCGTCCAAGTGGTACATCGAGTTCGGCGAGCCGATCGACACCACCGGCTTCGGCGCGGAGGGCGCGGACGACCCGATGCTGGTGTTCAACCTGTCCGACCAGGTGCGCGAGACGATCCAGCAGACGCTGTACCGGCTGCTGTCGCAGCGCGACGGGGTGTTCGGCTGAGCGGCGGTCAGGAGCCGCGGCGACGGTAGGCCAGGCCGGCCGCCACCGCGCCGGCCACCGCGCCGGCGCCGAGCACCGAGGGCACGCCGATGCGCGCGGCCTTGCGCCCGGTGCGGAAGTCCCGGATCTCCCAGCCGCGGCGCCGGGCGAGGTCGCGCAGCCGCGCGTCGGGGTTCACCGCGACCGCGGTGCCCACCAGCGAGAGCATCGGCACGTCGTTCGCCGAGTCCGAGTACGCCGTGCAGCGGCGCACGTCCAGGCCCTCCCGGGCGGCCAGCGCGCGCACCGCGTGGGCCTTCGCGGCGCCGTGCATGATGTCGCCGACCAGCCGCCCGGTGTAGACGCCGTCCTCGCTCTCGGCGACCGTGCCGAGCGCGCCGGTGAGGCCCAGCCGGTGCGCGATGATGCTGGCCAGCTCGACCGGCGTGGCCGTGACCAGCCAGACCCGCTGCCCGGCGTCCAGGTGCATCTGCGCGAGGGCCCGGGTGCCGGACCAGATCTTGTCGGTCATCAGCTCGTCGTAGATCTCCTCGCCGAGCGCGACGAGCTCCTCCACCCGGCGCCCGGCCACGAAGGACAGCGCCTGCTCGCGGCTGGCCCGCATGTCCTCGTGCCCCAGCTCGCGCCCGCCGACCCGGAACTTCACCTGCTGCCAGGCGAAACCGGCCAGGTCGGACGTGGTGAAGAACTTGCGCGCGGCGAGCCCGCGGGCGAAGTGGAACATCGACGCGCCCACCATCATGGTGTTGTCGACGTCGAAGAACGCGGCCGCCGTGAGGTCCGGCGCGACGGCGTCGACGGTCTCCTCGGGGGGCGCCACGTTGGCCAGCGCCGCCTCGGCCGACGCCTCGCCCGCGAGCTCGGCGCGCGCGTCACGCTCGGCACGGGTCTCCCGCCGCCGTAGTGGCACCGCCGCCTCCCTGCCGGGTGATGATCCGGACGCCTAGCCTAGTGT
The DNA here is from genome assembly GCA_036402215.1 of Pseudonocardiaceae bacterium. Taxonomy (GTDB): domain Bacteria; phylum Actinomycetota; class Actinomycetes; order Mycobacteriales; family Pseudonocardiaceae; genus DASXTS01. Next base: position 14,042 of record DASWTI010000475.1, read on the forward strand.
CGGCCGCCCGCCCCGTGCCCGCGGCCCGGACCCTTCCGGTGCCTCCGGGCGAACGCCGCGGCGGCCCGGGATCGTGCTCCGGCGCGGGTTCCGCGGGGCGCGGCGGGCACGGGCTCAGCCGACGACGACGCCCGGCAGGCCGGGCAGCAGCGGCGGCACCTCGAGGCCCGGCAGCAACGGCAGCGGCACCTCGATCGGCTCCGGCGGGGTGGTCCCGCCGCCCGGGTCCTCGCCGGGTCCGCCGGCCGGTGGCTGCGACGCCCCGGGCCCCGGCAGATCGGGCAGGCCGGGCAGGAACGGCGCCGCCGGCGTGGGCGTCTGCTCCGCGGCCGGTTCCTGGGTCTCCCAGTCCGGCGTGATCTCCCGCTGGCGGGAGGGCTCCGCGCCCGGCGTGGTGGACGGGGCGGCGGGCGGCTGCCGGTCCGCCACCGGCTCGCACGCGCCGGTGGCCGGCAGCAGCCCGAGCTCGTCGCGACCGCCCGAGGTGATCACCGAGCAGCCCAGCCGCTGGCCGAGCAGGTCGATGCGGCCGATCAGCCGGCTCAGCAGGTCCACCGAGCCCTCGGCGCGGAACACCGCCGCGGCCGGCATGGTGGCGTCGGCCTCCAGCAGCCGCCGGCGCTGCTGCTCGGCCCAGCCGCGCAGCACGCGCAGCTCGCCGCCGTCGCCGTTGGTGGCGGTGTCCACGAGCAGCCGCGCGCCGGCCGCGGCGTCGGTGTCGAACGCCTGCAGGGCCTGCAGGAAGCGGCGCGCGGGCGGCGCGCCGAGGCCGGAGGAGCGGGCGGTGAGCGCCTCGATCTCGTCCAGCCGGGCGGTGGCGAACTGCAGGTGCTTGAAGCCCCGCGGCTCGGTGCCGAAGGTCAGGCCGAGCTCGGCGGACTCGGCGCTGCGCTTCACGCCGTACAGCGCGTCGCCGGGCAGCGCGTCGCGGGCCAGCACCAGGCTCATCCCGGACAGCGCCATCAGCAGGCACAGCGAGGCGGCCGCGGCCACCAGCAACCGGCCGTGCAGGCCGCCCGTGAGCCGGCGGCGGGCGCGCCCGATGGGCACCACGCGGTCGTCATCGGCACCGGCGGCCGCGGGGACGGACGGCGGCTCCG
>DASWTI010000476.1:0-15205 GCA_036402215.1 Pseudonocardiaceae bacterium
GCCGGGCCGCCGGCCGGGGCACGGCGGGCGGCGAGGTGCGCTTCACCGTCGGGGCGGAGCTCACCGGGCGGCTGGCGGCGCTCGGGCGCGAGCGGCAGGCGTCGGCGTTCGTGCTGGTGATGACGGCGTTCGCGGTGCTGCTGCACCGGTACACGCGGCAGCCGGACCTGGTGGTCGGGGTGCCGATGGCCAACCGCAACCGCGAGGAGTGGGAGGACGTCGTCGGGCTGTTCGTCAACACGGTGGCGCTGCGCGCGGACCTGTCGGGACGGCCGACGTTCGCGCAGGTGCTGGACCGGGTGCGGACCGCGGCGTTCGAGGCCTACGCCCACCAGGACGTCCCGTTCGACGAGGTGGCCCGGCGGGTGGGCGGTGACCGCGACCCGGCGGTGAACCCGGTCTTCCAGGTGGCCTGCAACGTGGTGGAGACGCCGCGGCGGCTGGTGATGCGCGGGCTCACCGCCGAGGTCACCGAGGTGGCGACGGGCACGGCCAAGCTCGACCTGGAACTCGACGTCGCCGTGGGCGCGGGCACGCTGGAGTGCTGCCTGGAGTACTCGGCCGACCTGTTCGACGAGGCCGCGATCCGCCGCATGGCCGGGCACTACGTGGCGGTGCTGGAGGCCATGGTGGCCGGGCCGGAGACGCCGGTCACCGGGTTCGACCTCCTGTCCGCCGGCGAGCGCCGGGCGCTGGTGCGCGACGCGAACGCCACCGGCGACGGGTGCCCGGCGGCGACCCTGCACGAGCTGGTCGGGCGCCAGGCCGCCGCCACGCCCGGGGCGGTGGCGGTGGCGCAGGGCGGGACCGAGCTGACGTACGGCGAGCTGGACGAGCGGTCGGCCCGGATCGCGGGTGGGCTGCGGGCGCTCGGCGTGGGGCCGGAGTCGGTGGTGGCCGTGCGGCTGCCGCGCTCGGTGGACCTGGTCGCCGCGCTGCTCGGGGTGCTCAGGGCGGGCGCGGCGTTCACCCCGGTGGACCTCGGTCATCCGCCGCGCCGGCAGGAACTGACGATCCGCCGCAGCGGCGCCCGCGTCGTGCTGGACGAGGCGCTGCTGGCCGAGCTGACCGGGCCGGCCGAGCCGGTCGGGCCGGCCGGCGGTCCGGCGGCCCGCGCCGGCCCGGGGGACGCGGACCCGGAGAACGCCGCCTACGTGATGTTCACGTCGGGCTCGACCGGCGAGCCCAAGGGCGTGGTGGTCAGCCACCGCGCCATCCACAACACGATCGCCGGCCTGCAGCGGGACTACCGCCTCGACCGGCACGACGTGGTCCTGCAGAGCACGGCGCTGTCGTTCGACCCCTCCGTGTGGCAGATCTTCTGGCCGCTCACCGTGGGCGCCCGGGTGGTGCTGCCGCCGGAGCAGGGGCACCGGGACAGCGGCCTGCTGGTGGAGCTGATCCGGCGGGCCGGGGTGACCGTGCTGGACGTGACACCGGCCGTGCTGGACGCGCTGCTGGACGAGCCGGGTTGGCCGGGCTCGTCCGGCGGCCTGCGCCACGTGCGCTGCGGCGGCGAGGCGCTGCCGGTCGCCCTGTGGCACCGGTTCCGCCGGCACGGCACGGCCGAGCTGTCCCACGTGTACGGGCCAGTGGAGGCCGCCGGGGAGGTGACCCGGTGGCGCGGTGGCGACCCGGACGGCGGGTTCGTCCCGCTGGGCACGCCGAACCCGGGCGTCACCGTGTACCTGCTGGACGAGGACCTGATGCCGGTGCCGGCCGGCGTGCCGGGCGAGCTGTGCGTCGGCGGCGCCGCGCCGGCCCGCGGCTACCTGGGGCAGCCCGGCCCGACGGCGGAGCGGTTCGTGCCGGACCCGTTCGGCGGCCGGCCGGGGGCACGGCTGTACCGCACGGGCGACCTGGCTCGCCGCCACCCGGACGGCGCGCTGGAGTTCCTCGGCCGGCTGGACCGGCAGGTCAAGGTGCGCGGGATGCGGGCCGAGCCCGGCGAGGTGGAGGCCCGGCTGCGGGAGGTTCCCGGGGTCCGGCGGGCCGCCGTCACGGTGCGGCCGGGCCGGGACGGGCGGCCGGCGCTCGCGGCGTACGTCGAGCCGGCCGAGGTGTCGCGGGCCGCGATCACCGGGCACCTGGCCGCCACGCTGCCCGGGCACCTGGTGCCGGCGACCGTGCACCTCATGGCGGCGCTGCCGCTGACGACCGCCGGGAAGCTCGACATCGGCGCGCTCCCGGTGGCCGACCCGGAGCCCGCGGCCGCGACGACCGAGCCGGTGACGCCCACCGAGCGACGGGTGGCGGACATCTGGGCGGAGGTGTTCGGGCTGGCCCGGGTCGGCCGCGAGGACCACTTCTTCCGCCTGGGCGGGCACTCGCTGCTGGCCACCAAGGTGCTGGCCAGGGTGCGCGCCCGGCTGCGGGTGGACGCGCCGCTGCGGACCATCTTCGAGGCGCCGGTGCTGGCCGACCTGGCCCGGCGGCTGGACGGCCTGGGCCCCGCCGACGGCGGCGCGATCCCGGCCGGCGGCCGGCCCGCCTTGGTGCCGCTGTCGTTCGCCCAGGAACGCCTGTGGTTCATCGACCAGTTCGAGCCGGGCGGCACCGTCTACAACGTCGACCACGCGGTGTGGCTCACCGGCGACCTGGACCTCGGGGCGCTGCGGCGCGCGCTGGACGGGCTGGTGCGGCGGCACGAGGTGCTGCGCACGACGTACCGGATGATCGACGAGCGCCCGGCGCAGGTGGTCGCCGACCCGGCGCCGGTGGACCTGCGCGTGGTGGACGTGCCGGCCGACAAGGCCCTGGACCTCGCCGCGGCCGAGGCGGCCACGCCGTTCGACCTGACGCGCGGACCGCTGCTGCGGGCCACCGTGTACCGCACCGCGCCGGACGAGCACCTGCTGGTGCTGGGCACCCACCACATCGCCGCCGACGACTGGTCGAGGAACGTGCTGGCCCGGGAGCTGTCGGCGCTGTACTCGGGCGAGCCGGTGCCCGGGCTGCCGGTGCAGTACGCGGACTACGCGCTCTGGCAGCGCCGCCGGCTCGATGACGAGGCGCTGGCCGCGCAGCTGGAGCACTGGCGCGAGCGGCTCGACGGCGCCCCGGCGCTGCTGGACCTGCCCACCGACCGGCCGCGGCCGCCGGCGCAGACCTACCGCGGCGCCACCGAGGCGACCGTGCTGCCGGCCGGGGTCCTGGCCGGCCTGCGCCGGGTCGCGACCGGCCACGACGCCACGCCGTTCATGGCCCTGCTGGCCTCGTTCACTGCGCTGCTGGGGCGCTACACGGGCACCGACGACATCGTGGTGGGCACCACGGTCGCCAACCGCGACCGGCAGGAGGTCGAGGACCTCGTCGGGTTCTTCGTCAACACGCTGGTGCTGCGGACCGATCTGTCCGGCGACCCGACGTTCGAGGAGCTGCTGAGCCGGGTCCGCGGGACCACGCTGGACGCCTACGCGCACCAGGACGTGCCGTTCGAGAAGCTGGTGGAGGTGCTGCGGCCGCACCGGTCGCTCAGCCACCCGCCGCTGGTGCAGGTGCTGTTCGACCTGCAGAACCTGGCCAGGGAGCCGCTGCGCCTCGCCGGGCTGCGGACCAGGACGGTCGACCTGGAGCAGCGCGCCGCGCGGTTCGACCTGGTGGTGTCGATGATCGAGGACACCGGCGGCCTGCACACCGAGATCCAGTACAACAGCGACCTGTTCGACGGCTCGACGGTGCGGCGGCTGCTGACGCACTGGCGGCGGCTGATCGACCAGGTGCTGGCCACCCCGGCGCGGCCGGTCGGCAGCCTGTCGCTGCTGTCCGACGGCGAACACCGGCAGGTGGTGGCCGGGTGGAACCGGACCGCCCGGGCCACGCCCCCGCGGTCCGGGCTGGCCGAGCTGTTCGAGGAGCAGGCCGCGCGGACCCCGGACGCGCTCGCGCTCGTCCACGGCGGGCAGCGGCTGACCTACCGGCACCTGGACGAGCGGGCGAACCGGCTCGCGCACCGGCTGATCGATCGCGGCGTCCGGCCGGACGAGCGGGTCGGGCTGCCCGCCGGGCGCTCCGTGGACGCGCTGGTCGGCCTGCTCGGCATCCTCAAGGCCGGCGGCGCCTACGTGCCGCTGGACCCGTCGTACCCGCCGCGGCGGCTGGAACGGATGGCGCGCGACGCGGGCGTGGTGCACACCCTCGACGCGGCGACCATGGCCGGCCTCGACGGCCTGCCGACCGAGGCCCCGCGCGGGCGCACCCACCCGGACCGGCTGGCCTACGTGCTGTTCACCTCCGGCTCGACCGGCCGCCCCAAGGCCGTGGGCATGTCGCACGGCGCGCTGCTCAACCTGTTCGACTGGCAGGCCGGCGACCTGCCGCTGGCCCCCGGCGCGCCGGTGCTGCGGTTCGCGCCGCTCGGCTTCGACGTCTCGTGCCAGGAGCTGTTCTCCACGTGGCAGGCCGGTGGCACGGTCGTCGAGCTGCCGGACGACGGGACGCGCCGCGACCCGCAGGCGTTGCTGGACCTGATGGAGGACGAGCGCGTCGAGCGCTGGTTCGTGCCCTACTCGGGGCTGGTCAACGTGGCGCACTGGGCGCTGCGCGAGCCACGCCGCCGGGACCTGCGGCTGCGCACCGTCATCACGGCCGGCGAGCAGGTGCAGCTGACGCCGGACCTGGTGAGCTGGCTGCACCGGATCGGCACCGGCTGCGCGCTGGTCAACCACTACGGCCCCACCGAGACGCACGCGGTGACGGCGTACCGGGTGCCGGACCCGCCGGACGCCCGGGAGCCGCTGCCACCGATCGGGCGGCCGATCGCCAACACCCGGGTGTACCTGCTGGACCGCGCCGGGCAGCCGGTGCCGGTCGGCGTGCCCGGCGAGCTGTACGTCGGCGGCGCCGGCCTGGCCAGGGGGTACCTGGGCCGGCCGGGGTGGACCGCCGAGCGGTTCGTGCCGGACCCGTTCGGCGACCGGCCGGGTGGACGGCTGTACCGGACCGGTGACCTGGCCCGGTACCGGCCGGACGGCACGCTGGAGTTCCGCGGCCGGGCCGACGCCCAGCTGAAGGTGCGGGGGCACCGCGTCGAGCCCGGTGAGATCGAGGCGGTGCTGGAGGAGCACCCCGCGGTCACCGGCGCCGCGGTCGGCGTGCACGGCGAGGGCCCGCGGCGGCGGCTCGTCGGGTACGTGGTGGGTGCGGCGGACCTGGGCCAGCTGCGGGAGTACCTGCGGGAGTACCTGCGGGACCGGCTGCCGGACTACCTGGTCCCGGCGGACCTCGTCGTGCTGGACGCGCTTCCGTTGAGCCGCAACGGAAAGCTCGACCGGGCGGCGCTGCCGGCGCCGGGCCGGGCGGGGCCGCCGGGGACGGGCCGGGAGCCGTCGACCCCGGCCGAGCGGGCCGTCGCCCGGGTCTGGCGGCAGGTGCTGGAGGTGGACCGGGTCGACGCCGACGACGACTTCTTCGAGCTCGGCGGGCACTCGCTGCTGGCCACCCGGGTGGTCTCGCGGCTGCGGGCCGAGCTGCGCCTCGACATCCCGGTCAAGGCGATCTTCGGGCACCCGACGGTGGCCGGCCTGGCCGCGGTGGTGGAGCGGCTGTCCGCGGCGGTACCCGACGAGCCGGTGGCCGGCCGCCTCCCCCGGCAGGCCAGGAGCCTGCGCCGGTGACGGCCGGACCGGACCCGGAGGCGCGGTACTTCGTGTTCCCGGCGTCCCGCGCCCAGCAACGGCTGTACTTCCTGCAACGGCTGCTCGGCGACGCGCCGACGTACACGATCCCGGTGTTCCACTCGATCCGCGGCCGGCTCGACCTGGCAGCGCTGGCCGCGGCGATCGGCGACGTGGTGGACCGGCACGAGGCGCTGCGGACGCACTTCGCGGTGGAGGGCACCACGCTGATGCAGGTGATCGACCCGGCGGCCCGGCCCGCCTGGCGGGTGGACACCGGCACCGACGTGGCGGCCTGGATGGCGGCCGAGGTGGCCCGGCCGTTCGACCTGGACGCCGGCCCGCTGTTCCGGGCGGCGGTGCTGCGGTGCGGGCCCGACGAGTCGGTGCTGATGCTGGCGATGCACCACATCGTGGCCGACGGATGGTCGCTGGCCGTGCTGCTGCGCGACCTGCAGGCCGCCTACCGGGCCAGGACCACCGGCGGCGCCGGGCCGGCCGAGCCGCCGTTGCAGTACGCGGACTACTCGGGGTGGCAGGACGCCTGGCTGGACGGGCCGGCGGCGGAGCGGCAGGCGCGGTACTGGCGCGAGGCGCTGGGCGGGGAGCTGCCGGTGCTGCGGCTGCCTGCGGACCGCCCGCGACCGCTGGGGGTGCCGGCGACCAGCGGCGACAGCCACCTGTTCGCGCTGCCACGGGAGCCGGTCGAGGCGCTGGCCCGGCTGTGCCGCGCGGAGGGGTGCACGCTGTTCGCCGGGCTGCTGGCGGCGTTCGCGGTGCTGCTGCACCGCTGGTCGGGGCTCGACGACCTGGTGATCGGCTCGCCGGTGGCGAACCGGACCCGGCCCGAGTTCGAGGACACCGTGGGGCTGTTCGTCAACACCGTCGCCCTGCGCTGCGACCTGTCCGGCGGCCCGGCGTTCCGGGAGCTGCTGCGCCGGGTCGGCCGGACCGCGCTGGACGCGCACGACCACCAGGAGCTGCCGTTCGAGCGGGTGGTGCAGGAGGTGAACCCGGACCGCGCCGCCGACCGGGACCCGGTGTTCCAGGTGATGTTCGGTCTGCAGAACACCCCGGCCACCCGCTGGGAGCTGCCGGGCCTGCTGGTCAGCGAGCTGGAGCACCCGCCCCGCCACGCCAAGGTCGAGCTGGAGCTGGACGTCGTGGACACCGGGGCCGACCTGGCCGCGGTGTTCCAGTACCGCACCGCGCTGTTCGACGCGGCGACCGTGCGCCGCCTCGCCGGGCACTACCGGCGGCTGCTGGAGGGCATCGCGGACGACCCCGACCACCCGGTGGCCACCCTGCCGATGCTGACCGCCGGGGAGCGCGCCGAGCTGCTGCCGGTGCCGCCCGCGCCGGAGCCGGTGCGGTGCTGCCACGAGCTGTTCGCCGAGCAGGCCGCGCGCCGGCCGGACGCCGTGGCGGTGAGCTGCGGCGCGGTGGAGCTGACGTACCGGCAGCTCGACGAGCGGGCGAACCGGCTGGCCCACCGGCTGCGGGCCGCCGGCGTGGGACCGGAGGTCCTGGTGGGGCTGTGCGCCGGGCGGTCGGCCGACCTGGTGGCGGGCATCCTGGCGATCGCCAAGGCGGGCGGCGCCTACCTGCCGCTGGACCCGGAGTACCCGGACCCGAGGCTCGCGTTCCTGGTGCGGGACAGCGGGATCGGGCACCTGGTCGTCCACGGTGGGCAGCGGGACCGGTTCCCCGGGTTCGCGGGACGAGTGGTGGACCTGGACGACGGTGGCGACGGCGACGGCGACGGGCCGGTCACGGCGCCGGTCACCGGCGTGACGCCCGACCACCTGGCCTACGTGATCCACACCTCGGGCTCGACCGGCGCGCCGAAGGGCACCCTCGTCACCCACCGCAACGTGGCCCGCTTGTTCACCGCGACCCGCCGGTGGTTCGAGGTCGGCGAGCACGACGTGTGGACCCTGTTCCACTCGTACGCCTTCGACTTCTCGGTGTGGGAGCTGTGGGGCGCGCTCACCACCGGCGGCCGGCTGGTCGTGGTGCCGGCCGAGGTCGGCCGCTCCCCCGCGGACCTCCACCGGCTGCTGCGTGAGCGGCGGGTCACGGTGCTGAGCCAGACGCCGTCGGCGTTCCGTCAGCTCATCGCCGCCGACAGCGAGGCGGGCGAGGCGGGCGGCGCGGGCGAGGCGGGCCGGGCCGGGCACGCGGGCGCCGGGGACGAGGCCGGCGACCCGGGGTTGGCGTTGCGGTACGTGGTGCTGGGGGGCGAGGCGCTCGACCCGGCGACGCTACGGCCGTGGCTGCGGCGGCACGGCGACGAGCGGCCGCGGGTGATCAACATGTACGGCATCACGGAGACCACCGTGCACGCCACCTACCGCCGGATCCTGGCCGCCGACCTGAAGCGCGGCGACAGCCCGATCGGCGTGCCGCTGCCGGACCTGCGGGCGTGTGTGCTGGACGCCGCCGGTGAGCCGGTGCCGGCCGGCGTGCCCGGCGAGCTGGTGATCAGTGGCGCCGGCGTGGCCCGCGGCTACCTCGGCCGGCCGGAGCTCACGGCGCGGCGGTTCGTCCGGCACCCGGCCGATCCCGCGTACCCGGCGTACCGCACCGGTGACCTGGTCCGGCGGCTGCCGGGTGGCGAGCTGGTCTACCTGGGCCGGCTGGACGACCAGGTGAAGATCCGCGGCTTCCGGGTGGAGCCGGGCGAGATCGAGGCGGCGCTGGTCACGCATCCCCGGGTTCGCGAGGCGGTGGTGCTGGCCGTGACGGACGACCGCGGCGATCGGCGCCTGGTGGGCTGCGTGGTGCCGGCGCCGGGCGCCGGCGTCCCGGACGCGGCCGAGCTGCGCGCACACCTGCTGCGCACGCTGCCCGCGCACCTGGTGCCGGCCGAGTTCGTGGCGCTGGAGCGGATTCCGTTGACCCGCAACGGAAAGACCGACCGCGCCCGGCTGACGGAGCTGGCCGGACCGGCCGGGCGGCGGATCGGGGCCGGCCGGTACGCCGCGCCGGGTACCGCCGTGGAACGGGCCCTGGCCGAGGTGTGGTCCGAGGTGCTCGGCGCCGCGCGCGTGGGCGTCGACGACAACTACTTCGCGCTGGGCGGGGACTCGATCCGCAGCATCCGGCTGCTCGCCGCCGCCGGGCGCCGCGGGCTGCGGTTCACGCTGCCGGACCTGTTGCGGCACCAGACCGTCCGGCGGCTGGCCCCGCACGTCACCACCGGCGGCCCGGTCCCGCCGCGCGCCGGGCGGGGCCGGCCGTTCACGTTGCTGTCCGAGGAGGACCGCGCGCTGGTACCGGCCGGGGTGGTGGACGCCTATCCGCTGACCAGGCTCCAGGCCGGGATGATCTATCACGGCGAGGCGCACGGGCTGTACCACAACGTGGCCGGGTACCTGGTCCGCGCGCCGCACTCGGAGGCGGCCTGGCGCGAGGCGGTGGCGGCCGTGCTGGCCCGCCACGAGATCCTGCGCACGTCGTTCGACCTGCACCGCTTCGGCGAGCCGGTCCAGCTGGTGCACGCCGGGGTGCAGCCGCCGATCACCTTCGAGGACCTGCGCGGGCTGGACCCGGACGCGCAGCAGGCCGCGGCGCGGCGCCGGTTCGCCGAGGAACGGGCCAGGCCGTTCCGGCCGGACACCGCGCCCCTGATGCGGCTGCACGTCCAGCACCTCGGCCCCGGCCTGTTCCGGCTGTGGATCGCCGAGCACCACGCCATTCTCGACGGCTGGAGCGAGCGGTCGCTGTTCGCCGAGCTGGCCGGGCGGTACCTGCGTGGGCTCGACGGGCCGGCGCCGGCGCCGCAGCCCCCACCGGCGGCGCGGTTCCGGGACTTCGTGGAGCTGGAGCGCCGCGCGCTGGCCGACCAGGAGCACCGCCGGTTCTGGCTGGAGTCGTTGCGGGACAGCACGTTCGCCGAGCTGCCGCGGTGGCGGCCGCCGGTCGGCGAGCCGGACCTGCGGCTGCTGGAGGTGGACGTCGCCGAGGCGGCGGCGGGCGCCGAGCGGCTGGCCCGGCGGCTCGGCACCGCGCTGCGCACCGTGCTGATCGCCGCCCATGTCCGGGTGATGGCGCTGCTGACCGGCAGCACCGACGTGGTGACCGGCGTCGTGCACCACGGCCGCCCGGAGACCGCCGGTGGCGACGAGGTGCTCGGGCTGTTCCTGAACACCCTGCCGCTGCGGGTGCGGCTGCCCGGCGGCACCTGGGCCGAGCTGGCCGAGAGCGTGGCCGCGCTCGACGTGGAGTCGCACCGGCACCGGCGGTTCCCGATGGCGGAGATCCGGCACGAGCTGCGCCGGCCGTTGTTCGAGACGTTCGTCAACTGCACGCGCTTCGACGCCGCCGGGCCCGACGGCTTCGAGGTGCTGGCCCACGAGGGACACGCCGGCACCAGCTTCGCGTTCGGCGCCGAGTTCTCCCTGGGCGGTGCCGGGGCCAATGAACCATGCGCCCCCAAGGCTCCTGCCGCGGGCGGTGGCCCGGGGCTGGCGCTGCGGTTCGACGCCGCGGAGTTCGACCCGGAGCAGGTCCGCCGGATCGGCGGGTACTACCGCGCGGTGCTGGCGGCCATGGGCGACCCGGACGGACGTTACGACGTGGACCTGCTCTCCCCCGCCGAGCACCGGGAGCCGGCCTCGTGGAACGCCACGCGGTGGCATCACCCGGAGCCGCACGTGCTGCACGAGCTGGTGGCGCGGCAGGCGGCGCGGACCCCCGCCCTGGTGGCGTGCGAGTTCGAGGACGAGCGCATCGGCTACGCCGAGCTGACCGGGCGCGCCGACCGGCTGGCCCGGCGGCTGGCCGGCCTCGGCGCCGGGCCGGGCCGGTTCGTCGGGGTCTGCCTGCGGCGCTCCCCGGCGCTGGTCGTCGGCCTGCTGGCGACGCTGAGGGCCGGCGCGGCATACGTGCCGCTGGACCCGGACGACCCACCGGCGCGGATCGCGGAGCTGCTGGCCGCGGCCGGGGTGACGCTGGTGCTGGCGGAGCCCGGGTGGGCGGCGCCACCGGGCGTGCGAGTGGTCGACCCGTCGGACGAGGAGCCACCTGGCGGGGAACGGCCGCACGCGGAACGGCCGGGCGTGGCGGTGGCCGACCCGTCCGGCGAGGACCCGGGGTCCGTGGCCGGGCCGTCCGCGGCCGGGCCGTCCGCGGCCGGGCCGGACGACGCCGCCTACCTGATCTTCACGTCGGGCTCGACCGGCCGGCCGAAGGGCGTGGTGGTCCCGCACCGGGCGATCTGCAACCGGCTGCTCTGGATGCAGCGCGCCTACCGGCTCGGCGAGGGCGAGGGGGTGCTGCAGAAGACGCCGGCCACCTTCGACGTGTCAGTGTGGGAGTTCTTCTGGCCGCTGATCACCGGGGGCCGGCTGGTGCTGGCGCGGCCGGACGGGCACCGCGACCCCGCCCACCTGGCCGGCCTGATCCGGCGGCGCGCGGTGAGCACGGTGCACTTCGTCCCGTCGATGCTGTCGGCCTTCCTGGACCACGCCCGGATCGACGGCGACACCACGCTGCGCCGGGTGATCTGCAGCGGGGAGGCGCTGCCGGTGGCGCTGCGCCGCCGGTTCCACGCGGCCGCGCCGGCCGGGGTCGAGCTGCACAACCTGTACGGGCCGACCGAGGCCGCGGTGGACGTCACGCACTGGCGCTGCACCGAGGAGGACGGCGACACGGTGCCGATCGGGCGGCCGATCGACAACGTGACCGTGCACGTGCTGGACCCCTACGGGGCGCCGGTGCCGGTCGGGGTCACCGGGGAGCTGTACCTCGGCGGCGCCGGGCTGGCCGACGGCTATCGCGGTGAGCCCGCGATGACCGCCGAGCGGTTCGTACCGGACCCGGCGGCGCGCGGTGGCCGGCTGTACCGCACGGGCGACCTGGGGCGCCGGCGGCCGGACGGGGCGCTGGAGTTCCTGGGCCGCACCGACGACCAGCTGAAGCTCCGCGGCATGCGCGTGGAACCCGGGGAGATCGAGGCGGCGCTGCGCGGCCACGAGGCGGTCCGCGAGGCCGCCGTGCTGTGGCAGGACGACCGGCTGACCGGCCACGTGGTGCTCGACCGGCCGGTCGGGTTCGAGGAGCTGGCGGGCCGGCTGCGGGACCGGCTGCCGGCGCACCTGGTGCCGGCCCGGTGGCTGGCGCACGACGCGCTTCCGTTGACCCGCAACGGAAAGGTCGACCGGGCGGCGTTGCGCGCGGCCGCCGCGGCGGGGCTTACGGGGGCGGCGTACGTGCCGCCGCGCGACGACCGGGAGGCGGTGCTGGCCGAGCTGGTGGCGGACGTGCTCGGGGTGCGGCGGGTCGGCGCGCACGACGACTTCTTCGACGCCGGGGGCGACTCGCTGTCGGCGCTGCGGCTCGCCGCGGTGGTCCGGGACCGGTTCCGGCGCGACCTGGCGCCCGACGCCGTGCTGCGCGCACGGACGGTGGCCGCGCTGGCCGAGGCGATCCGCGCCGGCGGCCCGTTCGACCCCGTGGTGCCGCTGCGGCCGGGCGGGCCGGACGCCGGGGCGCCGCTGTTCCTGCTGCACCCGGCCGGGGGGACGGTGTTCTGCTACCGCGAGCTGGCCGCGGCGCTGCCGGGCGGGCGGGCGGTGTACGGGCTGGCCGCCGACGACACGGCCCCCGCCGGCACGGTGGACGAGCTCGCCGGCCGCTACCTGCCGGTGATCACCGCGCTGGTGCCGGACGGGCCGTTCCTCCTGGCCGGCTGGTCGGCCGGCGGAGTGGTCGCCCGCGAGCTCGCGCACCGCCTGGAGGCCACCGGGCCGGTCGCCCTCGCCATGATCGACGCCGGGTTCCCGTCCGGTGACCTACCGGCCGACGCGTGGGCGGCGTTCGCCGAGGACCTGCGGCGGACGAACGGCGGGGACGTGCCCCCGGACGACGCGGCGGTGCGGCGGCGGTTCGCGGTGTACCGGGCCACGCTCGCCGCGCACGCCGGCTACCGGCCGCGGCCCTACCGGGGCCGCACCCTCGTCGTGCACGGCCAGGACTCCCCCGGGGACGCCGAGGCGTGGTCTCGCCTCGCCGGCCCGGGGGCGCACGCGGTGGGCCTGGCCGCCGGCCACTACGAGGTGATGCGGCCGCCGCACGTGACCGAGGCGGCGCGGCTGCTGGCGGCGTTCCTCGACGGCCGGCCGGTACCCGGCGCGCCACCACGACGGGGAGGCGGTGGAAGCGATGGCTGATCACCGGGACGGCACGCACGGCACGGACGACCCGAGTGGCACGGGCAGTGACGGCCCGGGCAGCGGTGGTTCGCCGGACGGCCGGGACCTCGCCCTGGAGGCGGCGCTGGCGGCGCGACCGGCCGTGCTGGACGTCGCCGTGCTGCGCCGCACCGGCACCGACGGCCGGGGTTACCGGGTGGCGTACGTGGTGCCGGCGCCCGGCGCCGATCCGGGGACCCTGCGCCGGGTGGTCGACGCGGCCGGCCTGCGCGCACCGACCGGCGATCCGGTGCTGCTGAGCGTGATCAGCCGCGTCCCGCGCGACGGGCACGGACGGCCGGACCCCGGCGCGCTGGCGGCCCTGCCGGTGATCCCCGGCGACGCCACGCCCGAGGCGGTGCCCGCCCCCGGCCCGGCGCGGCTGCACCTGGACGCCCTGCTGGACCTGCCGGCCCGCTGGCAGCCCGACGCCACCGCCACCGCGGACACCGACGGGCCGGACCCCGGCGACGGCGACGACGACGGACCGCCCGCGTGGTGCACCGGCCCCGACCCCGAGCCGCACCGGCACCCGGACGACCCGGACACGCTGGTGACGGCCCTGCTGGCGGCGGCCGACCGGGAGCCGGACCTCGGGGTCCACGTGATCGGCGAGGCCGGTGAGCGCGCCATCGGCTACCCGGAGCTGCTGGCGGCGGCCCGCCGGGTGCTCACCGCGTTGCGCGCGCAGGGCCTGGGCCCGGGCGATCCGGTGCTGCTGCACCTGCCCGACCTCGGCGACCACCTGGTCGGCCTGTGGGCCTGTCTGCTCGGCGGTATGCGACCGGTCGCGGTGGCCCAGGCCCCCGGTTACGACCGGCGCAACGCCGTGCTGGACAAGCTCGAACACGCCTGGCGGACCCTCGGCCAGGCCCCCGTGCTGTCCGGCGGCGGCACGGTGGCCGCCCTGCGCGGGTACGGCGAGCGGGCCGGCTGGGCCGGGCTGCGGGTGCTGGACCTCGCCGGGTGCCGCGACGCCGAGCCGGCCGCCGACCTGCACTCCCCACGACCGGACGAGGTGGCGTTCCTGCAGCTCTCCTCGGGCAGCACCGGGCGTTCCAAGGTCATCCAGGTGACCCACGGCGGCGTCATCCGGTACGCCCAGGCCGCCCGGCGGGCCCTCACGGTCCGCCCCGGCGACGTGTTCGCCAACTGGCTGCCGCTGGACCACGTGGTCGGCACGCTGAGCTTCCACCTGGCCCCGGTGGTGCTGCGCTGCGCGCAGGTGCACGCCGGGACCGGCCTGGTGCTGGCCGATCCGCTGCGCTGGCTCGACGTGCTGCAACGGCACCGGGCCGCGCACAGCTGGTCGCCGAACTTCGGGTTCACGCTGATCGCCGACGCGGTGCGGGCGAACCCGGACCGGCGGTGGGACCTGAGCTCGGTGCGCACCCTGGTCAACGCGGGCGAGCAGTGCACCGAGCCGGTGATGGCGCGGTTCGTGGCGGCCGTCGAGCCGTTCGGCATCACGGCGCCGGCGGTGGTGCTCGGCTGGGGCATGGCCGAGACCTGCACGATGATCTGCCACCAGCCGCTCACCGCGGCGGCGGTGCAGCACGTACGCCGGTCCGGCTCCGGGCGGCTGACGCTGCTGGACGGGCCGGAACCCGGTTCCTCGACGCTGCTGAGCATGGGCCCGCCCGACCCGGGCACCGAGTTCCGCGTCACCGGTCCCGGCGGCGCCGTGCTGCCGGAGCTGACCATCGGGCGGCTGCAGGTGCGCTCGGCCAGGGTCACCCCCGGCTACCTGAACAACCCCGCGGCCGACGCCGAGGCATTCGTCGGCGACGGCTGGTTCGACACCGGTGACCTCGCGTTCGCCACCGGCGGCCGGATCACCATCACCGGGCGGGCCAAGGAGATCATCATCGTCAACGGCGTGCACCACTTCTGCCACGAGATCGAGGACGTGGTCGGCGCGGTGGACGGCGTGACCCCGAGCTTCGTGGCCGCCGTGGCGGTGCCGTCGCCGGCCGGCACCGAGCAGCCGGCCGTGCTGTTCGTGCCGCGGTCGGGGCCGGTCACCGGGCGCGTGCTCGCCGCCGTGCGGGAGGCGCTGGCGCGGCGGTTGCAGCTGACCGCGGTGGTGCTGGTCGCGGTGCCGCGCGAGGACTTCGACAAGACCACCAGCGGCAAGATCCAGCGCGCGGCGATGCGGGCACGGCTGCTGGCCGGTGAGCTGGACGACGCGGTGCGGGCGGCCGAGCTCGCCGAGGCCGGGCCGCGCACCGTGCCGGACTGTCTCTACCGTCCACTGTGGACACCCCGGCGGTTTCCCGTGGTGGCGGGGCCGGACGCGGGCCGGACCCTCGTGGTGGCAGGCGATTCCGGGCCGGCGCGATCGCTCGCCGGGCGCCTGCCGGGGGCCGTGCCGGTCCGGCCGGACGGCGTCGA